>JAYWAM010000226.1:0-12798 GCA_043782425.1 Betaproteobacteria bacterium
GCCCTTTGATAACACCCGCTTTTACGCTATTCCAGCATGAGCAGGAAAGCGCAAAAATCGCAGAAAAAAAGCTTGCAAACGAACAGAGTATCTACAAAAATATCGTTTCTATCGCGATTCGGGAAAAGCTCACCATACCATCCCTCACTGCCGCGTCTTATGATAAGCGGCGTCTTGCCGCCGCACTCCCTGGCAGAAATGAATACTGGCGCGCCAGCGCCATCAAATCAGTTTTTCCGCTTTGCGTCATAATGCGTACATGACGCGATTCTTTATGCTTTTTCTGATTATTCTGGTGGCGTTGTTCGCCGCCGAATTGACGCAGCCGGTGCAAAATGCGCTGGTGCTGCCGTGGACCGAGGCGCTGGCGCGCATCAGCGCGGCCATCGTCACACTATTCGATGCGCACGTTGTTGCCTATGGAAAGATTTTACAGAGCACCGCCAACGGCTTTGCTGTTTCCATCGAGGCCGGTTGCAACGGCATTGAGGCCGCTATCATTCTTATCGCCGCCATGCTCGCCTTTCCGGCACCGTGGAAACACAAGCTGATCGGCATCGCCGTCGGCCTGTTTGCGGTGCAGACGCTCAACATTGTGCGCGTCATCAGCCTGTTTTATCTCGGCCAGTGGAACATGAAAGCGTTCGAGTGGTCGCATCTGTATCTGTGGCAGGCGCTCATCATGCTCGACGTGCTGATTGTCTGGCTGATCTGGATGCGCACGCTGCCTAGGCTAGCCGCGCCCCCTTCTCCGCCCGCTCCACCTGCTCCGCCCACTCCTGCCGTCCATGCCGCGTAGCATCCTTTGGCGATTCGTCCTGCGCACCTTTCTGTGGCTTGCGCCGTGCTTCGCGCTTTGGTACGCAGTGGCGCGCCCTCACGCCGGGCTGGCGGGATGGCTGGCGCATATTTTTGTGGATCTGTTCAAACCCGGCATCGTCACCGCAGTGGAGCAGTCGGCGCTCGATCTGATGTTTGTCACGACGATCAAGGTGCACCCGACTCCGGCACAGACCGCGCTGCTGCTGCCCGAGGTCAACCCGCTGCTGTACACCTATGGACTGGCGTTTTTTGTGGCGCTGATGCTCGCCGCGCACGCCGGAGGGTGGCCAACGTGGCGCAGCACAGGCTGGAAGAAAATGTTGCTGGGCGCAGCCTTATTGCTGCCCTTTCAAGCGTGGGGCATTGCCTTTGATGTGCTAGTGCAAGTCGGGGTGAAGTTCGGCCCTGAAGTTTCCGCCCAGGCGGGGTTGTTTGGTTGGCGCTTGGACGCGATCGCACTGGGCTACCAAATAGGCAACCTGATTTTTCCCACACTCATCCCGGTGGTGCTGTGGGCGTTGTTTAACCGCGCCTTTATTGAGACGTTTCGCAACACCGCGCCAGGCGTTAGACAATGAGCGCCAGGGCGCCTGCTGCGCAAAGCAGCCAAGCGCTGTGGCTCGCGCCTGCACTGTTTGTTTTCCTGTGGAGCAGCGGTTTTATCGTTGCGCGTCTGGGCATCCCTTACGCCGAGCCGTTCACTTTTTTGGCTCTGCGCATGACGCTTGCCTCGCTTTTACTGCTGGTGCTGTGCGTGGCGATGGGCGCGCCGTGGCCTGCGTCTTGGCGCGACATGGCTCATGCGGCCATAGCGGGATTGCTGTTGCACGGCATCTACCTTGGCGGCGTGTTCTCGGCAGTGGCGCACAAAGTTCCGCTCGGCCAAATTGCACTCATCGCCGGCCTTCAACCTGTCCTTATCGCGTTTCTTGCCAAGCCCTTGTTCGGCGAACGCCTTTCAACCCGCCAGTGGAGCGGCATGGGCCTTGGTTTTGTCGGTGTTGCACTGGTCGTTTCCGCCAAAACCGGTAGCGAAATCGCCAGCCCAGCCGGACTGGCGTTTTGCGTTGGGGCGCTGCTTGGCATCACTGCGGGTACGCTCTACCAAAAACGTTACTGTGCGAATATGGATCTGCGCTCAGGCGGGATGATCCAGTTCGCCGCCTCCGGCGTGCTGTTCTGGCTTGGCGCATTGGTGCTAGAAACGCGCGCGGTAACGTGGAGCGGTGAGTTCATCTTTGCGCTCGGCTGGGCTACGCTGGTGATGTCGCTCGGCGCTATCACCCTGCTCTACCTGTTGATACGCAAGGGCGCAGCAACGAAAGTGGCAAGCCTGTTTTTTCTGACGCCACCAGTGACCGCTGCAATGGCCTTTGTACTTTTTGATGAGAAGCTCACCTTAACCGCCCTGGCCGGAATGGCGGTAACCGCGCTGGGCGTGGCGTTGGTCGTAAGGGGGCGCTAAAGCGTTATCGGGGCGCGATGCAATGATCCCGAGCAAGGATTGTTGGCGCGTAAGCGTAAAATAAGAGGTTTTAGCGCTTTAGAGGGAAAAATGACCACCATAGTCGTAGTCAAAAAAGGCGGCAGCGCCGTCATTGCCGGCGATTCGCTCACCACTTTCGGCGGCACGCGCCTTGCCGCCAGCCACGATGCTGCGCCGGACAAGATACTGAAGCACAAGAACACTTACTTCGGCGTGGCCGGCAGTGCGGCGCACCAGCTCGTGTTGGAAAATATTTTGCAGCGCAATCCCGACTTTGATTTTCTCGGCAGAGCGCAGATTTTCGAGAGCTTTCGCAAAATCCATCCCATCCTGAAAGAAGAGGCCTTCCTCAATCCCAAGGAAGAGGAAGACGATCCTTATGAATCGAGCCAGCTCACCACGCTGATCGTCAATTCGAGCGGCATTTTCGGGGTGTATTCGATGCGCGAAGTATTCGAATTTGAGCAGTTCTGGGCCATTGGATCGGGGCGCGATTTCGCGCTCGGCGCCATGTACATGCTCTACGACAGCAAGAAAAGCGCCGCAGAAATCGCCCGCGCCGGCGTGCTGGCAGGTGCGGAGTTTGATACCGGAACCGCGCTGCCGATGACGCTATTTTCGTCGCGGCTATCCAAATCCTGAGCAACTTTGCGTAAGTCTGACGCTTAGCCATGCGGCTGGATAAGTGGCTCTGGGCCGCGCGTTTTTACAAGACACGCGCACTTGCGGTTGACGCAATCGCGAGCGGCAAAGTGCACGTCAACGGTGAGCGCGCCAAACCGGCAAAAACCATCAAGCCCGGCGACGAGATTTTTCTGCGCAAGCCGCCCTATGAATTTACCTTCCAGGTCATTGGCGTCACCGAGCGTCGCGGCCCAGCAACGGAGGCGCGCTTGCTTTACCAGGAAAGTGCGCAAAGCAGCGCGGCGCGCGAAAAGCTGGCGTTAGAGTTACGCGACCTGCCGCCGCCGCTCTTCAAGGGCCGACCGAGCAAAAAAAACCGCCGCGATATGGAGCGCGTGCTCAGCCGAACTTTTGATGACGAATGACGGGCAGCTAGCACAAACAGCGTTACTTCACATCCATTAACTCGACATCGAACACCAGCACCGCGTTAGGCGGAATGGCGCCGCCTGCACCGCGCGCGCCGTAGCCCAGTTGCGGCGGGATGATGAGTACGCGCTTGCCGCCGACTTTCATGCCCGGCACGCCCTGCTCCCAGCCCTTGATGACCTGACCGGCGCCAGGCGTGAATTCGAACGGCGCGCCGCGTGTGCGCGAGGAATCGAATTGCTTGCCCTTGAGATCAGGCGCCTTGGCGTCATACAGCCAGCCGGTGTAATGCACAGAGGCGGGTTTGCCGGAAATCGACTCCTTGCCAGTGCCAAGGGTAACTTCGGTGATGGTGAGTTGCGACAGATCAGCAGCGGGGGGTGTAGTGGTCATGGGGCTTGAAACTCCTTGTGGTTTTGCAGCGGATATCGGTGGCGTAGATGGTGGTGAAGAGGGTGATGCAGATTTCGTTGTCTCGGCTGCGCATGCAGCCACGAAAAGCACTATTGCAAAAGCTATCAAACGCATGGTTTTCTCCTGAAGAAACTTTTCAAATTCACGTAGGGTGCGCTTGCGCACCATTCAATATATTTATTCAAAGGTAATCTTGCCCGCATGATTATACTGATATTGCCACCACCCCTCACCCTCTCCCCAAAAAACGGGGAGAGGGGATGTGTGTGTTTTAATTTTTGATTTTTGATTTTTGCCTTTTGCCTTTTGCCTTTTTTATTTACCTCCCCCAAGCAACCCCATCACGTCGCAGATCCGCACCGCCTTCCCATCCTTGCTGCGTTTTCACAATGCCGTGAATGCCGCTGGTCATATCAATAACGCGCACCTCGTGCCCCAGAGCCTTAAGCGCGCCGCTGAGTTTTTCGTTTTCGTTACTCTTGACTTTTTCGATCTCGGTCGGACCATTGCGGCTGCCGAAGTTCGCCAGGTCAATCGCCGCTTGCATATCCATTCCCCAATCAAGCGTTGCGATCAAGGTCTTGACCACATAGCCGATAATCTGACTGCCGCCGGGTGAGCCGACGACCATGTAGAGCTTGCCGCCGTTGTCAAATACCAGCGAGGGCGCCATCGAACTGCGCGGGCGTTTGCCTGGATAGACTCGGTTGGCGACGAGCACGCCATCTTCCAGCGGCAGGAAATTAAAATCAGTCAACTGGTTGTTGAGCAGGAAGCCGCGCACCATGATGTGACTGCCAAAACCATACTCGATGGTGGTGGTCATCGACAGCGCGTTGCCGTCGCGATCTATGATGGAAATGTGACTGGTGCCGGACGCTTCGTCCACCACATCGTCGGCAAGGCCAAGCTTGCTTCCCGGGGGCACACCAGCCGTGGCAATGCCCAGGGATTTGTCCTCGCTTATCAACCTGGAGCGCTCGGCCAGATAAGCCGCGTCCAGCAATCCCTGGGTCGGCACCTCGGCAAAGCGGTCGTCGGCCACATAGCGATTGCGATCCGCAAAGGCCAGGCGTTCGGCCTCGGAAATCAGATGCAACGCCAGGACGGAACCGGGGTGCACACCCGCCATGTCAAAGCGCGACAGCATGCCCAGTATCTGTAGCACCGCAATGCCCCCGGAAGATGAAGGCGGCATGCTGCACACGCGATATGCGCGGTAGGGCGCGCACAGCGCTTCGACTTCGCGCACCCGGTAAGTCTTCAGATCCTGCTCAGTCATCATGCCAGGATTGAAGGGATGATTACGTATTGCCGCAACGATGTCACGCGCGATGCCGCCGCTGTAAAATGCCTCAGCGCCGCGCGCCGCCAAAGCGCGCAGCGTGCGCGCGAACTCGGGATTCTTCAGTAACGTGCCGGACGCTTTGGGTTTACCATCCGGGGTGAAAAAATACGCCTTGGCTATAGGATCACGTAGCAGCCCCTCGTCTTGTTGCAGGAAAGCATGAAGCCTTGGCGATAGGGGAAAGCCCTTTTCCGCGATGTCGATGGCAGGCTGAAACAGCGTGGCCCACGCGAGCCTGCCGTGGCGTGCATGCGCCAGCTCAAGCAGGCGCACAACGCCAGGTACGCCGACCGAACGTCCGCCAATGACGGCGGCGTTAAAATCCATCGGCTTGCCATCGGGCTGGGTAAACAGTGTTGGCGTCACGGCCTCGGGCGCGGTTTCGCGCCCGTCATAGGCGCGTATCGCGTCGGCTTTTTTATCGTAGAACAACATGAACGCCCCGCCGCCCAAGCCCGAAGCGTGCGGCTCGACCAGATTCAACACCAACTGAGTGGCGATGGCAGCATCGATGGCGCTGCCGCCCTTTTCGAGCATCTTGATGCCCGCTGCAACCGCCAGGGGATGCGCTGCGGCCACCATGTAATGTTTTGCGTGCGCCGCCTGCCTGGGTTTTGCGCCGCTATCAGCCTGACTGGCGCCGGCCAGCAACGTTGCTATCAGCAACGCTACGCAGCGCAGTGTGTTGGATATTGAACCGCAATGTAGGGCGGAAAAGCGCAGCGCCTTCCGCCATAAGAAACTTCGCTTCATTTTTTGCCTATTCATATCGTTCACCAGCATTCAATGTCACCACCCTGCCCAGTCAAGATTCGCTACAGGTTTCCATACGGCGGAAGGCGCTGCGCTTTTCCGCCCTACGGATCTACCACATCTGCGCTTGATGAAAAACACGCAGAATAGTAATTGTGTCAGGCAGCGGCAAGTAAATAACAGTGTAGGGCGTGCCGATGACAACGATCTCCCGCGTGGAGTGGATGCGTCCGACTTTGCCAAGCAACGGGTGCGCCTTAAGCGAATTAACGCGCCCCAGAATTTTAGCGGCTATGCGCTGCGCGGCCTGCGGATTATCCAGTGCAATATAGCGCCGTATTGCCACCAGATCGCTGATGGCGTCTGCGTGCCACCTTATTTGCATTTCGGCGCTTTTAGTTCCTTTTCGCTACCCCAACTTTGCAGCCAGCGCGCGGTTTCTTCATCGCTGGCGAATTTTGACTTGCCGCTTCTGATTTTATCCAGCGTGTTCTGAATGGCCTCGATTTGCCAGGCTTCGTGTTCAACGTATTGCTCTACTGCGTGCGCCATGAGCCATGCACGTGAGCGCTCTGTGGCTTTGGTAAGTTTGTCCAGCTTGTTCAGGACTTCATCATCGAGCCGAATGGATACTGATTGCGTCATGTCTGCCGCCTTTGTAGTCGAATGCACACTTTTGATTATAGAGCGTTGTCAGACTACTTTCCAACGCAATCGTCGTTCTTAGGCAGCGCTCACCATCCCGCCATTCTTCTCCCCGGCAAAGTTTCTGCGCCAGCGCGCCACGCACAGGGCGATAACCCCCGCCGCCTGCAATGCCGCCACCAGAATACCCATCGCAGAATCCATCAACACCGGCAGAATGATTTCAGCCACGACATTCAAATCCATCATGTTGAAAATTCCTGGCAACAGCCAGTAAAGCAACACGATGTAAAGCACGGCGGTGGCTTCCGCGCGCCGCGCCTGTTTGGCGAAGGAGAAAAACAGCAGAATGGCGATGTCGCGCGCCAGCAGGAATACGAATACCAGCGGCATGGCTGCTGCCTTATGCAACCAATCGTCTGATCCTGTTTCGAGTGTTCCTGCCGCTGTCATGCTGCCCAGCGCGAACAGCACCGACAAGGCAAAAGTGACGGGCCAGCACGGCATTTCCTCGAATACGCGGCGCCATTGGCGCACGCGCAGGCGC
The DNA here is from genome assembly GCA_043782425.1 of Betaproteobacteria bacterium. GTDB lineage: Bacteria > Pseudomonadota > Gammaproteobacteria > Burkholderiales > Usitatibacteraceae > JAYWAM01. The sequence continues at coordinate 7,069 of JAYWAM010000226.1, forward strand.
AGCAGTATGCGGCGTAACACCATCGGGCCGGTGGGTTCGGAAAATAGAATGATATAAGTGAGTACAGAGCTAACCATCAGGCCGCTGACGCACACATAACTCAACGCGTTGCCGCTTGCGGAGGGGCGGCTCAGCGCGAACCCGGCAAAATAACCCGTGAGAAAAAGTGCGAAAGCACCCCAGGCCCAGGGCGTGGTGCGTAATTGCAATTCCTGGCACATGGCGCGGTAAGCGCCGAATACCGCCCAGGCGGCGAAGACAACAAGCGATGCCGTTATAAAATCCAGATGCGCCATCTCTATTCCATACCACGACAACATCTCATTCTGGGTGGCGAAACTGCTGAGTCCGGGGCCAATCATGAGCAGCAACAACACCAACATGAACGTGGACCAGCGGTTAGTCGCCACCCAGCCCTTTTGCGCCGCTTGCAAGGTGGCGGCCATCGCCGCAGCGTGCAGCAGCACGCCGCAAGCCGCCAGCGCAATCACCCCTTTGATGCCGCCAAAGCGAGGCGCAGACATCGAAAGCGAGGCGTAAAGAAATGCCATCAGACAAATCAGCCCGCCGTACCAGGTGAATAGCGTTGCGCCTAAGAGTTTGCCCCAGGTCATGCTCCAGGGAGGAATGGCTGACATGCGTTGCAGATCCCAGGTTTTGCCGCGCACTTCGTCGCTAATCGCTTCGCCCGCCAGGCGTGCGCCCCAGAACAGCGTCAAGGCAAAAAACACCATGGCCGCTGTCCAGGCAACGCCCTCGCGCCAGTCACTTTTCCCGAGCGATGCGATGACCACAAAGCCCAGACCCAGCACCGCCGGCATGGCGATCAGGCGATGCATTGAAATTTCCAGCCACAAGTTGCGGCGCAGTTCTGGATTCATGTGGCTTCTCCTTGGGTTTTGCCTGATTTCTTGTCGCGTGAAATATCAAGTGTGCGCAAATACGATTCATGCAGGTTCTCGCGCTCGACAGCGAAACTCGCCACCGGCAATCCCGCCTCGACCAGCTTGCGCAACAACGCGCTTTGCGCAGCGAGCAAATCCTGCACACCCGCGAGCGCCACCAACATCTGGTGCTCTCCGCTTTCCAGAACATCCAGCCCTAGCGCAGAAAGCCTGCCCGCCATGCCGCTGACCAGGTCGGAAAATACAATGCGCACGCGTCGCGTCTCTTCCGCAGTACCCGACAAAAGTTTGTTTTCTATGATGCGCCCGGCGCGCATCACCAGCATGTGCGAGCAATACTGATCGAGCTCGGCGAGGATATGCGAAGAAACAATCAAGGTCATGCCTTCGGCCTTGAGCGCCAGAAACAGTTGCGCCAGATCGTGACGCGCTTCGGGGTCCAGCCCGGAAGCCGGTTCATCGAATATCAGCACTTCAGGCTGATGCACCAGCGCCTGTCCGATTGCGACACGCTGCCGCTGCCCGCGCGACAGGGCACCGCTTTTGGTCTCCAGACGATCAGTAAGACCCAGGCGGCCGATGGTCTTCTCCACGCGGGCGTCTATTTCATGCTCGGCAACGCCCTGCGCCGCTGCGGCATAACTCAGACTCTGGCGCACGCTGAGCGTCTCGTACAAACCATAGAAATCGGACAGATAGCCCATCTTGCGATGCGACTCGCGCGGCGCTTCGAGCACGTCTATACCCGCAACGCGGATGGCGCCTAACATCGGGCGCTCCAGCCCCGCGATACAGCGCAACAGCGTGGTCTTGCCCGCGCCGTTGGGCCCGACAAGCGCGGTGACGCTGCCGCGTTCAATGTTGAATGACACATCGTCAAGCGCGCGCACCCCCGGATACTCGAACAACAGGCCGCGCACTTCAACGACCAGCGATTGCACCTCGGATAGCATAATTTTTTCTCCAGAAATGAATTCACCCACAAAGTCGGGTAGGGTGGGCACGTTTTTGTGCCCACGCGGTTGCATCAATCATATTCCAGCGTGAGCACAAAAAACTCCCCGCCCTACCAATAACACAGCGCCCAGCGCCGTAGGGTGCACTTGCGCACCATTCGTAATGGTGCGCAAGCGCACCCTACGGAATCGCCACGCCTCTGTCAGCTAACCGCGTGGGCACAAAAACGTGCCCACCCTACGGACCGGCGCCCAGCCACGCCAACCTTGCAGCCTTGTCAGCTGCCGGTTCCAACCTCGTCATCAGCACGCAGGTGGTGGCGGGCTGCGGCAGCAGGGTGACTTTGAAGGTCATGAGTTCGTCGCGACGAAAAATGCTCAAGACGACACATGATTGCGGAGCATAAGAACCAATGCGTTTGTCGAGCGTGGCGGCGTTAACGCGCAGACCATCGAGCGCCATCACCACATCGCCTGCGGACAAACCGGCGCGCTGTGCTGCGCCTCCGTCGTTTACGTGCAACAACACGGCGTCACTGCCGCCGCCGGTTTTCGCGCCCAGCGAGGCTTCGATGCGATCCCCTGCTTTTTTCACACTGGCGGGGCGCAATGTCATGTCGATGGCGAAATCCTTGAACAAGGCGGCAATATCGATATCCTCTGTGCCATACACTGCGCGGGCAAAAAACTGCTTCAGATCCAAGCCGCTTACACGCTCGGCCATTGCTTCAACGCCGCCCTCGGGCACGCCGATTTCCTTGACGCCGTATTCGCTCCACAGCGCGCGCAGCACATCGTCGAGCGAACATTTGCCGCCGCTGTCACGGCGCAACAGCAGATCGAGCGCCAGGCCTATCATTGCGCCCTTGCGGTAATAGCTCACCACGGCGTTGGGCGCATTCTCATCAGCGCGGTAGTACTTGATCCACGCATCGAAACTCGATTCGGCCACGCTTTGCTTGAACCTGGCGCTCTCGGCGAGCACGCGCCCGATGTTTTCCGCCAGCAACTCAAGATAGGAATGCTCGTCGATAAGCCCGCTGCGCACTAATGTGAGATCGTCGTAATACGAAGTCAGCCCCTCAAAAGCCCACAACTGCCGCGTATAGTTTTCGCGCGCCAGATCGTATGCCATGAACGCTTGCGGCTTGATACGCTTCACATTCCAGGTATGAAAGTATTCGTGCGACACCAGCCCGAGCAAACGTCGGTAACCCTCGCTCACCTTAGCCTCATGGGCCAGAGGCAGGTCCCAGCGCGAACACAGCAGAGCAGTGCTGGCGCGATGCTCCAGGCCGCCATAGCCCTCGCCCACTGCCATGACCAGAAACACATAACGCTCCATGGGCGCGGGCGCGCCGAACAAGCCAATCTGGTATTCGCAAATTTTCTGCACATCACGACACAGGCGCTCAAGGTCGGCGCTATGTTTTCCGCTGATGCAGATATGGTGCGGCGTCGCGCAAGCTGTAAAGCTGGCGCTACTAAAACATCCCATTTCTACCGGGTGGTCGATCAACTCATCGTAGTTACGCGCGCGATAACTGCCGAAGCCCCACTCTTTGGCGCTTGCGCGCGGCAGCGCTGTGGCAACGCGCCAGGCTTCAGCCTGTTGTACTGCGTCGTGCGCAGGCGGCAAAATCTCCACTTCGCACGGCGCCTGTTCCCTGCCCAGCGGCAGCAAAAAAACGCTGGCGCCATTGAAGAAGCCGTGTGTCTGGTCCAGGTGCGCCGCGCGCACCGACAAATCCCACGCATAGACTTCATAGCTCAGCGTTATTGCACCGGACGCGGCTTCACACCGCCACGTCGCCTTGTCGATTTTTTCGCATTGAAGCGCCCTGCCCTCGCCCTTGGCTTTAAGTGTGACAATGTGGCGCGCGAACTCGCGGATCATGTAGCTGCCGGGAATCCACACCGGCAACATGAAACGCTGTCCGGCGGGATCGGGATCGCTCAGCGTGAGCGTGACCTCAAACAAATGCGCAGCAGGATGCTTGGGGCGGATGGAGTAGCGTAGGGGGGACATAGTTTGAGGTTGCGATTTTTTGCATTCCGGGCAATTATAGTGCACTCGCCCTGGCGCACACAGGCGAAAAAACGATTACCACAAAGCACACCAAGATCACAAAGGGTTTCTTGGTGTACTTTGTGTACTTAGTGGTAATACTATCAGTGCCTGCTCAACCAATATAGGAACATTCCCATGCGCCGTACTCTCACTTCTTTGCTAACCGTGCTGGCGCTGGCTTTCGCGCCTGCGCTCTACGCCAAAACGCTGCGCTGGTCCAGCCAGGGCGACGTCCTCACCCACGATCCACATTCGCAAAACGAGTCATTCAATAATTCGGTGAACGGCCATATTTACGAGCAGTTGCTCACACGCGACAAGGATTTGAAGCTCATCCCAGAGCTAGCACTATCATGGCAACAGACCAGCCCGACGCTGTGGGTGTTCAATCTGCGCAAAGGCGTCAAATTTCACGATGGCACGCTGCTCACCGCCGACGATGTGGTGTTTTCCATAGAGCGCGCGCAGCTCCTCACTTCGCAAATGCGCGTCTATGCGCAGGCCGTCGGCAAGCCGCGCAAGATTGACGACTATACGGTCGAGTTCACCACACCGCTTCCCAATCCAGTGATGCTAGACATGTTGGGCAGCGGCAGCCTGTTCATACTCAGCAAAGCGTGGTGCGAGAAAAACAATGTGGTCAAGCCGCAGGATTACACCAACAAAGAGGAAACCTTCGCCGCGCGCAACGCTATGGGAAGCGGGCCGTACATCCTCGTGTCGCGCGACCCGGACGTGAAGACGGTGCTGAAGAAAAATCCCAACTGGTGGGGCATCGCCGCTGGACGCTTCAGCGGCAATGTGGACGACATCATCTATCGTCCCATCAAAGCCGACGGCACGCGTATTGCCGCGCTGCTCTCGGGTGAAACCGATTTTATTCTCGATCCGCCGCTACAAGACCTTGCCAGACTGGGCCAGGACAAGAACCTCAAAGTTTGGCTAGGGCAGGAAAACCGCATCATTTTTATCGGCATGGATCAGGCGCGCGATGAGCTGCTTTACTCCGACGTTAAGGGAAAAAATCCCTTCAAGGATTTGCGCGTGCGCCTCGCCTTGTACCAGGCGGTGGATGTGAACGCGCTCAAGTCTAGCGTAATGCGCGGGCTGTCTGTGCCCACTGCCATCAATTTACCAGCAGTCAAAGCCGCCGGCATACCCGATGCGATGGACAAACGCCACCCTTACGACCCTGCAATAGCGAAGAAACTGCTTGCCGAAGCCGGCTACGCAAAAGGTTTTGCCGTGACCCTGGATTGCCCTAACGACCGCTACCGCAACGACGAGAAAATCTGCGTCGCACTGGCCGGCATGTGGGCCAAGATCGGACTGAACGTCAAAGTCAACGCCATGCCCAAGGCCAACTATTTTCCCAAGACACATAAACTCGACACCAGCCTTTACATGCTGGGCTGGGGCGGCTCAACCACCGATCCCATTTTCACTTTGAAACCGGTGCTGCACAGCCGCAACGACAAGGGCGCAGGCGACTATAACTGGGGCAACTACAAAAATGCCAAACTCGACGCTCTCATCGACAGCATAGAAGGTGAAATTGATACCAAGAAACGCCAGGCGATGATTTTGCAGGCCATGCAGATTCACCACGATGAAGTGCTGCACATTCCGTTACATCTGCAAATGATTCCCTGGGTTTCGCGCGCCAACATGCAGGTGCAGCACCGCGCAGATAACTGGCTGGATGTCACCTCGGTGAAAATGCAATAGATTTGGAGTGCGGCGGCACGACGCCGCTTTGCTTTTGGCGCGACGTGTCGCGTCTTGAAAAAAGCGGCGT
>JAYWAM010000227.1:0-12749 GCA_043782425.1 Betaproteobacteria bacterium
TGCCTCCACGCTTTGCAAGACTTTTAGGAGACGAGGCCGTTTCTTGGAGAGGTGCGCCCGAGTGCCCGCCCATTTGGACACGACAACGGCAAGAAAGTCGAGTGCGCCTGGAGTGGCGCCGGAGAGGAAGGGATGGCCGGGGAAACTGTCTGCAAAGACCTCCCAGTTCCTATTTAGTTGGCGGCGTGCACCTTGGCGCACCTTCTCTTGAGCGGGTTTGGTTGTGGCTGTGGTCCACCGTTCAGGATAGTCATTGATTCCGATGGCGGAGTAGCAATTCGCTGCAATGAAGACGAGTCCACGAATGGCCTGTGCCTTGGCGCTGAGCGATTCCGGAAGCAACTTGCCTTCACCAGCAACGAGGCCGAGGTAAATGAGCATAGCAGCACTCTCGGTCAGGACCGTGCCATCCGGAAGCAAGAGAGTTGGAATTTGGCGAAGCGGGTTTACGCGAGCCAGGTCGTTGATCGCAGAATCCGACTCCCAGGTTGAGGCACGGACTAGCCTGTAGGGCAGGCCGCAAACGCGCAGCGCCATCTCGATAGCTGCCGAACCGGAACCGCGAGAGCCATAGAGTGTGTACGTCATATGGAAGCCTAACGCTGAAAGTAACTGTCGCTAACGATGTGCTTGACGCACCACGGCAAAACCAGATTTCTCGTCCTGAACACAAAAATAGGGTAAAAGTTTATCATTCATTATTAATTGGTTAGGTCGCACGCGCCGCGCCACGATCCCGCATGAACGAGAGCCGAAATCCCAACCATACCCCAATTAGCGGGGAGAACATGAGCATAGCCACATGCGGCCATTTCGACCATGAGTCGAAAAATATGCCTGGACTTTTATACTCGCCAAAGCTTACGACAACAAGCGCAGGTACTAGCCACCCTAGACAGAATGCAATGAGCACGCCTCTTGCGTTGCTTCGGATAACCTTAAACAACGCATACGAAACAACCACGTAGGCGAAGACTATCGGGGTGCCTAGAATCAGCAAATCCATAGCCGGAATGGTGATCGGTTTGTACAGGCGTGCCGCAGATTTCAAGAAGGGCGGCCAGGCCCACGCGCCAAAAATGCCTGACAGGTAGTGATACACGTAGTAGCTCATGATCCCCGCGAAGAAACTGACGCCTGTTGTTGCAACAGGCCCGAACACTTGGGCACTGGCCTTCGGTAGCGACTTCGGCGGCTTATAGGGGTTCATGATTTCAGTTAGGCCTACGTGATATAGACGGCGTCAACCTTAGCGCATGAAGCCGACCAAATCAACCTCCTATTTGTATCCCGTTAACTTCCATGCAAATTCATCTTGCTGCTCATTTTTAGTCAAGCCTAAAATTTTGCAGTTGGAAGCTCCATTGCCGGGGGTGCGATTCAAGCCGATGTGAAACTATTTCCAGAACCTCCAAACAAGTGTCATCCCCGCTCCCGATTAAGGCATTCGAGGGCAGGCTACAGCGGGGAACTTTTTTTCTAGCAGAACATGGATTCCCGCCACCCGATCAGGTTGAGGACAGGCTTCGCGGGAAGGACAAATCAGTTGTAGGATGGGTTGAGCGCAGCGATACCCATCACCGTCTCCATCATCCCCACCAAGCCTCCATCACCACCACGCTAAGTGCTGGTATTTTGCCTTAAGATTGGGCGGGAGATACGGGTGGGGAATTGGATTACAGGGAGCGGGAGGATGTGGTTGATTGATTGATGGGTATCGCTGCGCTCAACCCATCCTACGTTCGCTCTCCCCCGTTCCGGTGGAGAGGGAGAAACTCCCTCTCCCGCTTGGGCGGGAGAGGTTAGGGTGAGGGTGGGGCTGTCGCAAATTAAGGAATTCTCAAAATCAGCTATCGTTAGCCGCCATGATCGAGACTGCGGTGATGATGCTGACAATCGCAACAAACGCGAACGCGGATTTCGACATGTTGTTGGTTGCAATATCCATAGCTGCTTCCACCAGAAAATTTCCGCCACCGGCAAAGAGCGCAACGAATGTTGCCGCCAACAAGGCGAAAGCAAATGGAATAGCGAAGCGCATAGCAGGCGAAATTCGCGATGCGGCGGGCAGGTTATTTATCACACGCAAGGTGAAGCCGGCGTCATCGATGTACTGATCGCGCTGCACTGCTGCATCAGATTTCAACAATTCGTCGATAGGGTCTTTGATGATATTCATGCTGCAACTCCTTGGCCCGCATTGGACTGCGACGCATAGGCGCTCAGCTTAGCGCGCAGCTTTTCCTTGGCCTTCAGTATATTGGTTTTGACTGTGCCGAGCGGGATGCCAAGCACATACGCCGCTTCCTCATGAGAAAGATCGTTGTAATAGCACTGTAAGATGGCATTGCGTTCGCCATCGGTGAGGCACTCCATGGCGCGCGCGAGGTCGCGCTGCATGCCGGTGTGTTCCGATTCGGGTGCGAGCGCTTCCGGCCCCGGCATACTTTCTACATCCATCGTCAGCTCGTGTTTCTTGCGCACTTCCGATTGCAAGGCATTAAACGCGATGCGGTAGAGCCAGGTCGAAAATTTTGCTTCATAGCGAAACGATCTGATATTTCGCCAGGCCAAGATAAATGTTTCCTGAGCGATGTCATCCGCAAGCTCGATGTTGCCACCGGTCATCTTGCGCAGCGACGCGCGCAACTGCGATTGATGACGTCGCACCAGCTCCGCAAACGCATGGCGGTCTTCGCGCAGCAGCATGCGCCCGATCAGGTCGCTGTCGGCAAACCCAGCGGAGTCGTCGGCGTGACGACGGGCGGATGGCATGGTCGCAAAAAAGTCAGGGGTTAGATGATTAGGTGGTAGGCCCTTGGTCTTTCGCTTTACCCGTATCGAGCTTCCATACCACCAAATAGCCCGCTCCCATGAAAAGGGGAATCAGTCCCAGGCTCCAGGGTTTATCCAACTGATACATAAACAAAGCCAGGCCCAGGCCGAGCGCCACCAGCACCACGCCGCGGCGCAAGTCTGAAAATGGCTTGTCAGGGCCCATGAATAATTCGGGCGGGACTGGCTGGCCCCTTTCCGCCATCTGCTTTGCGGTTTCGTGAATCATGCGCGTTTTGCGCAATTTGTACCAAAGAAATATCCCGACTAGCATGATTGGCATACCCATTGCCAGAGTGACTGACAAGCCCGCTATCATCGTTTCGCCAAAATCCATTTTTATCTCCTAAGTCCGAATTGGGTTCATGTAGCCGTATGACGCGGCCAACAGCGGTTTTGGATTTAGGCGTAGGGCGGACCTGTCCGCCAAAACGTCAGCACCACACAGGCATGGTCGGCGGACAGGTCCGCCCTACGCACTACTTTTTTTCGGGTAACGGTGCTATGGCGCATCAAGCAACGCATCGAGATCGCCGCTTGAAAAAACGTTGGCTGGTGTATCCAGTTTTCTAGCTGCGGGTGCGCGCTCTCCGCCGCGCAGCTTCGGCCCTTGCGCGCCGGCAAAAGCCTGCTCATTCATCGTCAGCGATACCTTCGAGCCATCGTTGCCGTCGAGTTCAATTGCGCCGCTGTTGACGCGCACATAGGTGCCTGATTCCTGCGCGCTACGTCGCTTCGGCGTGTGGACGATTTCGATGTCGGTGCCGCGGATGCCGATGGTGGCGTTAGGGGTGGTGAAGCGCACCGCCTGCGGGCGGGATTTGCCGACCGAGCCGGTCACATAGCGAATCGCGCCCAGAGCAAGCGCGATGGAATGACTGAGTCTGTCCAGCGGGCCGCTGTTGACTATGCGGTTCAAGCTGACTGTGGTGCCCGGCCGCACCAGCAGTTTGGCGCCGTCCTCCAGTTGCACCAGCACCGACGCGCCGGTAGCAGTCGAAATCGTGTCACCTTCGCGCAACACCTCTCCCGGCCCCATGGCGGTGGTTTTGTTGGCGTGAGTCAACGACACTGCACCCTGCAATTGCCGGACCACTCCGGCGCTCAAGGTTTGGGTTTTGGTCGCCGCAGGCGCTGCCGCTGTAGCCGCTGGTGCGGGCGCAGGTGCGTCGGAACCCGATGCTGCATCGTCCAGCGCCACCACAACGACACGTCGATTCACCGCCGCCTTCGGGTTGGCGCTATCGAATGGCTCGCTGCTGCCTTTGCCCACTGCGGACAGGCGCGCCGACTGCACGCCGCCATTGCTCAGCAGAAATTGCCGCACACTGTGCGCGCGTCGCTCGGACAAACGCAGATTGGCCTGCGCATCGCCAATCGCATCGGTATGCCCCTCGATGCGAAAGCGCTGTCCCGCCAGCGCAGGCGAATTCATAGCAGTACCGAGTTTGGTCAACAGATCGCGGCTTTGCGCAGTGATATTCGCCGAGGCAAATTCAAACTGCACCGACAACTGCAGCCGTCCAGCCGCTGGCGTTGCACCGCTGGTGTCGAGTCCACGTCTCTTCAGCCCGCCGAGAAGCGGCTGTGCGCTTTGCTTGCTGGTCAAAGCATCGACCATTTCCTCTACCGAGGGTTCTGCTGTCGCGAGCGATGGAATGCAAACGGCGGTGAGCAGTAATGCGCAAAACACGAGCAATTGCGCATGAAGTCTTGCGTGGAAAGAGTTCATAGGGAGATGAAAATTGTGGAGTGGATAAAAGACGCCGTAAGTATATTGTTGTTTGTCCACGTTGTTTATTGGCGCGCGGGCGCTGCGCTTCAGCGTCCAGGAAGGGCGACTTCGACGGTTTTGCCGCCATAGCCGAACTTCTGATCACGCGCCTGAACTAGGACGGTTCGAACATCTTTGGGAATTTTTACCCCGTGAAGGTCGCGCGTAAACGGCTGCTCATCAGCGTGGTCATGTAACAGCACGCGTTCCCCGTAGACTATGCCGCTTTTACCGACTACGCGGAAGGCATCTGCATAGCGCTGCGGCGTGTCGTAGGCTGAGGACACCGTGACATCAAAGTCGAATGTATCGGCGTTACGGGATTGAACCTTTGCAGCAACGACGTCGGGGTGCTTCTGCGCAGTCACGTCGAGTGGCTGTGCCGAGGCGATCGCCAGACCTGCTGCGAGGAGGATGATCGAGAGGATATGAGAACGCTGACGCATGATGAGTTGTTTGTTATTTAAGGCTGTGTGTGGCAGGCTCATCAATCGCGCGCGTCAACACAAACCGGCAAGCGCGTATTTTCGTGCTGGTCAGGTTGAGCGAAAGTTTAGAAATCACTTTAGACACTTGCGCTCTTTACACACCAAACCGGCCGACCAGGACTACTGAAATTATCAGGATATATCGATGAGCAAAAACTGTTTGATTCATTGTGCATGCTCTGACGTAGTCTGTCCGCAGATGCATAATAATACAGATCAACAATGGCGATCGGGGAAATGCTCGACCGTCTTCTTCTGACCAGAACTTGCCTTTCGCGCTACATTTCTCCCAAGTAATGTTTGGCTTCGTAGTTTTGCACCAGCAGAACTAAAATTTCCAGTTTATCCGCTGCTGGTGTTCCGTCCGGCGTATTAAATAGACGCTCAATTTTGCGCAGTGTGGCGCGGTATTCGGCATCAGTTTTAATCGGCTTGATTTCCATGGTCGTATCCTATCAAGTTTTGTCCATCTCGTTTGCCTGCTCCCAAAAAAATTCCACCCGCCTTAACCCCTTTTCAATCTATAGTCCGTTTAACGGGTGTGGATGGCCTACTAACGGAGAAAAACATGAACAAACGTATTCCTGCATCTATCACTGCTGCATCTCTCAGCGTTTTGCTCGCCGGATTGGCGTCCCCCGCCAGCTTTGGGCAAGCGGATGAGCCGGTCATTTTCCAGGGCAAGGCAATCCAGCCGCCGCTGAAGGCCGAGCCCGCTCCCGCTGCATCCGCGCGCCAGGATGGCCCGCAGGTGAAAGATTTGCCGCGGCTTATTTCCGCTTACTTTGACGGCAACGTCGGTCGTCGTCTTTATCTCCAGGTCGATAAGCCGCTCTACAAACCGGGCGAGACCATCTGGTTTAAGACCTGGGACCTCAAAGCACGTGCGTTGAGCGGCGCCGACGTCGCGCAGACCACGGTCGAGCTGGTCTCGCCCAAGGGCGCGACGGTGCTGAAGAAAAGATTGCACGTCACTGCCGGTAGCGCAACCAATGACTTTGAACTTCCCGCCGACGTGCAAGGCGGTGAATACACGCTGCGCGCCACCAGCGGCGATGGTCAGCGTGCCGAGCGCGGCGTGATCGTTTCGGCTTATGAGGCGCCGCGCTTTAAAAAGAAACTTGAGTTTGTGAAAAAAGCCTATGGTGCGGGCGACCAGGTCAGCGCCACTATCGAGGTCAAGCGCCCCACCGGCGAGGCGCTGGGCGGTAAGGTGCTGACTGCGGTTGCCACTGTTGATGGTGTTGAATTGCCGCGCGTCAAAACCACCACCAACGCCGACGGCGATGCACTGGTGAAGTTTGATCTGCCGAAGACAATAGAAGCGGGCGACGGTCTGCTCACGATTCTGGTGGAAGACGGCGGCATTACGGAATCGGTTTCCAAATCCATTCCCATTGTGATGAAAAAGCTCGCGCTGTCTTTTTTCCCTGAAGGCGGCAAGATGGTTTCGGGCTTGCCCACGCGGCTTTACTTTGAGGCCAAGACGCCGCTGGGAAAACCCGCTGACGTTGAAGGCCGTCTGGTGGACGATCTCGGCAATGCGGTCGCTACGTTCGGGACTTATAAGAACGGTTTGGGTCGCATGGAATTCACGCCCGCCACCGGCAGAAGTTACCGCGCCGAAGTTACGCGCCCAGTTGGTGTGACGGAAAAATACGCGCTGCCGCTGCCTGATGAAAACGGTTGCGTGCTGCGCAGCTTTGACGATCTGGACGGCCAGGAAAAAGCTTTGCGCGTCGCAGTGCGTTGCACGAAAAAGCAGAAGGTGGTGGTTGCCGCGACAGTGCGCGAGAACGTGCTCGATGTCGCCGCCATCGAGGCCGGTGACGATACGCCAGGAGTGGTTTACCTTTCCGCCAAAGACGCAGCGATTGGGCGCGCCGCCGGTGTCGCACGCGTGACGGTTTTCGATGCTGAGCTTAATCCGCTCGCCGAGCGGCTGTTTTTCCGCAACCGGCGCGCGCGCCTCGATGTGAAGATTGAGCAGGATAAAAAATCCTACGCGCCGCGCGGCCAGGTGGCGCTTAACATCACCACCAAAGACCCGGATGGTAAGCCGGTTCCCGCCGAGCTTGCGCTTTCCGTGGTGGACGATACGGTTGTCGCTTTTGCTGATGATAAAACCGGCCACCTTGTTTCAAAACTGTTACTCGAACCTGAATTGCCGGGCAAGGTTGAAGAGCCGAATTTCTATGTCGATCTCACCGAGCCGAAAAGCGCGCTGGCGCTCGACCTGCTGATGGGCGCGCGCGGCTACCGGCGCTTTGAATGGGCGCCGGTGGTGCGTCCGCCAACCCAGATTGCTTCCACAGTGGGTGTGGATAGGAAGGCAGACGGCTTGTGGGATAAGCTCAAAAAAGCCCTGCCGGGTGCACGTGCGCCGCAAGAGGAACGCGAGGTCAGAGCGCTTGCCGCTCCCCCGCAAGCCATGCCTATGGCGCCAGCGCAAGAGCCAGTAAGACCGATGATGAAAAACGTACCGGCGCTCGCTGCAAAGCAGCCACGTGACAACAGGCAAGACGCACTACAGCCTGTAGAGAAACAGGGCCTGCTCGAGCAGGACGTAGGACGCGCCAGGCGCGAGCGCGTAAAGGAAAACGCTATGGGAAAAATTGTCGCCGATGATCGCGTGGGTGGCAAGGGAATGGCGATGGAAGCCAACGCGCCGGTGGTGGTGATGGATAAGGATTTCGCCCGTGCCCAGGAAAAAATGATGGCTCCTAAACCCGTCGCGCAAGACTGGGCGCTGGTGCGCGTCTTCCCCGTGCCCAAGTTTAACGCCAAATACTCCGGCACGCGTGACGATTATCGCGAGACGGTGTTCTGGGCGCCGTCGGTGATGACCGATAAGCGCGGCAAGGCGACGGTGAAGTTTGTATTGTCCGATGCGGTGACTTCATTCCGCGTGTTCTCCGAGGGTGTCGGCGGCGGCGCGGCGGGGCGTGACGAAACGGTTTTCAAATCTTCGCTGCCTTTTTCGCTTGCAGTGAAATTGCCGCTGGAAGTGTCGGCAGGTGATCGTCCGCTCATCCCTGTGACGCTCAGCAACGAGAGCGAACAAACGCTGGACGTGGCGCTCGATGCAAACTTTGGCGCGCTGATGCGAGCGACGGTTGATGCAGCCAAGGGCGGCGCACTCCAGCCTGGCCAGCGCAAAAGCCTGTTCGTTCCGCTTGAAGTGTCGGGGTCGCGCGGCTTGTCCAAGGTGCGCCTCGCGGCATCGGCGAGCGGGCTGAACGACGATGTGTCGCGCGGCATCACGGTGGTCCCGGTAGGTTTCCCGCAACTGTTCGAAAAATCCGGACAGATCAAAGGCGAGGCCAAGCACGACGTCGACCTCACGCGCGCCAGCAAGGGCAGCGTGCAGGCGACGGTGAAGGTTTATACCTCGGCGCTTTCCACCATGATCTCCGGTCTCGACGGCATGCTGCGCGAGCCCAATGGCTGCTTCGAGCAGACCTCATCGAGCAACTATCCGAATGTGATGATTATGCAATACATGCGCCAGCATGACGTGGCCGATACAGCGTTGCTGGAGCGTTCGAGCAAGCTGCTCGACAGCGGCTACAAGAAGCTGGCCGGTTACGAATCGCCCAAGAAAGGTTACGAGTGGTTCGGCGGCGATCCCGGCCACGAGGCGCTCACCGCCTACGGCATGCTGCAATTCGCCGACATGAAAGATATTTATGGGTCGGTGGACAGCGCGATGCTGGCGCGCACCGGCGCGTGGTTGAAGTCGCGCCGCGACGGCAACGGCGGCTACCTGCGCGATGCAAAAGCGCTTGACACCTTCGGCCGTGCAGCGCCGGAAGTGACCGATGCTTACATCACCTGGGCGTTGGTATCGGCTGGAGAAAGCGGGCTCGATAAAGAACTGGCCAAAACCCAGAAGCTCGCCGAAACGACGCAAGACGCGTATCAAATGGCGCTTGCCGCCGGCGCGTTGCTGGAGCGCAAGAACACTAAGTCGGCGCCGTCGAAAACCGGCCTTGCCGCTGCGGCAAAACTGGCGAAAATGCAGAGCGCCTCAGGCGCATGGACTAACGCCAGCCACTCGATCACGCGTAGCGGCGGTGTCAATCTGCATATCGAAACCACGTCGCTGGCGATCCTTGCGCTGCTCAAGAGCGATGCCTATCAGGAAGAAGCGCGCAAAGGCATCGCGTGGTTGCAAAACAATCGTAGTGGCTTCGGCCAGTGGGGCGCAACGCAGGCCACCGTGCTGGCGCTCAAGGCGATCACCACCTTTGAAGCCGCCACGCGCGTCGCGCCACACGCTGGCAGAGTGACCCTGCTCATCGACGGCGTGCCGGTGCGCGAGCAGTCCTATGAGGCGGGGCGGCGCGAGCCTATCGTGTTCACCGACTTTGACGACAAACTCGCGCCGGGTCAGCACACCATTTCACTGCGTTCTATCAATAGCGATGCGCTGCCGTACTCCATGGCAATTGAGTACCGCACCAGCGAACCTGCATCGTCCAACGCAGCGCTTGTTGACCTCACTGCGACACTTGCCAAAAGCGAGGTGAAGATGGGTGAAACCGTGCGTCTCGATGCGGTAGTCAGCAATAAGACGCAAGCCGGCCAGCCGATGACACTGGCGCGCCTGGGACTGCCCGGCGGCCTCACGTTCCAGAACTGGCAATTGAAGGAGCTACGCGAGAAGGGACAGATTGCATTCTTCGAAACGCGCGCACGCGAAGTTATTCTCTACTTCCGTGATCTCAAGCCCGGTGAAGTGAAAAAGCTTGCGATTGATCTGGTCGCCAGCGTGCCCGGCGCCTACACCGGCCCCGCCTCATCGGCCTACTTATACTACAACGACAGCGACAAGACCTGGGCCGCGCCGCTGATGATCAAGATCATGCCGTAGAGGGACAGGGCGTGATAAAAAACTAAATGATCTCCGGCAAAGCCGGGGGTCATTTAACTTCTACAAATAGGATCTCATCAGGCCAACCGTCTGTCTCGCTTTGTTTGGGATCCATGATGGTAAACCGGTCACGTGCGAGAAGTACCGCCTTTGGATTGTGAAGTAAGAGCCATCCACTGTTGACCCTCCCACTAGAATCGATGAATAGGTGATATTGATAGGAGGTGTTAGCAGTTTGACGAGCCTGATAAGTCGCCGAATAAATAATGAGTCTATCCCGAAACCGATGCGTAACAACCCATATGTCAGACGGAAGAATATCCGGCATTTCAGTGCTCGACACCATGTTTCCATAACGCCATCTAGGCGGCGAAAATGTACTTTTTGTTCGGTATCGAATATTTTCAGATGAGCTAACTTTGTATTTATCTGGGTCCTCGTAAAGCCCTTGCCTTGGTGGGTTAAAATTTGCCCCAGGAGGCGCATACAACTCATATACACTCGAACACCCTCCTAAGCTGAGGACGGCAAATGACAAAGTCGCAAGTTCCTTTACAACCCGCAGCGATATTGGCAGAAAATCCATAGCTAGCTCCATTTGCGCATGAATGCGCACCCCAATTTAGCACGTGTCCAAGAAAACCTCCGTTAACTGATCATAATTTCCCAACCTTAAATTTGCTCCGGATGATCCTGCGTTTGTGCCCGCGATAACTCTCTAGGATAGGAAGCAATGTAGGGCGGAAAAGCGCAGCGCCTTCCGCCGTATGAATTACCGCTCCATCTCTCGCTCATTCATCTCGTTCACCAGCATTCAATTCCGCCACACTCCCAACCCAGTCGAGCGGGTATACCCCCGCTGCGACAAAACGATGAAATGTAGAGTATGGCCAATCGCTTACTCGCTCTACTAGCCCGTGTTTGAACGGATTGATATGCACGTAATCAACGTGCGCCGCATAGTCGCGATTATCGCGGATCGTATGCTCCCAGAAACGCCTTTGCCAAATACCGCGCTCTCCTTTGCGCTCCCGAACCGCCGATAATCTTTCGGTTTTTGGCAGCTTCTTTGCAAACGCAATCTTGATTGCTCTCCATCGTGCCGAGTAATCTGAATCATCTGGCGGTAATGTCCAAACACAATGTGTGTGATCCGGTAAGACGACCCAAGCATCAATATGAAATGGACGCATAACGCGAACCTGTCGCACCGCCTCGCGCAGTGTGTCTATGTGTTCGACCAGCAGGCGACCATGGCGCTCCAACAAATTTACAGTGAAGAAATAGCTTCCCCCAGGTACACGATTGCGGCGATAGTCCGGCATAGGGATAGCTCGGGGGATGTTTGCATACGACGGAAGGCGCTGCGCTTTTCCGCCCTACTGAACTGCCGAGTTAGCGCATGTCTTCATGCGTAACTGTGCAAGGGAATATGAAGCTGTTCTGCTACTTCTGGAAAGCGCTTGCTATCGGCGACAATGAATACGCCATACTCGCTACTATCTGCTCTACTTATACCAAAACGAAAGGCCCGTTCGGGTCGACCGAGGCTTGCCATGAAGCAGTCGAAGTTTGTAATTACTGCATTCTCATCCATCCATGTGCCGTTGCCCTCGGCAAAAAAAGCTTGCTTTTTACCGTTGTGCATGAATTGGACAACCCAGTGCGTACTACGGTCGCTCAAGACGCGAACACTTTTGGGTGCGAGCTGCGGGTGGGTGTTTGCACGGAAACCGAGAGTTCCTTGCGTGGTATGCATCGTCAGGTAAGTGCTATTGGTGACGTCGGTAAAGCGTTGCGCGCTATCGATTAATTGCGTGACAGCCGCTACCTGAACAGGCGGGAAAGCGCTACTAGCTAGCCCTCTGAACAGTTCATCGTGTCTCGGCTCAAACCCATCATCCCGCAGTGAGGAAAAGACGATTCGCTGATGACCAAAAATATAAAAAAGCAGGCTGTAGCTTTCACCTAAATCTGTGGTTGGGCTTTGAATCCGAGCGTTGATGCTTTCGATGGCGTCTGGCGGAACATCCTCTATGATTCCCTCTTCTTGCAGTATTTTGGCTACGCGCTCTGCCGTCATTCCCTCGCTTTGCCAAGTGAACATCAAGGCGTCCCAGGGATGCAGGCTGGCCATCGTCTCAGGTCTTCGGCAACCGTAGCGCACTAATATGTAGGCCAAATCCCTACCCGCGTAGTCGTGTTGATGATCTGGCAGTGCCTCACGCAACGCATCGATTATGTGCTGATCAGCAGGCCAGGAGCCAACTTTGTACGTTTCTGGACCTATTTCGCCATAAGCTCTATTCATCAAAGCGATGACAAATTCATGAATGCGGTAAGTCTCATCCTCCTCTGAGCGGTAATGACGGGAATCCTCCCAACCAAGAATTTTGAACAATTTTCGCGTACTGGGTTTGAAATCCGTACACATCGACATAAACCTTTAAAATTTCTTTTCCATGAATTAAAAGGGCCGTGGTCGATTGGCTTTCACAGTCCCATCGACCACAGTCCATTTTACTTACAGCGCCGCCCTTGGTGTTTCGATTTATTCGCACACGGCAAATTTTTTCATAGTAACTCCAGTTGACAATGCCTATTTTGAAATATTTAAAAGACGCGCGTGGCCCGGCATGAAGCATGCGCTGCAAGCCGCAGTCAGTCTAAGGCGCGGAACTTGGCGCGTCAATCTTCAGCCTTGTCCAAAGACAAATGAGCCTGGAGAGGCTGGCGTGTTTCCAAAGAGAAATGAGCCTGAGCAGTTAGCAATCAG
>JAYWAM010000228.1:0-4803 GCA_043782425.1 Betaproteobacteria bacterium
GTGCGGGAAAAAAACTTCACGCCGCAGCCAGATGAGCAGGGGGGTGGATTCGGGATGCGGGTGCTGTTTGAGCAGGCGTTCGAGCCCGGTTTCTGAAAACCCGTGGAAGCGCGTGCTCTCTATTCGGTCGTATTCGGTCGCATCGAACTGATCCGTCAAAAGGGGGGTGGGGTTTTCACCCAGTACCTGGAGGATGTCCCGATCAACGATCCACAGTTTCTGCGCTACCGGCATGACGCTCAAATGCACGCCATTGAAATTGTAATAACGCCCTTGCCACGCTGCTAGCGGTGAACGGTTGGCCCAATCGTAGAAATGGATAGCGAATTCCACCACCGGCCTGGCAAGCGCCATGCCCCACAGCGGGACCGTGGCCACGGTTGGAACAAGCCCCAAGTAGCGCCACACCAACCAGCTCACGGCGGCACATAGGGCGATGCGGACAAGCGTCATTGCAACAAGCTCTAGCATTCTCCGGTCTCTGGGAGTGTTTCAGTTTGCCCAGTAATCCGGGCGACGATGTTGGTGTGAAATTGTCACCACCCAAACCTCATCACCGCGCAACACATAACGCAAGGTATAAGGAAACCGATTCATAACGTAACGATGTACTTCTTCCAACTCAACCGGGAACAATAACGGCGACCCGGCAATCCGGAGTGTGGCCTCGCGCACATCACTCCTGAAACGTAACCCCAGTCCCGTTTGTTGCCGTTCATACCAATCACATGCATCAATCAATTCGTTATTGGCGATTTCGGAAAAGCGAATCCGCATCATTTGTTGCCAAAGACTTCTTCGAATGAAAGTGTTTTCATCCGTCCTTCATCGCACGACCGCGCTCTCTGCAACGCCTCTTCAGCCCAGACCCGCTCAATTTCAGCGTCAGGTTTGTCCAGGCTTTGCATGATTTTTTCCGCGACCTCGTAGCGCTCTGCAGCTTTCAACTGTAAAGCCATATCGATAATTTCGTTCTTACCCATGATCTTCTCCTTCGAATAACAAACAATGGCCTATCTTACAGTTTAGTGGGACGACGAATATTTTTGCTCCTTATCACCCTCTGCCAGAAGGGCGTCGCACATTTGCATTCGCACCAATAATGGTATATTTTCTATAGGAGGTAGCCTTCTATGAAAGCTAAAAAATTTGATCAGCAATTTGACAAGGGTATAGATATTACCGCTTCATTAGACTTAGCCAAGTCAAGGCGTGTGTTGCAAGAACAAAAACGCGTTAATGTTGATTTTCCCAAATGGATGATCGAATCATTAGATCGGGAAGCGGGAAAACTTGGCGTAACCCGGCAATCCATTATTAAGGTATGGCTTGCCGAGCGCCTCGAAGCGTCACCTCTAAGCGCTGCGCCCAAGCGGGATGGCGCAAAACGGGCGATGTCCCGAGCGTAGTTGATGGTTGAAGCGGTCGAGGGCCAGGAATGTGAGCTTTCGACATCCTCAACGCGAACCCACCTTTCACCCAATCCACCTTAGACCTCCCAGCTATGCAAGAACTCACCCTCACCCAGCCCGACGATTGGCATCTACATTTGCGCGATGGCGCTGCGCTGAAGGCGGTGTTGCCCGACAGCGCCGCGCGTTTTGCGCGCGCCATTGTGATGCCCAATCTCAAGCCGCCGGTCACCACGGTAGCGGCTGCACGCGCCTACCGCGAACGCATTCTGGCCGCACTTCCAACAGGCGCCGCGTTTGAACCGTTGATGACGCTTTATCTCACCGACAACATCTCGCCCGACGAAATTCATCAAGCCAAGGCAAGCGGTTTTGTGCATGCGGTGAAATATTATCCGGCGGGGGCCACCACCAACTCCGACACCGGCGTGAGCGATTTACGTCACTGCGCCAAGGTGTTTGACGTTCTTCAGAAAATCGGCATGCCGTTGTTGATCCACGGCGAAGTGACTGACCCCGCTGTTGATGTGTTTGATCGCGAGAAAGTGTTTATTGAGCGCCACCTGGTTCCGCTGGCGCGCGAATTCCCCAAGCTGCGCATTGTGTTTGAACATATTACGACCATGGACGCGGTGCAATTTGTTCTGGCGGCATCCGCTTGCATCGCCGCCACCATCACTGCGCATCACCTGCTGCTCAATCGCAATGCCATGTTCATGGGCGGCATACGCCCGCATAATTATTGCCTGCCGCTGCTGAAGCGCGAAGAACACCGCCAGGCGCTGGTGCAGGCGGCGATTAGCGGCAATGCCAAGTTTTTCCTTGGCACCGACAGCGCGCCTCATGGCAAAAATGCCAAACACGTGAGCTGCGGTTGCCCGGGCATCTATAGCGCGCATGCCGGCATTGAGCTTTACGCCGAGGCATTTGAGGCCGTAGGGGCGCTCGATAAGCTGGAAGGATTTGCCAGCCACTACGGCGCGGATTTCTATCGCCTGCCGCGCAACACGCGCAAAATCACGCTCCTTAAGCAAGCGTGGCGGGTCGCCGAAACCTTGCCTTTTGCGGAGGGCGATACACTGGTTCCGCTGCGCGCCGGTGCGGACGTTGCCTGGCGGCTGTCACACTGTTGAATGTTTCCTAATTCACAACAGTTTCTTGACTCCACCACCCCCTCACCCCAGCCCTCCCTTGCAGGGCGCGCTGTCCAATGCACTGGACAGCCGTTGCACAGGCGGTTGGCATGCCAACCGAAACCCCTGCGCAACCCCCCGTTTCCGGGGGAGAGGGGGTTACTCCCTCTCCCGCTGGGCGGGAGAGGGCCGGGGTGAGGGTGGGAAAAGTGTCATGTAATTTGTTAAGTCTAAATAGTAAACACGAAAAGGACACCGCATGACTTCAAGACGAGATTTTTTCTGCACTGCCGGCATTGCCGGCGCCGCTATAGCTTCCGCTGCCGTAAGCAAAGTTGCGTTGGCTGCGCTGCCCGAGCCGGTGATGATGGACAAACCCGATACCGCCCCGCCCCTCGCGCCCTCAAGCGGCCGTCCTTACAATCCGGTGGTGACGCTTAACGGCTGGACGCTGCCGTGGCGCATGAATAACGGCGTCAAGGAATTTCACCTGGTTGCCGAGCCGGTGATACGTGAAATCGCGCCCGGCATGAAGGCGCATCTGTGGGGCTACAACGGCCAGAGTCCCGGCCCGACCATAGAGGTGGTGGAAGGCGACCGCGTGCGTATTTTTGTGACCAACAAGCTTCCCGAATACACCACTATTCATTGGCACGGCCAGCGCCTACCCAATGGCATGGACGGTATAGGCGGCTTGACCCAGCCGCAAATCCCCATCGGCAAAACCTTTGTGTACGAGTTTGTCGCGCGCCGCCCTGGTACCTTCATGTATCACCCGCACGCCGATGAAATGACGCAGATGGCCATGGGCATGATGGGCTTCTGGGTGACGCATCCCAAAGCCAAGCACCCGCTGATCGACGCGGTGGACCGCGATTTTTGTTTCCTGCTCAACGCCTACGACATTGATCCGGGAAGCTATACGCCGAAGATCATGACCATGCTCGATTTTAATTTGTGGACCTGGAACAGCCGCGCCTTTCCTGGCATTGATTCGCTTAATGTACGGCTGGGCGACAAGGTGCGCATTCGCATCGGCAACCTGACGATGACCAATCACCCGATCCATTTGCACGGCCACGAATTCGTGGTGACTGGAACGGACGGCGGCCCCACGCCGCGCGGCTCGCGCTGGCCTGAAGTGACCACCGACGTGGCGGTGGGCCAGATGCGCCAGGTGGATTTTGTTGCGGACGAAGAAGGCGACTGGGCATTTCACTGCCACAAGTCGCACCACACCATGAATGCCATGGGTCATAACGTTCCCACCATGATAGGCGTCGATCATCGCGGCGTGGCAAAGCAGATCACCTCACTCATTCCCGACTACATGGTGATGGCCGAGCGCGGCATGGCCGACATGGGCGAAATGGAAATGCCGCTGCCTGACAACACGCTGCCGATGATGACGGGGCAAGGCCCCTACGGCCCAGTTGAAATGGGCGGCATGTTTAGCGTTCTCAAAGTGCGCAAAGGGCAGAAGCCAGGCAACTACAAAGATCCGGGTTGGTACAAGCAACCAGTCGGCACGCAGGCATTCGAGTGGAGCGCGCCGCTGCAAGAGCCTGCGCGCTTTAAATCAGAAGGCGCTCAATCCATGCCGCTGCAAAATAAGTCCAAAGAAATTGAAGTAACAATCCGCAAACCTAGCGGGCATTCCGGACATTGATTCATTTCTAATTCACCAGGAGAACTTTCATGAAAATCATCCCCACTGTACTCATTGCCAGCGCCTTGTCGCTTGGCGCCGCCTACGCCTATGCGCATGGAAAAGTCGAGCATAAGAAACCAACTGAAGTAAAAAAAGAACAAAAGGAATGGGGCATCGCGGGCGACGCGAAAGCCGTGAAACGCACCATCAACATCACCATGAGCGACAACATGCGCTTTACCCCGGATAGCATCGAAGTCAAGCAGGACGAGACGGTTAAGCTGGTGATGAAAAACAGCGGAAAAATCTTGCACGAGCTGGTCATAGGCACGCAGAAAGAACTCGATGAACACGCAGCACTGATGCTCAAGTTTCCGGCGATGGAACACGAAGAGCCCTACATGGCGCATGTTGCGCCGGGCAAGACCGGAGAGATTATCTGGACCTTCAACCGCGCCGGGGATTTTGATTTTGCCTGCCTCATCGCCGGCCACTACCAAGCGGGAATGAAAGGCAAGATCAAGGTGGCGGCTAAATAGCATTTATTCGTGTTGAGTAATGAGGAAACCCGTCGTCCCAGCGCAGGCTGGGACCCAGTCCCATCAAC
>JAYWAM010000229.1:0-32528 GCA_043782425.1 Betaproteobacteria bacterium
TTGATGGAGCGATGGATCGATCTGGCAACGGAACTGTCAACCTTACGGCTCACCAGAGAAACCGATTGAATTGCCGCGAGAACTTGGCACTCTCAAGAATATTATAACTGAATTATATTAATTCTTCATAGTTTTTGTCAACGTCTTATCAATTTGTGTCGTTAAGGCTACCGGCACGCAAGGTTTACTGCTGTCGCTGACTTTAAAAACGTTATTAACTGACTAGAGAAGGCATCTAATATGAAAAAAATTCTATCCGTACTTATCGCTGCTCTTTTTGCCGCTTTTGCTCTGAGCGCCAACGCAGCATCACATGCCGGCGCCGCTCCCATGAAGGCTGACCCGGCTAATGCTGCCGAACCCGCGAAAGCTGCAATGCCGACCACACCTGTGGCAAAAACCGAAGCCCCCAAGCTTGATGCTAAGGCTGAAGCTAAGGCCAAGGCCGATGCTAAAGCAGCAGAGAAAAAAGCTGCCAAAGAAGCTGCCAAGAAAGCTGCCGCAGAGAAAAAAGCTGCTAAGAAGGCTGCTGCTGAAAAAGCAAAAGCCGACAAAGCTGCTGCTGCAAAAGAAAAGGCTGATGCTGCAAAAGAAAAGGCTGAAGCATCCAAAGCCGCTCCCAAGAAATAATCGCGTTGCGGTTTACGCCGCCCCAAAGGCGGAGCCTCAAAAGGCTCCGCTTTTTTATTTTTCCTTTCACTTCGCTTGGTTGTCGTTTGATTCGTCCGCATAATACTGTTCCATGACCTCCAGGAAACGCATCGTTGTCGGCATGTCGGGCGGAGTAGATTCCTCCGTCACGGCCCTGTTGCTCAAGCAGCAGGGGCACGATGTTATCGGCCTGTTTATGAAAAACTGGGAAGACGATGACGACGGCGAATATTGTTCAACGCGCCAGGATCTGATCGACGCAGTTTCGGTCGCCGACAAAATCGGCATTGACATCGAAGCGGTCAATTTCGCTGCTGAATACAAGGATCGCGTCTTTGCTCAGTTTTTGCGCGAGTATCAGGCGGGACGTACACCCAACCCCGATGTGCTGTGTAATGCTGAAATTAAGTTTAAGGCGTTTCTTAATCATGCTTTGAAGCTCGGCGCGGACTGTATCGCCACCGGCCACTACGCGCGCATCGAGCATGCGGCGGGAGAATTTCGTTTGCTCAAAGGCATAGACCCCGGCAAGGATCAGAGCTATTTTCTGCACCGCCTCAATCAATACCAGCTTTCTAAAGCCTTGTTCCCGCTCGGCGGCATGCACAAATCGCAAGTACGCGATATGGCTAGGGCTCACGATTTGCCAAATCATGCGAAAAAAGATTCCACCGGCATTTGCTTCATTGGCGAACGCCCATTCCGCGAATTCCTGTCGCGTTATCTGCCGCGCGACCCCGGGCCCATGATTACGCCAGAAGGCCAGTGCGTGGGCCAGCATCAGGGCTTGATGTACTACACCCTGGGGCAACGCCAGGGGCTTGGCGTGGGGGGCACGGCATCGGGCAGCGGCGAGCCGTGGTTTGTCGTAGAAAAAAATCTTGCACGCAATGAACTTGTTGTCGTACAGGGCCATAACCATGCACTGCTGCTGAAGCACGCTTTGAAGGCGCAAGACGCTTCGTGGATCAGCGCCAGCCTTCCGAGTGCAGCAAATCCGCTTGCGGCCAAGACGCGCTATCGTCAAAGTAATGCCCAGTGCGAGCTCGAGGTGCAAGCCAAAGATGCTTTCTCCCTCAGATTCACGCATGCACAGTGGGCCGTCACTCCCGGCCAATCAGCCGTCGTCTATGACGGCGATGTGTGCCTGGGCGGCGGCGTAATTGTTTAGTGGGCGATCCGCGCTAGTTTTTTGCGCTAACGGTATCAGGGCGATGAAAGCAAAATTACCGTGTTTCTATCCACAAGAACGATGCAATTCCATGATAAAATTGACACAATTATGAAACCTTTTCGTTCCTAATGCTTAAGCAACGCACCTTGAAATCCCTCATCCGCGCCACCGGAGTGGGAGTGCATACCGGTCACAAGGTGTTCATGGTGCTTCGCCCTGCGCCGGTCGATAGCGGCATCATGTTTTGTCGTACCGACCTGCCGGGAAACCCAGCCATCAAGGCACATGCACTAAACGTACACGACACGCGCCTGGCGACAGTGATTGAGGGCAACGGCGCGCGTGTTTCAACTGTTGAGCATTTAATGTCGGCCTTTGCCGGGCTTGGCATCGACAATGCCTATGTGGATTTGTCGGCTGAAGAGGTTCCCATCATGGACGGCAGCGCCGCTCCCTTTGTGTTCTTGCTGCAATCAGCAGGCATCGAGGAACAGGCCAAGGCCAAGCGCTACCTGCGCGTTAAGAAGACGGTGCTAATACAAGAAGGCGACAAGTCGGTGCGCCTGGTGCCGTTCGAAGGATTCAAGCTCGGATTTTCGATCGAGTTCGACCATCCGGTGTTCGATTCGAGTGCTTCAGATGTAGAAATCGACTTCGCCAAGGTGTCGTACGTCAAGGAAGTGTCGCGCGCCCGAACTTTCGGCTTTACCCATGAAGTCGAAATGCTGCGCGAGCGCGGTCTGGGACGCGGGGGATCGCTTGACAACGCCATTGTCATTGATGATTTCCGTGTGCTCAATGCCGATGGGTTACGCTATGAAGACGAGTTTGTGAAACACAAAGCGCTCGATGCGGTGGGGGACCTGTATATGTTGGGCCACCCTCTGATTGGCGCGTTTTATGGGCATAAATCCGGCCACGCGCTCAATAACCAATTGCTGCGCACCCTGCTGGCCGATCAGACGGCCTATGAGATGGTCACTTTTGCGTCGTTGGAATCGCTGCCGACGGCTTTTGCCAATCTACGACTACAGACTGCCTAGGCGACTGTCTTAGGTTTTCTTGCGCTTGCGACTTTTTTGGATCTGCTCAAGCGCATTCTTGAGAGGTGAATCGGCCAAGTTTTTGGTAAGCTCGTTAAGTTGCGTTTCCGATATTGGCTTGCGTGGTGGCGACTGCGGCGTTTCCGGCGCTACCGACGCGCCATCCCAGTCCGGTTGCACTTCTATGCGGATTGATTTAAGCTCATGATCTTGCACTTGAAATTTCAACAGTAGTCGTGGTACAACCTGTTTTAGCTTAGCTGCTAACGGCCCATTAGCCGTACTTATAACGATAGTTGGTCCCACAATAGCCGAGACCCGGCTGGCTTGAGCCAATCCTTTCAGCTCAGGTAGCGCATCAGCCAGGGCCTTAATATAGATTTGCTGGAAAGAACTGACGCGCCGCAGTTTCGCAACGAGCGGCTGCAGCGTGTCATTGTCACTCAATAGTGTGTGGAGGGTGTTGGATGCCTGCCGCGCCATGGTAGCTATAAAGGGATAGTGATGAACATTATTTTCGTCTCCGACAGTTTAGCAAAAAGCCGCACTGTTACGGTCACACAGATGCAAATCGTCGTGGCTCTATCAGGGTTGTTTTTGGCGGGCCTGGTACTCACGCTGGGGACTTATATGCTCACCATGAGTTATGGGGTGGACCTCAAAAATCCCTATTTGCGTATGCTATTTTCCAGCCTGCACCAGAAGGAAATGCAGAAAACTGAAACCGAGATGCGCGACAATCTCAATTCTTTGGCGGTCAAGCTGGGTGAAATCCAGGCGCGCATCATGCGGCTTGACGCCTTTGGAGAACGTCTTGCCAAGGCTGCCGGGATCAAACCCACCGAGTTTCGTTTTTCCGAGCCTCCCGGCCAGGGCGGGCCGATGCCTTCTACTGATTTGCAGCGCGACATCACATTGCTGGAGTTTCGCGACCGCCTCGGGGAAATTTCCCGGGTTCTCGAAGATCGTAGCGATAAGCTCGGCGTGCTCGATTCGGTGTTAATGGATGGGCGCCTGGCGCAAAAGGCCATTCCTACCGTGTTGCCGATAACAGCGGGCTGGCATTCATCAAATTTTGGTTATCGTATCGATCCCTTCAATGGCAAGAACAGCTTTCACACCGGAGTCGATTTCGTCGCGCCACCCGGTACAGCGGTGTTTGCCGCAGCGGGCGGTGTAGTGTCCGGAGCGGAGCTTCACCAGGAGTATGGGAATATGGTCGATGTGGACCACGACAACGGACTTACCACGCGCTATGCACACCTTTCCAAATACAAGGTCAAGATTGGCGATGTGGTCATGAAGGGTCAGATTCTCGGCGAAGTGGGCAGCACCGGTCGCGCCACCGGGCCGCATCTACACTTTGAGGTGCGTGAGAAGGGGGTTCCGCTCAATCCCAACCGCTTCCTTACCGTCAACAAAAACGCCGCGCAGGCAACAGTGACGGCCAACAAAGCTGCCGAAAAATCCTAGTGCAAGCGCGCCAAGTTACGGGCCGCCACGAACAAAGTAGCGGTTGCCTACCGGATTGCCGCCGCGCGTAAATTTTATTTGCGACCAGTCGCCGCTTTCGACGATCTGCCCCAGTACCAGGCGGTAGCGTTCCAGCAACTGCGACTGATATGGGGAATTGCCGTAAAAATACAGATTGTCGGAGAGCGTAGTGGTGCCGCAATGGCCCTGATAGGCGCACGCAGAGAGAATTTTTGGGTGATTGCCGCCACACTCCATGCCGTAGTCGCAGCCGAGCAATTGCCAGGCGTTATGGAAAGCGCTTTGATCGATGTTCTGCCACTGCGGGCCGATTTGCAGTGTGAGATCGAAAATCGAGTTGGATAGCACCCGCCCGGCAATAACCATGGCCTCGGGGTCTTTGGACAGCACCGCGCTTTTCAGGGCTTCTATCTGAGCGTCGCTGAGAACTGGCAGACCCGGCCCATCTTCGCTGGTGCCATTACCAGCCACGCGATAGGCGGCCCACATGTCCTTCTCCACCATCAAGGCGCGCGCCCTGGCATTGCCTGCGCTGGCGGCGCCCTCCAGCAATCTGCTGAGTTCAACTTCGCTGATAGTAAGCCCCTCGAGTCCGGCGCAACGATTTTCATCGAGTTGCTCAAATGCTGCGGCACGCAGGCCGCGTTGCGGATCGCTGGAGGAAAGGTCGGACATGAAGCGCTGTCTGCGCTCATCGGGCGTCAAGGGGCGCGGTGTGCTTGCCTGGCGCTCGGTAATCGTGGCGCAAGAACGTAAAATCACATATTGCGCATACCATCCCTCTGGCGTCTGGCCTTCGGGGGTGAGTTTGAGTTGTTCGAAAAGCGCTTTGTACTGTTTCACTTCGGCAAGCTGATGGGTCAGCGAATGCGCCATTGCCTTGACCACCGGTGCAGCCGCCTTGACCGGCACGGTGGGCTTGGGGTCGATAGCCAGAACCGCAGCGGCCGATAATTTTCCGTTCGGGGAGCTTGTGCGCGCCGCGCTGATCGCGCGCTGCGTCTTTTGCTCAACCTCAATCTGCTCGATGCCGGGCAGATTGCTGAGAATGAAGTAACAGATTAGCGCGCCAAGCGGCACGAACAGCGCGCATTTCCACAACAAAGCTTTCATCATCCGCCGCGCTTATAAATAATTTTCATGCCGCCGCCATCGCAACTGCCGACGACTTTCTCATCCTTGACTTGCGCGCTCGGCACTACCGTCAAAGTAAAACTCTTTACGCCTTTGGCAATTAGCTTCGCTTCGATTTCCGACTTGAGCTCGTCGCAGGATTTTTTCGCTAACGCCGGTGAGGCAGCCAATAAAAAACACAAGCAAATGATAAACCGTTTCATTTCAATTCTCCCTTGTCAGCAGTTAACAAACGACCCTGGGTGCGCCCAGCAACAATAGGATAATACAAGTGCCTTCCTCGCGAAAGTGCGGAACCACTTCGCGGGCAAGTCCGCTCCACAAATTACCCATCACTTTGGCTCGCGCCCGTCGCCTGCGCATGCCACCGCCGTCAAAATTCCCTGAAGAATATCCAGCGGCGGCGGCGGGCATCCGGGCACGGCGACATCGACGCGGATGACATTCGACACGCGCCCGCAACTTGCGTAGCTTGCGCCGAATACGCCGCCGTCGCAAGCGCACTCGCCCACCGCGACCACCAGCTTGGGATCGGGCGTGGCTTCATAGGTGATCTTGAGTGCGCGCTCCATGTTGCGCGACACCGGGCCGGTGACCAGCAACATATCGGCGTGGCGCGGACTGGCGACGAATTTTATCCCCAGGCCCTCGAGGTTGTAGTAAGGATTATTGAGCGCATGGATTTCCAGTTCGCAGCCGTTGCACGAACCGGCATCGATGGCGCGGATGGCGAGCGCGCGTCCGAGTTTTTTGAGAATGGCGTCATGAATTCGCGCCGCCTCGACACGCAGTTGCGCATTTGGCTCGGGCGCTCGCTCGCTCACGATACCGGTCTTCACAATTTTTAACAGCAGAGGAATCATGAGTCGTGTCCGCTATAGCTGAGATTGAACGATTTATTGATGAGCGGGAAATCAGGAACAATGTTGTCCATCGCCGCATGTTCAAGCAGCGGCCAGTTTTGCCATGAGGGATCGTGCGCGTGGCAGCGGCGGATCATGCCGCCTTCGCCTGCTTCCAGCGCCACCAGAACTGCACCACGCCAGCTCTCCACCCAGCCAACGCCGAGCGATTCGGGCTGAGCTTGCGGCAGATCGATCAGCACTTCGCCCACCGGTAATTTGTGCAGCATGAGATGAATCAGGCGCAGTGATTCGAACAACTCATCAAAACGCACTGCCACGCGCGCCGCGACATCGCCGTTGCGCTGACTCGCAACTTTCACTTCAAGCTGATCGTAGGGCGTGCACGGATGATCGACTCTGAGATCGTGTGTCTGGCCGCTGGCGCGCGCCGCAAAACCCACCAGGCCCAGTCGCACCGCAAGCTGCGGCGTGACGCGCCCGGTGGTGATAAAGCGATCCTGCAAGCCGGCGTGCTCGTCGTAGATGTGGCGCAGCGCGTGCGCCTCGCGTTCGATGTCGTAGGCCAGTCGCCCCAGCTTCCCGGCGCGCTCAGGGGAAAGGTCGCGCACCACGCCTCCCGGCACGATGCAGTCCATCATGAAGCGGTGCCCGAAAGCCTCAGCCGCCCAGCGTAGCCAGTCTTCCTTGAGGCGCATGAACTGCGACAGGCCGAACGCCAGCGCGGCATCGTTGCCCAGCGCGCCAAGGTCGCCGAGGTGGTTGGCGATACGTTCGCGCTCGAGCATGAGTGCGCGCAGCCAGATGGCGCGCGCTGGCGGCGTGATGCAAAGCAGCGATTCGGCCGCCTGCGCATAAGCCCAGGCGTAGGCCACCGTCGCATCGCCCGATACGCGACCGGCCAGTCGATATCCTTGCGCCACAGTAAAAGTCTCAAAGCGCTTGTCTATGCCTTTGTGGGCGTAGCCCAGACGCTCTTCCAGGCGCAGTACTTTTTCGCCAACAATGGAGAAACGGAAATGTCCCGGCTCGATAATGCCGGCGTGGATCGGGCCGACGGGAATTTCGTGCACGCCCTCACCTTCAACGCGCACAAAGGGGTACACCTCCTGTGCATTGTCGAAGTGTTGTTGGGCGTCAAAATCCTTGCGCAGCGGATAAACGCCCTCGGGCCACGCGCCATGACGCAGCCACGGACGTTGATCGTCTGCCGCGTCTGCCTGCAAGCCAAGCAGATCGAAAAGTGCGCGCTGCATGCGCGCAGCGCAATGAAACACTCCCGAAAGATCCGGGTAAAGCGGATTGCCACCCGCGGCATCTTGCGTGATGGGTAAGGCCAGCAGCGCCAGACCTTCAGCCGTCGCGTACGCGGCAGATACGCAAAAGGCGCCGTCGCGCTCGCGGTTATCGGCGCCCCATAGCGCCACCAGCTTACCGCCACTCTCGTGCACGCTACGCGCTGCTTCGTTCCACTCGTCATGGTTGACGCGCGCCAGCACGGCCGGCATGGCGCCGGGGAGCGCTTGATAATCGAGTGGCAAGCCGGGAATATGCATAGCAGTCACCTCAGCCAATCAGCTTCGCCGCCTGCTCATACCAGCGCGCGAGATAAGGCGGAATGTAAAGCCCGAGCATGAGGCCCAGACCGATATGTATGAACACTGGAACCAAGGCAGGTTCGTGCGCCAGCGGCTTTACGTTGGTATCGCCAAACACCATAGGCTGCACCTTGCCGAACACCGCCGCGAATGCAACGCCGAGCGACAGCAGCAGAATAGGAGTGGCCCATGCGTGTTCGCGCATGGCGGTGGTGAGAATCAGGAACTCGCTGGCAAACACACCGAACGGCGGCATGCCGAGGATGGCGATGGTGCCGAGCAACAAACCCCATCCCACCGTCGGGCTTTGTTTAATCAGGCCACGGATATCCGCCATCGTCTGCGTCCCGGCTTTCTGTGCGGCGTGTCCGACAGCGAAGAAAATGGAAGACTTGATGAGTGAGTGCACCGTCATGTGCAACAGTCCGGCGAAACTGGCGATCGGTCCGCCCATACCGAAGGCGAATGCTATCAGCCCCATGTGTTCGATTGAGGAATAAGCGAACATGCGCTTCACATCTTTCTGGCGCGAAAGGAAAAACGCCGCCACCACCACCGAGAGCAGGCCGAAGCCCATCAGCATATTGCCGGCAAAGTGCGTTCCCAGCGCACCGTCGGTGAGCACCTTCATGCGGATCACGCAGTAAAGCGCGACGTTCAACAGCAGCCCGGACAGCACGGCGGAAATCGGCGTCGGACCCTCGGCGTGTGCATCGGGTAGCCAGTTGTGCAAGGGTACCAGGCCCACCTTGGTGCCATAGCCCACCAGCAGGAACACGAAAGCAAGCGACATGATGGCAGGCTCGAGCTGAAACTTGACCTGATTAAGGTGAGTCCACAGCAGGGCATTGCCTTCGGCTCCCAGCACGCGCTCTGCGGCGAAATACAGCAAGATGGTGCCGAATAACGCCTGTGCGATACCCACGCCGCACAGAATGAAATATTTCCACGCCGCTTCCAGGCTCGCCGCAGTACGGTACACCGACACCAGCAACACTGTCGCCAGCGTGGCCGCCTCCATTGCTACCCACAGAATGCCCATGTTGTTGGTGGTGAGCGCCACCAGCATGGTGCACATGAACGCCTGATACATGCTGTGGTAAAGCCGCAGTCTCCCCGTAGTCATGCGTCCATTATCGCGTTCGATGCGCATATAGGGGCGCGAAAACAAAGCCGTGGTGAAACCGACAAAAGCAGTGAGCGCGACCAGAAAAACATTGAGAGGATCGACGAAAAACTGCTCGTCGAGCAGCACCACGCTGCCGCCGGAAATTATCTCTATGGTCAACCACACTGAGGCTGCGAAAGTGGCGCAACTGAAAGCAACGTTGATCTCGGGCGCGCGCGTGTTCGAACCGATCAGCGCCAGCACCAGCGCCCCGGCCAGGGGAAAAAGAAACAACAACAATAGCAGCGGCAGCGCGTCCATCAATCTTCCTTGAGGCTTTCGAGGTGATGAATGTCGAGTGAATCAAACTGCTCGCGGATCTGGAACATGAATACGCCGAGGATCACCATGCCCACCAGTACGTCGAGAGCGATACCCAGCTCGACCACCATCGGCATGCCATAGGTGGCGCTGGTGGCGGCGAAGAACAGGCCGTTTTCCATGGCGAGAAAGCCGATCACCTGCGGCACCGCTTTGGAACGCGTAATCATCATCAGGAACGACAACAACACACACGCCAGCGCAATGCCGAGCGTGCCACGTGCGATCGAGGTGGAAAATTGCGAAATCGGCAACGCCAGATTGAAGGCGAAGATCACCAGTCCGATGCCGACCAGCATCATGGTGGGAATGTTGATCAGCGTCTCAATATCCCATTTGACGTTCAGCCGCCGTATCAGACGGTGCAGGATGTAGGGCAGCACAAAGACTTTCAGCACCAAGGTGATGGTTGCCGAATAAAACAGGTGCTTCTGACCTGTGGCGAAAGCCACCGTCAGAGTCGATCCCACCAGTACCAGCCCTTGCATCGCGAAAAGATTGATGAGCGACAGTATGCGGCGTTGCGACAACATGGCGAACGCGATCAGCAGCAGCAAGGCGGCGAAAAGATTGACGATCTGGCTGGTGAATGGGCTCATCTCATGCGCCGAGCAGAAGGTGAACCAGCAGCGCCAGCACGCCGAGCAGGAAGGCTGTGGCAAGAAATTCCGGCGCGCGGAAAATGCGCATCTTGGCGAACAAGGTTTCAATCAGCGCCAGTAACAGGCCACCCACGGCAAGCTTGAGCAGCAGCACCGGCAAGGCAAACAGCAGCGCGATGTGGTCGCTAGCCGCCGCCACACCCCAGGGAAAGAACAGCGCCAGTCCGGCGCACGAATAAGCAAACAGCTTAAGCGCGGCAGCCCACTCAATGAGTGCGAAATGGCGTCCGGAATATTCGAGAATCAACGCTTCGTGAATCATCGTGAGTTCAAGATGTGTGGTGGGATTGTCGACCGGTACGCGTGCATTTTCCGCCAGCGACACCATAGTGAATGCCACACCCGCTAACGCCAGGCTGGGCAGAATGACGAATTCCTTGTTGCTCAGATGGTTGACGATGGTGGCAAGCGAGGTCGAGCTGGCAATCAGAGAGAGGGTGAACAACACCATCAGCAAAGCCGGCTCGGCGAGAAAACCGATGAGCATTTCGCGTCGCGCGCCGAGTGAACCGAAGGCGGTGCCGATATCCATGGCGGCGAGAGATATGAACAGTCGCGCCAGGCTGAACAATCCCACCAGAGCAATGGCGTCAGCGGCCGGCGCCAGCGGCAGGTTGGTGGAGAGGGTGGGAATGATGGCGCAAGCGAGCAGCATGCAGCCGAACACCACATAGGGCGCCAGCCGAAAAACCGGGCTGGCATGGTGCGCGATCACCGATTCCTTGGCGAACAGCTTGTGCAGCAGGAAGAACGGCTGCCACAGCGGCGGCGCGCTGCGGTTTTGCAGCCAGGCGCGGCACATGTTCACCCAGCCCATGAGCAGCGGCGCCGCCACCAGGGCGACGAGCATTTCGGTGAGTTGGGCCAGGACGCCTTCGAGGTTCATTTGAATTTTACTAACGTTTCATATCTGTGTAAAAAATAACAGCGCGATCAAGGTCACGAAGCTGTACAGCAGATAAATGGAAATGCGGCCCTGCTGCAATCTGCCGATAAGGCGCGAAACACTTTCCGTCACCTGCACAATGCGCACATAGACCCACTGCCAGAGTGGATCCTCGACAGTAACCTGATAGCGTGGCGCGCGGTCAAACGCTGTCGGCAACTTGCGCGTCATGCGAAAGAATGGCTCGAAGATCTGCCGGATCGGCTGGCCGAAGCCCTCAGCGGAATCCTGCATGCGCGCGCTTTGCAGCGGGTAGCCGCAGTCCCAGGCATTGGCGCGGCGCACGCGTGCGTGATAGAGGCGATGCACTGTCACGATTGTCAGAAAAACCACCAGCGTCGTTACAAGCAGAAAAATCAGCGGGCTGTAAGACGCACGTTGCGCGGATACCGGCGCGAGCAGCAGCCAGTTACCGATACGCCCGCTTTGCGATAGCCCTTGTCCGAGCATTTGCACTGCGACCGGATCGATAATCTCGATGACGGCAACCGGGAATACGCCGAGCAAAACACAGCCCAAGGCGAGCCACAGCAGCCCGAGGCGCTCGAGCTTGCCGGCGTCGTGCGCTTGCACGAGTTTCTCTTCACGCGGCTGGCCGAGGAAAATAATGCCGAAAAATTTCACCATCACATAGCCCGCCAGCGCAGCGACCAACACCACGCCCGCAGCAAAAATCGGAATCAGCATGCTTAAGTAGGGGTTGGGAATCGTGCTGGTAAACAGCAGGCTTTGCAGCAACAACCACTCCGATACGAAACCATTGAGCGGCGGCAGGCCAGCGCTCGCCACCACGCCGATCAACATCGCCCAGCCTACCCACGGCATAAAGCGCATCAGCCCGCCGAGCTTGCCGAGACTGCGCTCGCCGGTGGCGTGCAGCACCGCGCCGGTGCCGAGGAACAGCAGGCTCTTGAATACCGCATGATTGAGGCAGTGATAGAGCATGGCGATCAGCGCTAGCGCCGCCAGTGCAGGCATCTTGTAGGCAGTGAATATCAGCGCCAGGCCCAGGCCGATAATCAACAGGCCGATGTTCTCAATGGACGAGTAGGCAAGCAAGCGCTTCATGTCGGTTTGCACCGCTGCAAACACCGCACCGAACATTGCAGTTAAAAGCCCCAGCGACAGCGCCACCACACCCCACCACCACAGCGGAGCGCCGAGCAAATCGAAGCTGACACGCAGCAGGCCATACACTGCCGTCTTGAGCATTACGCCACTCATCAGCGCCGACACCGGCGAGGGCGCAGCAGGATGCGCCTCGGGCAGCCAGATGTGCAGCGGCAGAATGCCGGCCTTGGCGCCGAAACCAAACAGCGCCAGCAGAAAGGCGGCCGACGCCCAGAATGGCGCCAGGGTGTGAGACTGCGCGCGCATGTTGGCAAAAGTGTAGTCGCCGCTGTTGGCCTGTAGCGCGCCGAAGCACAGCAAGATGGCGAGGGCGCCGATATGCGCGACCAGAATATAGAGGTATCCGGCGCGGCGGATTTCGGCAATGCGATGATTGGTGGTGACAAGAAAAAACGAGGACAGCGCCATGCTTTCCCACATCACCATGAATACGTAGGCATCATCGGCGATCAGCACCAGCAGCATGCTAGCCAGAAAGATGTGGTATTCCAGGCACAACAACCCGGGAGGTGCGCCCTCGGCGCTGCGGAAATAACCCGCCGCAAAAATCGAAATACCGGCGCTGGCCAGCCCGAGCACCAACACAAAGAACGCCGACAGCGCGTCGAGGCGAAAGTGAAACGGCAGATCGGGCAGGCCGAGTGCCAGAATCGCCACCTGCGGGCTTTGCACCACAGCGGTCAGCCCGACGGCAGTCAGCGCAATGCTCACCAGGCTTGAGAGCGGGAACAGCACATGCGCTATGACGCGAAAATTTCTTAGGAACGCGATACCGGCCAAGCCCAAAAGCAACCATGCCGCTGCGACCAGGAGTATCCAGTCGAGGGATAGCAGCGCTTCAAGAGAAAATTGCATGGGAAGTTTTTATTGTAGACGCGTATTTTGATGCGGTAAACAAGGCCTATTATAGCGCTCACCAAGCACGCCTCGATAGAGGAAGGACGCTTGTTGTGCCCCGTGCGGGAGATTTTGAAAGGGAGTGCGCAAGACCGGGCAGTTTAGATTTGCCAGAAATAGAACGTAAGTTCGCCTTGAGGTTATCTGTCAGGCGGTCTGTGTTCCTTTAATGTTCACGCATCACATCTGATGGCATTTCTGGCAATAGCCTTCTGGTAATTTCGGATCGAGGCGCAGCAATTTAGTGAAATCACTTTTGTGAGGCGCGTGGCAACTGCCGCAGTAAAACGGCTTGCCGGGCCGCAATGGATCTTCCACAGACTTCGAGCGCTTCTCATTGCCCAGTGGGTGGCCGCTACGAGAGAATCCTGCCACCACATGCGGCGCTTCCTTGATGCCTTCGTGGCATTCGAGACATATCTCTACTGGCGCCTTGGTGAGTAGAGCGACTTGATCGGACGCATGCGGGTCGTGACACGTGACGCACATGCCGCTCGTGGCGGGCACATGTGTGCTCTTGCCGACGAAGGCTGTCTTGTCGTGGCAGGTATGACAAAGCTCCGGCGTCGTTGTCTTCAGCAGCTTCTTATTTTTCGAAGAATGCGGCTCGTGGCAACCGGTGCAACCCATGCCGAGCGCCGCATGTGTGTTTTTTTTCTGGAGGGTGGCGGCTGTAGTCAATTGCGCAGGTATTTCATTCATGGCTTGCCTGCCTTCAACGTACAGTTGCGGCAACTCGCAGAACCATCCTGGGCGTAAATCCATTGTAACAACACGTCTTGCACCGGCTGTGCAGCGGGCGCGTTGGCATGATTAACAATGAACACCACCAGCCAGCGCTTACCGGTTTTGCCGACGACTTCACCGGCGATAGCGCGCACGTCGTTGAGCGTGCCGCCCTTGAGATGCGCCTGTCCGGCCACGCTCTCACCGTTCAAACGCTTCTTCATGGTGCCATCGACCGCCAGCAAGGGCAGCGAGGAGAAGAACTCTGGCATGAGTGCGCTGCCGGACATTACTTGCAACACGCTCGCAAGGGTGTGCGCGCTAACGCGTTCAATGCGCGACAGACCCGCGCCGTTTTCCAGCACAAGCTCAGGTGCGTCAATGTTCTTTTGTTTAAGCCAGGCTTTTATGACTTCCACCGAGCGCGCGGTCTCCCCCGGCTGACCGGCAGCCTCGGCTGACAGCGTCAAAAACAACTGGCGCGCCATGACATTGTTGGAAAACTTGTTGATGTCACGTATTACTTCTGACAACGTAGGCGATTCGATAGCCAGCACAAGGCGCGCCTCCGGCGGCAGCGCTCCATCACGCGCCGCGCCAAAAATTTTCCCGCCGGCTTCGTTCCATAGCGTCTTGAACAATGCGGCGTTGTAATGGGAATGATCGAACAGACTCATGTGCCAAATTTTTTCGCCGCAGCTTGGCGCAAAGGTTCCGGAAAATTGCACGTTGGCGAGCAAGCCGTTCTCCTCAATCTCCGGCGTGAGGCGTTCCTGCCAATCGCCGCACGCGTCTTTGACCAGCTTGATGCGGCTGGAAATATCCAGACTGGGAAGCGACGGCTCGGCGACGATGTGCAAAGTATCGCCTGCGGGAATGAAGTGAAAAGTGATGGCCTTGAAATTGAACAGCAGCGCGTCGGGCCCGACGTTATAGGCGCGGCGCGGCTTGGCGTCGAACTTGGCGGGGTCGTGGAGCAGCGGCGCAAAGTAGCTGCGATCAAACAGCACATCGCCGCGTATCTCGCGCACGCCGCGCTCGCGCAACTGGCGCAGCGCCGCCCACAGGCGTTCGTAGCTGAGCTTGGGATCGCCGTAACCCTTGACGATCAGATCGCCATCGAGTATGCCGTTACGCATCTCGCCCTTGACGTAGAACTCGGTTTTGAAAGTAAAGGCCGGGCCGAGAATATCCAGCGCCGCCGCAGTGGTGACGAGCTTGATGACGGATGCGGGGTTCAGCGCTTTTTCGGCATTGTGCGAAACCACGGCCTCCTTGGCGCCAACCTCATGCACCACCAATGCAACGCCATCGAGCGGCACGCCCGCGCGCTGCAGCGCCGCGCTCACCGGCGGCGGCAAGGAGTGGGCGTTTGCTAAAAAGGGAAGAAATAAAAAAATCGCCATCCAGCGCATCATGATTTACCACCCAGTTGATTGACGATGGATAAGGTGATCTCCACCAGGTAGGCAAACTCCGCGTCGCTGATGACATACGGCGGCATGAAATAGATCGTGTTGCCGGTGTTGTTGCTGATGGGGCGCAGCAGCACGCCTTTTTCCAGCGCCAGAGAAAACGCCTGGCGCGAAAAATCGGCGTTGGCGCCAGGAACATCGAATGCCCAGATCATTCCCAGGTGACGAAAATGCGTGACATGCGCATGCTGCGCAAGCGGCTTGGCAATTTCTGTAAAGCGTTGCGCATTTTCGCGGTTTGTCGAGATCACCTTATCTTGCGCAAAAATATCCAGGGTAGCCAGCGCCGCAGCACAGGCCAGTGCGTTGCCAGTATAGGAGTGCGAATGCAGGAAGCCACGCGTCAGTTCCGTGTCGTAAAAAGCCGCGTAGACCTCATCGCTCGTCAATACGCACGACAACGGCAGATAGCCGCCGCTGATCCCCTTGGACAGGCAGAGAAAATCCGGCTTGATGTCGGCCTGCTCATAGGCGAACATGCTGCCGGTTCGGCCAAACCCGGTCATGATTTCATCGGCGATGAGGTGGATGTCATAGCGCGTGCACAGCTCGCGTGCGCGGTGCAGATACTCGGGATGGTACATGCGCATGCCGCTTGCGCCCTGCACCAGGGGCTCCACGATGAACGCGGCAATATCCTGGTGGCGCGCGTCGAACAATTTTTCTAATGCGCTGGCGGCTTCAAGCGCGCATTCAATACAGCATGGATAATCGTCCTGAGACTTCCATCTGCCGCCGGAGGCCGGAGCAGGCACGATAAGATTTTTGCGCAGTAAGGGTGAGTACGTATCCTTGAAAAGCGCCACATCGGTCACCGCCAATGCGCCTAGCGTTTCACCGTGGTAACTGCCTTGCAGCGACACGAAACGGGTTTTGCCCGGCTGATGGCAGTTACGCCAGAAATGAAAGCTCATTTTGAGCGCGATTTCGCTGGCCGATGCCCCGTCAGATGCATAAAAGGCGTGACCGAGCCCGGTGAGTGCCGCCAGCCGTTCGGAAAGCTCGATTACCGGTTGATGCGTGAAGCCCGCCAGCATGACGTGCTCGAGTTTATCGAGCTGCTCCTTAAGCGCCGCAATGATGCGCGGGTTGGCGTGACCGAACAGATTCACCCACCATGAACTCACTGCATCAAGATAACGTTGGCCTTCAAAATCATACAGCCAGACGCCCTCACCGCGCTCGATGGGTACGAGGGGGAAACGCTCCAGGTGCTGCATTTGCGTGCCGGGGTGCCACACAGCGGCCAGGCTGCGCGCCACCATGTCATGGTTGCTGGATGGCGTCATGCGGAAGCAAGGCGAAAAAACATCAAGATGTCGGGCAAGTGCGCTCCTGAAAATGCAAATGTGTAGATAAAAAGCAAAGCTGAAGTCAGGCAAGTAGGGTGCAATTCACTGATGTGGCGCATTTCCAATTCTCGATAGAGGCGCGAATAAATTCACCTGATTTGTCATTCCCGTGGCAACGGGAATCCATTTTTTCAAATAAGAAAAATGGTTCCCCGCTTTCGCGGGGACGACACTTTTTCTGAGATTCCTAAACTCGTTTGCATATCAGCATGAAGCGCATGCCTACTCGTCATTTTGTATGATTTTTGTGTGAACTTTAACATCCATACCACCATTGTAGAGATACGCTTAGTTCCAGCATAGTCCCGTTTATCGTCAGCTTCATGCAGTGCCGGGCGTTGGCACCCATCGCCCCCGTCTGCTAGCAACACGAAGCGGGAAATTTGTGGCGCAATTGTTGCATGTTCTTTGTTGAAGGTGTCCCACTTCCGCCCCGAAAGGAGATTCGATCATGCAACTACTGGATATTATCGAGACTCAACTGGTCAGCAATCGCTTGCCTCTGGTGGCGGTAACCTTGGCGGCGGTTCCACACGCCAACACGCCCTTCGTACTCACTTTGCACTGGCATGGTTTTGTTGAAGTCAAGCTGGCCGAAGCGCCTCAAGCCAACACCGTTGCCTACCAGTCGGTGCCAAGTTCTGCACTGCAAGTCAATGAACGCTGGGATCGATTCGAGGAGCTTGAGCACGATCTGATGGAAACAGCCTGGGAGTTGGGCGCCTGGGACCTGGTGCGGCGTGATGCATTGCCTTTCCAGCGGCCCGGCGCGGAAAATGTAGAGGCGCTTGACTGTATGAACGCATTCGGCACATCGCCGCAGAGCATCGATGGTAATTCAACCTTTGTCGCCGAAGTTCCGGATGCGGATGATCTGCTTGGCTGCGCCGCGCGCGCCGGTTATCACCAGTGGATTTTCCGCCCGGTGCGCGGCGGTCTGTGGGCCGACGTAAGCGATGATTTGACTCTGGAAAACGGCGGTTACCGCAACCCCCCCTGTCCGCTACTCAGCAAGCCGCCTGCCAATCGCAGAAACCGCAAAATGGTTTATCAGTTTGGGCGCAGTTCGCGGCAAATTACTAGGTGAGTTTTCCAGAGCGCCGCCGCATCTCCTACCCAACATTTGCAATACGCGATATTTTTTGCCGCAACCCAATTGGCAAACGCAAAATAGCCAGAATATTTGTCATGGAATGAGGCTTCGACCTTGTCACTGGACATGCGTATTGTCATAATGGACAAATGCAAGTTTCCATCAGGCGGTTTTTTCCATTTCTTGAATGGCCGCGCATTAGCAGGCAGAGCATTTCTTCCGACCTGATTGCCGGAATCGCCGTTTCACTGGTTGCTATTCCCCAATCCCTTGCCTATGCCCAACTGGCCGGCGTTCCGGCCTATTACGGCCTATACGCGGCATTCATACCCTCGATTATCGGCGTACTGTTTGGGTCATCCGGAATTTTATCAACAGGGCCGGTCGCCATGACTTCTTTGCTGACGGCGGCCAGTGTCAGCCATTTTGCAGCGCAAGGCTCTGAACAGTTTGGTGCGTATGTGACGTTGCTGGCGTTAATTTCTGGGCTTTTTCAAGTTGGCCTGGGTCTAGCCCGTGCTGGAGTGCTCCTGAATCTGTTGTCTCACCCGGTGCTTATGGGCTTCATTAACGCGGCGGCATTGATAATTGCCCTTTCACAGTTGCCGGCGCTGACAGGTATCTCGGTTCCCCAGACAGAACATTTTCTGGTTGATACGTGGCATGTCCTGTCGCGGCTCGATACTGTGCACGAAATGTCCCTGACCTTTGGCGTAGGTGCAATTGTGCTTCTCTATGGTTTCAAACGCTTTGCGCCAAACTATCCGGGTGTCCTGATCGCCGTGGGATTTTTCACCTTGGTAAGTTCCGCCCTCGGTTTTGCCGAGCATGGCGGCCAGGTCGTCGGCAGTATTCCTACGGGATTGCCTAGCCTTTCCATTCCCACCCTGAAATGGAACGCGATCACTACACTGCTCCCCTCTGCCTTTGTGATCGCCCTCATCAGTTTCATGGAAGCCATGTCGAGCTGCAAGGTCATTGCCATCAAAACGCGCACGCGCTGGGACGAAAACCAGGAGCTTATCGGGCAAGGGCTGGCGAAAATTGCCGCCGCATTTTGTCACTCGATGCCAGTCAGCGGTTCGTTTTCGCGCTCCGCAATCAACCTGGCGTCGAATGCCCGTACGGGATTTTCATCATTGGTCTCGGCCGCTTTTGTATTGTTGACTCTGATGTTTTTCACACCGCTTCTTTATCACCTGCCTAAACCGGCGCTGGCGGCCATGATTATTCTGGCGGTCGCCAATCTGGTCGATTTTTCGGCCATGCGCCACGCCTGGCAGGCGAGCAGGGATGATGGCGTTGCCGCGCTGGTCACCTTTGTTGCAACCCTCGCGCTTGCGCCCAATATACAAAACGGGATACTCACGGGGATTATCATTTCGCTTGGGACGTTCATTTATCGTCGCATGTCACCAAGAATTGTGACAGTTGGGCTGCACTCGGATGGAACGTTGCGCGATGCGGTCAGATTCAATCTTCCCCGGTTGCATCCGCAGATTGGTGCGCTACGCATTGACGCCTCGCTGTTTTTTGCCAACGCTTCATTTTTCGAAGATGCCGCACTCAAACTAGAGCGGGAGATTCCTGATATGAAATTTCTTTTGGTGGTTGCGCAGGGTATCAATCATATGGATGCGTCGGGTGTGGAGATGTTACGCAATCTGGTCAGGCGCTTGCGGGAATGTGGAATCACCTTGGTGATCAGCGGCGCCAAGAAACAAATATCGGAAGTCATGGAGCGCACGGGCCTGATTAAAACAATAGGCGAAGACAATATTTTCAGTTCAGACAAACCGGCTATTGAGGCCTTGTATCTGCGGCTTGAGCAGCAGGCGCAAAATGAATTGCGAATTGAATGATGGGAGATGTTGCATGTTTGACAGACTAAAGATTGCAGCCGGGATAATGCTGCTTATGCTGCTGCCGATCACGACGGCGTGGGCTATCTCTCCTGAGGAAGCCAAAAGCATCGCCTTGGTGGCAGAGGAGGGTAATGAAGGCGCACAGGTGTTGATTGCAGGTATTTACATGCGCGGCGATGCCGGCTACGCAAAAAATATGGGGTTGGCGACCCAGTGGTTTGAACGGGCCGCAGCACAAGGAAATAATTATGCCCAATTCATGCTTGGTGAGATTCATGAAGCAGGCTGGGGCGTGCAAAAAAATCTGAAGGTCGCTGCTGACTGGCGTGAGAAAGCGGCCAATCGCGGCAATAATCAGGCCCAGTTAAAGCTCGCCAAGATGTATTTGAACGGTGAGGGCGTAACGAAAGATATCCAGAAGGCCGAGTACTGGCTTAACCGTGCAGATATCGAAGGAAACAGCGATGCACGGGTTCTATTGGCCCAGCTATTTCGCGAACGCGGTAACGCAAAGGGTAGCCGTGTGCTTGCCGAAAGGTGGTATGCCAAAGCTGCGACACAAAGCGATGAAGGCGCCATAACGCTCCTGCGCTTGATCGAGTACCTGGGATTTCAGGTGGATGAAACCTGGCATCAACGAACGCCCGACTTGCATCGGCTGGCGCAAGACGGCGATCATGAGGCGCAATACGACCTGGCCATTCGCTATGAATATGGGCATGCAGACGAAACCA
Organism: Betaproteobacteria bacterium; assembly: GCA_043782425.1. Taxonomy (GTDB): domain Bacteria; phylum Pseudomonadota; class Gammaproteobacteria; order Burkholderiales; family Usitatibacteraceae; genus JAYWAM01. The sequence goes on from JAYWAM010000229.1 coordinate 20,328, forward strand.
GGAATGTTGCCATGGCATTGCAGTGGTTCAAGCGCGCAGCAGAAGGCGGAAATGCAATGGCCATGAGAAAGCTTTCCGGAATCTATGAGCAAGGGTTATATGGCGAATCGAGAAGCTCCCTGTCAGCCAGGTATTGGGCCGAGCGGGCTGTTGCAGCCGGAGGATAAGACCCACACCAATTTTATTGGTGACGGTCTCCTTGCAGAGCGCAAGGCAGGATGTGCACCCAACCACCTCATCACATAACATCTACACAGACTGACCATTGCAATCATCAGCCGCTATTGCGCAGCCCCGCAGCCAGCCCGTTAATGGTGAGATGGATGGCGCGCTTGGTGCGAATATCGGTTTGTCCGCCGCGATAGCGCCGCAGCAGTTGAATCTGCAAGTGATTCAGTGGATCAAGGTAGGGGAAGCGGTTGCGAATACTGCGCGCCAGCGAGGGGTTGTCTTGCAGCAGCTCGCTCTGGCCGGTGATGGCGCGCAGACAGTTTACACTGCGCTGCAACTCGGCCACGATGATGTCGAACATTTCCTTCGCCAGTGCCCGGTCCGGCACCAGATCGGCGTAGCGCGCGGCGATAGCAAGATCGGTCTTGGCGAGCACCATATCCATGTTGGCGAGCACCGTCTGAAAAAACGGCCACTGTAAATACATCTGGCGCAAGCTTGCCAGTGCAGCGGCCTCGCCTTCGGGATGATTTTTTGTCCAGCTTTCCACTGCGCTGCCGAAGCCGTACCAGCCCGGAATGGAGAGGCGGCATTGGCTCCAGCTAAATACCCAGGGAATGGCGCGCAGATCCTCAATCGAGTGCGATGCTTTGCGCGAAGCGGGGCGGCTGCCGATGTTGAGTTCGGCGATTTCGCTGATGGGTGTGGCGCCGCGGAAGAACTCGACAAAGCGCGGCGTTTCATACACCAGCTTGCGATAGGCTAAGCGCGCGCTCTCGGACAACTGCCCCATGATGCGCCACCAAAGCTCATTTTCGGGGCGTTTGTGCTGCGCCGTTTTGTCGGCTGCCGATTCGGAAAAATTGGCCAGCAAACTGGCGGAAATGAGCGTCTCGAAATTGCGTCTGCCCAGATCGGGGTCGGAATATTTGGCGGCGATAACCTCGCCCTGCTCTGTCAGACGCACACCGAAATCGGAACACCCTTCAGGCTGCGCGAGGATGGCCTCGAAAGTTGGTCCGCCGCCGCGCCCGACGGTGCCGCCGCGACCATGAAACAGACGCAACTTTATGCCCGACGTGCGCGCCAGATCGACCAGGCCTTTTTGCGCGCGGTACAACTCCCAGTTGGCGGTGAGATAGCCGCCGTCCTTGTTGCTGTCTGAATAACCCAGCATGATTTCCTGTAACCCGCCGCGGCTTTCCAGCCAGGAACGGTAAAGCGGCAGCGCAAAGGCGGCCTGCATGATGTGCACGCTTTCGCGCAGATCGGTGATAGTTTCAAACAACGGAATAATGGCCAGGCCCAGTTGCGGCGCGCCTTGCTCCGATGGCCGCAGTGATCCGGTTTCCTTGAGCATCAGGCCGACTTCCAGCAAATCGCTCACCGACTGCGCCTTGGAAATGATGGCGTTGGGAACCGCCTGCTTGCCAAAGCGCACATTGATTGCGGCGGCGGTGCGAAAGATATTCAATTCACTTTCGACCGCTTCGCTGTAATGTTGGTGCGGAATAATCAGTGGCCGCGGGTTTTGCAGTTCGCGCACCAGCAGCGCAACGCGCGCGCTTTCATCCAATGCGGCGTAATCGGCGCTCACACCGGCCTTGGCAAATAATTCGGCGACCACCGCTTCATGCACGTCGGAGTTCTGACGTATATCGAGCGACGCGAGATGGAAGCCAAAAATATCCACGGCGTAACGCAGATGCGCCAGACGCCCCTCGGCCAGCGCCTTTCCGGAATGCGTCGCGAGCGACTCGGAAATGGTGTCCAGGTCGTGGCGAAATTCCTCGGCGTTGGCATAAGGCGCCATCTCGACTTCAGGGCGCCGCACCGGCTGCGCGTTGGTGAGCGCACACAACGTCGCGGCCAGTCTCGCATAGACGCCGATCAGCGCACGGCGATAAGGCTCGTCCTGACGGTGTGCCGAATCATCGTGTGATTGCTCGGCCAGCGCCATGACCGCATCGCTCGGTTTCACCAGACGCTCAGACATGGAAAGCTCTGCGCCCAAGGCATGCACCTCGGACAGATAATGTTGCAGTATCAGCGAAGCCTGGCGGCGCATCGCCTCGGCCTGCGAATCCGCTGTGACATAAGGGTTGCCGTCACGATCACCGCCGATCCACGATCCCATACGAAAGAATGCCGGAATACGCTGTAGCGTATCCCCCAACGCGCGCTGCGTCTGACAGTAGAGTCGCGGCAATTCGCTGAGAAAAGTGTAACGATAAAAACTCAGCCCGTTCTCGATCTCGTCGATGACGCGCAAGCGCGCAATGCGCAGCATGGCGGTCTGCCACAATTGCAAAATGCTGCGATGCAGGGCTTCCTGCGCCTCACAATGCTCCTCAGGAAATAGATCGCTGCGCTCCAACTGCGCCAGCAGGCGCGCCACTTCGCGCTCGCAATCGAGCACGCTTTTGCGTTGTACTTCGGTGGGGTGCGCGGTTAACACCGGGCTCACCAGCGCGCCTTCCATCCATTTCCTGATTTGCGCTGCGCCAACGCCGCGCTTTTCCAGCGTATCCACTGCATGCAGCAAGCTGCCAAGCTGCGGCGGCGATCCTGACTGGCGATGAATGCGGCGGCGGCGATTGTGATGACGGTCCTCGGCGATGTTGGCCAGAATGGAAAAATAGCTGAAAGCGCGCACCACATTCAAGGTCAGTTCTATGCTCAGACCTTCAAACTCCTGATCGAACTTTTTCTTGAGCTGCGCGATTTCCTCGGCTTTGGCGCCGCGTCTGAAGGCCACTGCGATCTGCCTGATCTGCTCAATTTTGTTAAAAGTGTCTTCACCGCTCGCGGTGCGGATAACCTCGCCGAGCACACGCCCCAGCAGACGCGTTTCTTCACGCAGGCGCGCGTCCTTGCCGGTGGCGGGTTTGGTTTCGTAAATATTTGTTGTTTGCATCGGAAATCTTTTAGGTTAGCGTTGAGGATACGGGTACCGCGGACATATCTTTGCCGGACGGCCCCTTAGTGTACCGCAGAGACAGCGACGCCATTCCATACTGGCTACTCACAACAGCGCGAGTCGACGCCAGATAATCTTGCGGGGAGCCTCACCTCACGCAATCGATTTCCAATCTAAGCCATAGCGCGCCAAGTATTTCCTCAGCCGGTCTGAATCGTTGCGGCTCTCACGCGCGCTCCGCGATACGGCAAACAGCTTGCGGCCAGCGTCTGCGAGATTTTTCGATTTTCGACATAGCTCAAGCACCGCTTCGAGCTGTAGTCGATCAAACAAATCCATCTTCTCCAGACTTTCAGCGCTCAGCCATTGTTGAAGACCGACTGACTGCTTCTGCTGCTTCGGGCGCCACAATTTGCGTAAGCGCGCAATCTCCGCGTCCACTACCTCATCAGAAATTCTGCCTCCAGCGGCGAATGTGGCCATGCGCAGGACGGACGCAGCAAGATCACGAAAGTTGCCTGTCCAAGCGGCGTCCGTTGATGCGGCAAAGACCATGTATTTGGCGCGCGCTTCTTTGTTGAAACGAACCATCCCGCCCAGTTCACGCGAAAACTGAGTCAGCAAATATTCAAGATTCGGCGCAATATCTTCGTGGCGCTCAGCCAAGCTGGGCAGCACATAGGTCCAGAGATTGATACGGGCAAAAAGATCTTCACGAAAGCGGCCTTTGTGCAGCGCGTCCTGCAGGTCGAGATTGGTGCCGGCGATCAGTTGAAAATCGCTTTCCACTTCGCGGTCTGATCCCACGGGGAAGAACACTTTTTCTTCAATGGCTTTAAGCAGCATGGCCTGTTCGTCCAGGCCCAGCTCACCGATTTCATCCAGGAACAGCAGCCCCTTGTGCGCGGTGCGCAGCAAGCCAGCGCGGTCGTTTGCTGCACCGGTGAAGGCGCCTTTGACATGGCCAAACAGTGCGGAGGCGGCACCGTCGCCATGCAAGGTGGCGCAGTTGACTTCAACAAAGCTGCCGCTGATCTGATGGCGCGCCTTCTTGAGCTCGAACACTCGTTTGGCCAGAAAAGACTTGCCTGCGCCGGTCGGTCCCATCAGTAGTATCGGCGCCTTTGAGCGGCCGGCCACGTGTTCAATTTCTTCTACCAGGCGGTTGAAGCGCGGGTTTTTAGTAGCGATGCCTGATTTGAGAAATGACACCGCATCCTGCTGTTCGCGCGCAAAACGCTTGGCTAGCTGATCATAGCGCGAAAGATCAAGGTCGATCAGAACGTGGCTTCCCGGCTGTGCGCTCCCTTGGCGCTTGGGCGGCGAAGTTTGCAGCAGCACGCCAGGGAAGTACCGCGCCTCGACCATGAGAAATAGGCAGATCTGCGCGACGTGTGTCCCCGTGGTGATGTGGATCCAGTACTCCTCCGCGTCGGGATTAAAAGGGTATTCACGCGCAAAATCGAACAGAGCCGCATACACCTCGCCGAAATCCCAGGGGTCGCGAATGCTTAAGGGCGTGGAACGCACCTCAGTTTCGGGCGAGACGGAATGGATATCTGCAACAAGCTGCTCCACCAGCGCCTCCTGGCCGGTGTGCAGAAGCTCGAGACGGCGCACCAACACATCTTCGCGCTGCGTGAGAGCGACGGTCGGGCGCCAGCGCTCCCAGCGTTGGCTACCCTTGCCAGAGTCGAGTTGTGTGCCGAGAAAGCCGATGACTACTATTTCTTTCACGATACATAAAGATAGATTGCGATATAGCAATCTATATTGTTATGGATTTACACGCAACCCGAGTTTTCTGTTTTATGTATTTGCATAGATTAAATATTAATAATATCAATGCGTTGGGCAAATGCAGCTTTGCGGAAATGATTTTGGCACATCCATTGCGATATGTGACGCAAGGGCGCGTTGTATGAAGAGAGCGCAACCATCCACGAAAGGAGAATGCAATGGCAAATGCACAACTGTTCCAAAGTTACAAAGGCAAGTTGCTTCCCCTGGCGCATGCACGCAATTCCGAAAACGCGCCCGCCTATGCTTTCACGGCGAAGCATGCGCTTGCGCAATATGCCGTAACAGGTTGCCTGAACGCGACGTTTTACGCAGGCGCTGCGCAGCAACTGGAAACGCTGCTTGAACTGGCGCGTGAAGTGCAACCTGCGTTCATCGCGCAGGCCGCAATTTACTGCCGTGAGCGCGGCTATATGAAGGACATGCCGGCCTTGTTGGCCGCCGCGCTCAGCGTGCAGGGGCAGGAATATCTGCCCCTGGTATTTGAACGCGTGATCGATAACGGAAAGATGTTGCGCAACTTCGTGCAGATCATGCGTAGCGGAGCGGTGGGCCGCAAGTCGCTGGGAACGCGCCCGAAGAAGTTGATTCAAGCGTGGCTGAACAGTGCGTCGGAGAAAGAGTTGCTGAATGCGTCGATCGGAGGGGCTCCTTCGTTGGCGGACGTGGTGAAGATGGTTCACCCTAAACCCACTGAAGCGTGGCGCGAAGCGTTTTTCGCCTGGTTGATCGGCAAGCCTTTTGACGTGGAGAAAATGCCCCCCATCACCCGTGCTTTTGAGACTTACAAGTGTGACCGCGCCGAGCAGATTCCCGATGTACCGTTCCAGATGTTGACGGCATTGAATCTGACGGTGGCGGACTGGGCGCGCATCGCTATTCAGGGGAGCTGGCAAATGGTGCGCATGAACTTGAACACCTTTGCGCGTCACGGCGTGTTTCATATTGAAGGAATGGCGGATGTGATTGCGGCCAAGCTTCAAAATGCAGACGCGATTCTGAAAGCGCGTGCGTTTCCCTACCAGTTGCTGTCGGCTTACAAGTCGGCCGCAGAGGGCGAGAAAGGTGTTCCGCGTATTGTGCGCGAGGCATTGCACGATGCACTGGAGATTTCTCTGGTGAATGTACCGGCGCTGGAAGGCAGGGTGGTGGTATGCCCGGATGTGTCCGGATCAATGGCATCAGCCGCGACGGGAAATCGCGGGTCGGCAACGAGTGCAGTGCGTTGCATCGATGTGGCGGCGTTGGCGGCGGCTGCAATACTGCGCAAGAACCCGGATGCATTAGTGCTGCCGTTTGAGAACAAGGTTGTGTACGTGGACTTGAACAGCCGTGATACCGTACTGACTAATGCGCAAAAGCTGGCGTCAATTGGTGGCGGAGGAACCAACTGTAGTGCGCCGCTGGCGCTGCTGAACAAGAAACAAATCAAGGCCGATGTGGTGGTGTTGGTGTCCGATAATGAATCGTGGATTGATGCGAAGCACAACGGCGCTACCGAAACGCTGCGTCAGTGGGAAGCGTTTAAGCAACGCAACCCAAGCGCCAAGCTGGTCTGCGTGGATATCCAGCCCAACCGCACTACGCAGGCTGCCGAGCGCGGTGATATTTTGAACGTTGGAGGATTCTCCGACGAAGTGTTCAAAATTCTTGCAGCTTTTGCGGCAGGGCAGTTGAACAGCGATCACTGGGTTGGTGTGATCGAAGCAGTAAAGCTGGAATAGCAGGGATTGTGGAACAGCCCGCGAATGCTGGTGTGATTACATCGATTATCCATCGCCAATTGTCACATCTATTTTTTTGTCGCGGGCAAGGCTGCAATGCACGAATGCCGAAAGGACTACATGGGTCGCCGGTTCGAATCCGGCCTGCCCGCAAGGGTGGTAGCTCAGTTGGTAGAGCGTCGAGCGTCTTTTCATAACCTTGTCGTGCGATTTTTTTGTTGTAGCAGTTTGGCGAATGCCGATGAAATTACAGGTAAGAGCAGCGGGGTTTACCTCGCGGTCCCGGGTTCAACCCCCGGCCGGACCAAGCGATTGGGTCGGTAGCTCAGTAAACATTTCATCAATACTTGTCGTCATTTTTTTGATTAAATCGAGAACCTTATGAAAAACGAAAACTACGAAGTCATGCATCAGGAGGGCGCACGCCCGGTCAAAATGTGGACGCAAGGTGTTCCGGTGGAGGACGAAGCCCGTGCGCAGCTTCGTAACATTGCGAAACTGCCGTTCATTTTCAAGCATATCGCCGTGATGCCCGATGTGCATCTAGGAAAAGGCTCGACCATCGGCAGCGTGATTCCGACCAAGGGCGCGATCATTCCCGCAGCGGTAGGCGTGGATATCGGCTGCGGCATGATGGCGTGCAAAACCACGCTGAGTGCGAACGATCTGCCTGATAATCTGGCGCAGCTGCGCAGCGCCATCGAAAAGGCTGTGCCGCATGGGCGCACCGCCGGGGCGCGCGACCGGGGTGCATGGGAATTGCCGCCTGCGCATATCGACGCTTCCTGGGCGGCGCTCTTTCCGGCCTTCGAGCGCATCACGCAAAAATATCCCAAGTTGAAGAAAACCAACAACTACAAACATCTTGGAACGCTGGGTACGGGAAACCACTTCATCGAGGTTTGTCTGGATGAAAGCAATGCAGTGTGGTTCATGCTGCATTCGGGTTCGCGCGGCGTAGGTAACGCAATCGGCTCCCTGTTCATCGAAAAAGCCAAGGAAGATATGCGCCGCCATTTCATCAATCTGCCCGATCAGGACCTGGCGTACCTGCCCGAGGGAACGCAGCATTACGACGATTATGTCGAGGCGGTAGGCTGGGCGCAGCACTATGCGCGCTTAAATCGTGAAGCCATGATGCAGGCCGTAATTGAAGCGGCGTGCACGGTAATTGCGAAGCCGTTTGAGACCCATGTGGAAGCCGTTAACTGCCACCACAACTATGTGCAAGAGGAAACGCATTTTGGAGAGAAGGTTCTGGTGACGCGCAAGGGTGCGGTGCGTGCGGGCAAAGGTGAGCTGGGGATTATTCCAGGCTCGATGGGTGCGAGGTCGTTTATTGTGCGTGGAAAGGGTAATGCCGAGTCATTTGAAAGCTGTAGCCACGGCGCGGGACGAACCATGAGCCGCACCGAAGCCAAGCGCCGCTTCAACGTGAGCGATCAAGTGAAGGCGACCGAAGGCGTGGAGTGCCGCAAGGATGCCGATGTGATCGACGAGATTCCTATGGCATACAAGGATATTGATGCCGTGATGCATGCGCAACGCGACCTGGTGGAAGTGGTGCATACACTCAAGCAAGTGGTGTGCGTGAAAGGCTAGAAATAGGTTAAGAAAATGTTGTTATTGGATGGCTCACAGGGGGAAGGCGGAGGCCAGATACTTCGCACAGCGTTGTCGCTGTCGATGTGTTCCGGCCTGCCTTTTCAGATTGAAAACATACGCGCGCGACGCAAGAAGCCAGGCCTCATGCGTCAGCACCTTACTGCCGTTCTTGCGGCGGCGGAAATTTGCGGCGCAAAGATCGAGGGCGCGCACGTTGGTTCATTAGAGTTGTCGTTCGCGCCGGGAAAAATTCTCGCGGGCGAATATCACTTTGCCATTGGCTCGGCGGGTAGTTGCACGCTGGTGTTTCAAACAGTTCTGCCAGCCTTGCTGCAAGCGGACGGCGTGAGCCGCTTGCGCCTGCAAGGCGGAACTCATAATCCGATGGCCCCGCCCTTTGCGTTTCTGGAGCGCGCGTTTTTGCCCTTGCTGCATCGCATGGGGGCCAAAGTGGCGCTACGGCTTGCCCGTCACGGCTTCTATCCGGCCGGTGGGGGCGACTTCTCGGCGGATATTCAGCCCGCTGGAAAACTGGCGCCGCTGGAGCTTATGGAAAGGGGCGAACGCGTTGAGGCTTATGCGGAAAGTCTCATAGCTGGCGTCCCCGCGCATGTCGCCAAACGCGAGCTGGGTTTAATTGACCAAGCGATGGGCTGGACGGATGAGCAACTGCGCATTCGTGGTCTGCCTAACGATCAGGGGCCGGGCAACGCTTTGATCGTGACATTGGCGCATGCCAACGTCACGGAAGTCTTCACCGCTTTCGGCGAAAAGGGCACGACGGCGGAAGCCGTCGCCAAAAAAGCAATTGGGGAAGTGCGCGAATATCTTGCCACCGGGGCGGCGGCAGGCCCGCACCTTGCCGATCAATTACTGCTGCCGATGGCGCTTGCTGGTGGCGGGCGGTTCACCGCTTCAGCCATCACCGACCACACCCGAACGAATGCCGAGGTCATCGCAAAATTTTTGCCGGTGGATATTGAGTTTGACGCCGGAAAGGGAAGCGTGCATGTGATTTCGGTGAAGGGTTGAAGGGGAAATTTCTACGAGGCGCCAGGACAGTGTTGAGAACACCGTTCACCATCTGCACGGCGAGATCAAGCTGACGGCATCTGTTGGGCAAGCAGTTTTTGCAGCGCTTTGACGTTTTCACCGCACACTGCCTGGAACGCTGGGCTGATGCGGACATCGCTCGCACATCTTTCCCAGTAGTGTACCGCAGCCGCAGCGGCGCTAATCCATATTGGCCGCTCAGAGGGCAGCGGGAGCTCGGGCAAGAAAGCTTTGCCGGGAACCTCGCCCCCGCGCATCGGTGCGTAAAACATCGGCAGCATGTCATACACCGGCGCAACGCTCAGCCCGGGCCGGAATGCGAGATTACCCTCGTGCATATCGGTGTTGGCGATAAGCTTTCCAAAACTCCTGATGAGATCGATGGTCGCGATTGCGTGTTGCGGCAAGTAGCCATCACTGTGTAGACGCGCCGCCACCTTGTTCCAGGGCGCCGCCGCCATACCAAGCAGCGCAGCGTTGAGGCTGCCGAGTGTGCATAGTGCTGAGCGGCCGAACTCGCCGTGACGGTCAAAGCGAATCACCTCAAGGAAGGTGCGGCCGGCAAAACGGTAGATGCGGCTCTGCGCCGCCGCTACCTGCAAGACATTTTGCATCACCTCCAGCGCCAGGTGCTCGCACACCAACAAATCCGACCAGCGCCTTACCGCCGCAGACTCGTCGGCGCCTGAGAACTTGACGATGACATCGACCTTCTCTCCTGCAAGAAGTCGACTGCAAGTGAATTTGGGAAACTCCCCCGCAGCCGTCGATCCCACCTCGCCTTGCGCCAACGCCGAGACTGCGAGTTGCGGATAAGCGGTTGCTATCTGCTCCTCGGAAAGGAAGCGCGAGAGAGCGCGGCTGGTGTGTTCAAGAAAGCGACGATAGGCCACGTCTCCCAGAATAAGATTTCCCGGCAGGTCGTGGCCCATAATCGAGCAGACATGAAGCACGTCGTCGTCGGACCATTCTTGCGGATTTTCCGAGACATTCAGGTCGAGGGCATATCGTTTGGCAAAGTTGCGCCCGAGAAAGCCTTGGGGACGCATATCGTAAAGGGGATAAGGCAGCCCCTCGAACCAGCCATCACGCATATCCTCTGGCAGTGGCCAAGCAAAGTCTCCCTGAAAAGATAGCGCTGTGCCATGCGGGTAGGTACTTTGCAGCAATCCGATCTGCTGTCCGCGCCCATGCTCATCGATACGATACAGCGGCAAGGGCGTTTCGTTGCCGCGCACTGGACGACGTAGCGCATAACGCTTGCGACGAGAACCACCGCAACTGACGACACTGTCTCCCAAAGCCTTTAAGCCGCGCACGAGCGTGGACTTGTCTATGCCTCCAAGCTTGGCGCAAAGCAGCGCGCTCCCCACGCGAGGGTTCTCGCGCAGAACCGCAATTAAGTCCCCGGAGCGCAGCTTGGTCATGGTAAAAAAATGATTCTAGTAGGTTAAATGCAACGAATATTGCGGCGAATAATATACAAATAGTACAATACTATCAATTAATAACTAAGATAATATCTATTAAAATACATCTAATAATATGAAGAGGATTATACTCTTCCTTTGGGAAAGACACATTGTCGCCGAATTAATTAAAAGGTCTAATTTGTACCGTCTGTCTTGAAAAATTTACCTTCCGGCCTTATTATTAGCACTCGCAATCGGTGAGTGCTAACGCCTCCCAGTGAATTTCCGGACCCGTTCCTAGGGTTCATTTTTTCGCAAGTCCATTGTTAATTAACAGGAGTGAGATATGAAACTACGTCCTCTGCACGATCGTGTGATCGTCAAACGGCTTGAAGAAGAGCGTAAAACCGCATCGGGCATTGTGATTCCCGATACCGTCGCCGAAAAACCCGATCAAGGTGAAGTCCTCGCCATCGGCCCCGGCAAAAAGAATGAAGACGGCAAGCTCAGCCCGGTTGATGTAAAAGTCGGCGACAAGGTGCTGTTCGGCAAATATTCCGGCACCACCGTCAAAGTTGACGGTGAAGAACTGCTGGTGATGCGCGAAGAAGACATCATGGCCGTTGTCAACAAGTAAAGATTTGCTTTCTGCAAAAAACTTTTAACTGATACGAGGAATTCATCATGGCTGCTAAAGAAGTTAAATTCGGCGAATCCGCGCGCGCGCGGATGGTAAACGGCGTCAATATCCTGGCGAACGCCGTCAAAGTTACACTCGGCCCCAAAGGCCGCAATGTCGTGCTGGAGCGTTCCTTCGGCGCGCCGACGATCACCAAAGACGGTGTATCGGTTGCCAAAGAAATCGAACTGAAGGACAAGTTTGAAAACATGGGCGCGCAGATGGTCAAGGAAGTCGCTTCCAAGACCTCCGACGTGGCCGGTGACGGCACCACAACTGCCACCGTGCTGGCGCAATCCATCGTTCAGGAAGGCATGAAATTCGTTGCCGCCGGCATGAACCCTATGGATCTGAAGCGCGGTATCGACAAGGCAGTGACCGCCATTGTTGATGAGCTGAAGAAAATCTCCAAGACCACCACCACCAGCAAAGAAATTGCCCAGGTCGGCTCGATCTCGGCCAACTCCGACGACAACATCGGCAAGATCATCGCCGATGCCATGGACAAAGTCGGTAAAGAAGGCGTGATTACCGTTGAAGACGGCAAGTCACTCGACAACGAACTCGAAGTCGTCGAAGGCATGCAGTTTGACCGCGGCTATCTGTCGCCTTACTTCATCAACAATCCGGACAAACAAGTCGCGTTGCTGGAAGACCCGTTCATCCTGTTGCACGACAAGAAAATCTCCAACATCCGTGACCTGCTGCCTATATTGGAACAAGTTGCCAAGGCCGGTCGTCCGTTGCTGATCATCGCCGAAGATGTCGATGGTGAGGCGCTGGCCACACTGGTTGTGAATAACCTTCGCGGCATCCTGAAAACCACCGCTGTCAAGG
>JAYWAM010000230.1:0-4749 GCA_043782425.1 Betaproteobacteria bacterium
CACCCCAGCCCTCTCCCGCCCAAGCGGGAGAGGGGGTTTTCTCCCTCTCCACCGGAACGGGGGAGAGGGTCGGGGTGAGGGGGTGGTGGAGTCAAGAAATTGTCGTGAATTAGGAAACGTTCAATAGACGCATAAAATCCACGAAAGACCTGAGTGTCCACCACTGCTGAAAACAAACCCGCGATTAAAAAACTCCTGCGCTCGAAATTTTTCTGGGTCGCGCTGCTGTATTTTTCCGAGGGCTTTCCGCTCGGCGCGTTCTACGACATCTTCCCGGTTTACTTTCGCAATCAAGGCATCGAGCTTTCCAAGATTGGTCTGCTCAGCCTGCTCGGGCTCGCCTGGACGCTCAAGTTCCTGTGGGCCCCGGCCATCGATTACTTGCGCCACCATCGCTACTGGATGGTCGCAGCCGACTGCATCATGGGCGTGGTCATGCTGAGCTTCGCCGTCGAGTCAGGCTTCGGGCCGTGGGTGTGGATCGCCATCGGCATCTTCACTGTGATGTCCGCCACCAACGACATCGCCACCGACGGCTATACCATCGAACTTTTAAACAAGGAAGAGCTGGGGCTGGCCAACGGCATACGCATCGGCTTTTATCGCGTCGGCATGCTTTCGGCGGGCGGCGTGCTCATCGTCAGCGGCTATTACGGCTGGACCATGGCGTTCATTGTGGCGGCGCTCATCAGCCTGGTATGCGCGGTGATTTCGCTCGCCGCGCCGCGCGAACTGGCGCGGCCCACGAGCACGCGCACCACTTCACTACGCAGCGAGTTCGCAGGCATTGTGGCCCAGCCGCAATGGGTGTTCGCCATCGCCTTGCTGATAGTGGGCCTCGTCTGGCCGGTACTTATCGTGCTCGATGTCGAAGCGCTGAAACCGTATCAGAATCTATGGTGGTTCAAAGGAGGCATCCCGATTAGCGCCATTCTCGGCGCGGCATTTATCGCCACTTTGGCCGCGCGCCGCGCACAGAATGTGACTAGCGATAATCGTCTGCCGCAAGGCCCGATGTTCGGCGCGCTCATTGATTTGCTATCGCGCCCCGGCATGCTGCCGGTTATGGTGTTCATCCTGATTTTCAAGCTTGCCGATGCGTCGATGGGCTTCATGGTCAAGCCGTTCTGGGTTGATAGCGGCTTCAGCAACGAACGCATTGGTTTTGTGTCGGTGAACATCGGCCTGCTGCTTTCCATAGCAGGCGGTTTGGCCGGCGGCTGGTACACCGACCGTGTCGGCATTTTCAAAGCGCTGTGGGTACTCGGCTTGTGGCAGGCGATATCGAATCTCGGCTATGTGGCGGCGGCGTGGTGGATTCCGCCGCAGGTGCAAGGCGCGGCCATCCCGCTGGCGCACGTGGCGCTCATGTATTCGGCATCCGCTATCGAATCGTTCACCCAGGGGCTGGGTTCGGCAGCGTTTCTGGCGTTTCTGATGGCCATCGTCAACAAAGAACGCTCGACCACCGAGTACGCAATTCTTTCCTCGATTTTCGCTTTTTCGCGCTCCATCGCCGGTTGGGCCGGCGGCATAGGCGCGCAGGAAATGGGATACATGAATTATTTTCTACTCACCTTCTTCCTGGCCTTTCCCGCCTACCTGTTGCTCGGCCCGGTGCGGCGCATGCTCAACACCACGCCGCACGCGGCGCCGACGTAGGGTGCGCTAATTATTTTCTTGAGGAAGTCACTTTCATTCATTTGGAGACCACATGGACTACAAAGACTTCACCGCACTTCTAGTCAAGATTATCGGCGCGATACTGATATTCTGGTATTTATCCTGGCTCCCTGGCGCTATCGGCTCAGCTTTCATGGCGCAGTCGTTTTCGCAGGGCTTCTTTTTCAACATCCTGCCGGTCGTTTTGCCACTGCTCCTTGCGATTCTTATATTTCAGTTCCCAGCGACACTGACAAACAAACTGATCAGCGGCGCTTCGGTTTCTTCTCAAACCGAGCTTCTGCTTGTCGCCCAACAGGTATTGCTCAAGCTCCTGGGCCTGTTTTATATTTTTCGCTCGGTGGTTGACCTGGTCTTCCATGTGTCTAAGATTTATTTTTTCGAGCGAATGTCAGAAGCTTACGGCATTGCGAAGCCTCAGAGTATCTGGTCTCCCGATGTCGCCGCTGGCATTGCATGCACTCTGGTCGAGTTGGCGCTTGCCATCTGGCTCGCCTTTGGCTCAAAAGGAATCCTGAATTTCGTAGATCGAATACGCGGTCGTGCGTAAGGCTTTCTCTTTCTATCGAACGGACACACAGCGACAAGTCAATTGCACAACCCTTCAAGCCCATGCCGCGTTACATGCCGCTCATGTATCAACAGCTAGATGCGGGAATAACGTGCTACCGTTGCAATGACTGGTAACCCACGCGCTACGAGCGGTATAATGCGCTCGCCCCACCTTCGGGGAATCTCAATAATGGAGGTGTACCATGAAAACCAAGACCAAACACCTCGACCAGTTCTGGTTTCGAGGCCACAAGTAAGCGCAAGAAAGGTTTCCCTTCTGAAGCCCGAGTAAAACGCGGCTACCGCGTAGTGAACGGACAAAAAGAGCTTCTCGAAAAACTTGGCCGTAACGATCTGTGCCCATGCAATTCCGGCCGCCGGTTTCAAGAACTGCTGTATGTTGAGCGGCCACTTCGACGGGTCTGATCGTGACGATTTCTTTTAGAGAATGAGTCTGTCTACTAACTTTAGGTTCAGCGGACCGCCTGAAGCGGCCGCTGACCATTCACGTTAAGGAGACTCTGTGGGAAAGCTCTACGAAGAAATCACTCTTGATCTCAGCGCTTGGATCAAGCAGCAGCGCTTGTTCTTCGTTGCTACGGCGCCCAGCGGAAACGATGGGCACTTGAACTGCTCGCCAAAGGGTCTCGATACGCTGCGCATCCTTGGGCCAAGGCGCGTTGCCTACCTTGATCTCACCGGCAGCGGGGCTGAGACCATTGCGCATCTGCGCGAGAACGGTCGCATCGTCTTTATGTTTTGCGCGCTTGCCGGCCCACCTAAGATCGTGCGTTTCCATGGCAAAGGCGCCGTTGTCACCCCAGCGTCACCGCTATGGGCGGAGTTGCGCCCGCTGTTCCCGGCGTATCCGGGCGTTAGAACGATCATCCATGCTGAGATCACCCGGATCAGCGACTCTTGTGGCTACGGTGTTCCGAAGTTCGAGTATGTGGAAGAACGGGACACCCTTGAACGCTGGGCGAACACCAAGGGTGTCGAAGGGGTAGTTACCTATCAGCGGCAGAAAAACGCACTAAGCATCGACGGTCTGCCAGGCCTGGATCCTGAGCCATGAGCAAGTTTTTCTTTTGATCCACCGGAAAGTTTCGGAAAAGAGCTCCCTGCACCCCCCATCAAATAGGCTTTCTTCGCCTTTTGTGAACTGGTTCACAGATTTTTCTTGTGAACCAGCTCACATTTTCAACTGGTCTCCCACAAGAAAACAAGCAAACTCTGAAGTCAGGGGTTTGCCAAGGCGCACATTGATAAACCAAAACCACATGCGGGCTGACGCTGCGCCCGGTTGCACAGCCGCGCACGATAACGCGCTGCGCGCGCTACAAGTTGCGGAGCTCTACAGCTTCGCGCTGGTGGCGACGTTTCTTTCCTATTTTGGCGCGGTGCTGACGCTGGGTGTCCTGCTGGAAACCAAAGAACCGTGGGCCATGCACTGGTTTGCACTGGCCACGACCCTCACTCTTTACCGTCTGGCGCTTATCTGGGGCTACGAACACTACGAGCGCCGCAGTGCCGTCAGCCCGGATTGGTGGGCGCGGCTGATGATCGTAGGCAATTTGCTGGCGGGTATTCAGTGGGGAATCCTGGGGACCGTTTTGTATCCCGTTTTGTCCACTACTTCGCACGGATATCGCGAGCTTTTCACTATGATGGTCATCACCAGCTACGTCGGTGGATCGGTGACGTCATACGCCCCGGTAAAGTGGGCGCATTCCGCGCTGGCGCTACCCGCTGCCGTGCCACCTACGATTTATGTTTTTTTCATGCGCGATGGCGTGCATCTCTATGCCGGTGCTGCCGCGCTGTTTTTTTGCCTGGCCGTCGTGTACTACGCCTTGAAGCTCAATCGCCAGATCGAGGATCGCCTGCGGCTCACCATCGAAAACAGCGAATTGCTCGCCAAGGTGAGCATAACAAACGACGGACTGGCGCGTGAAAATCAGCAACTTGCGCACCGCGCCGAAGTGCGCCGCCGTTCGGCGCTGGAGGCGCGCAACGAGGTGCACTTTATGGCTTCACATTTCATGCGCTCGCCGCTGCCTATGCTCGAATGCGACAGCGCGTATCGTCTGCTGTCGTGGAATGATGCGACAGAAAAATTGCTCGGCTATACACTCGATGAGGCGCATGGCCAGAATCTGGCGCAATTGTTATTGCCTGAAGAAAAGCACGCGCAAGCCGCGTCACTCATGCAGCAATTGATCGGCGAGCACAGCCCCGCATCGTTGTGCAGCCAGGTGATAACCAAAAGCGGCAGGCTGCTGCGCTGCACCTGTCATCTCACGCCTGTGATACCCGCCGACGGTGGCCCGGCGCGTGTTGCGGTGATCGTCTCTGATGTAGAGGATTTGGGCGAGTTCCAAAAGGTTGCCTAGCGGCGAGCGTCAGGCTGAGGCGGTTATTCCAGCGCGCGTCGCTTTTTTTTCTTGTGTGATTCCGTAGGGCTTGCCCGCGATAGCAGCCATTTCACGGGCAAGCCCGCTCCTACAATTCCAC
>JAYWAM010000231.1:0-4729 GCA_043782425.1 Betaproteobacteria bacterium
CTGCCACACCCTCGCCTTTGTCAATCCGCAGCGCAACATGAAAAACGCGGTGGCCGTCTCAACCGGACAGCCACCGCGTAGCGGTTTAGTTCAACGTAATATAGACGGCGTTAACTTTAGAGGATAGTGCCGTCTAAATCAACTCACTTTTTTTAATCCCGTTAATTCCACTACAAATACTGCTTGCCGTTCAATTTAGTCAGGCCTAAAATTTAGCGGATGGAAGCTCAAGTCGTTTCTCAAGATTCCCCCAAGCTGCTAGACCGCTTGCGTACCGAAATCCAGCTACGACAACAGTTTACGCATCAGCAGGCGTGCCTGGTTGCGCACACCGCTGTGCTATCAGGATAAATTTGTTCTCAAGATCCGCGTGACCCAGATTTCGTGGATGGGTGCAACCCATCACCCTAGTTCACCGGCGAAAATTCACTTCATCACCACCGGGCGCGCCCGGCGTTGTCATGGACGTATGAATATCATGCGGTGTATGAAAGGCTGATGGGTTTCACCCATCCTATGACGCTCCAGCGGTTCGATTTGGTTTAAGGGCTGCCTGGCCCGAGCGCGATTCCAATCTTCAAGTAGTTCCACTTGGTGGAGAGTACGCCACTCCTCGACCAGACGTATTGTGCGAGTTCCCAGTTTGCCATCCACGATCACACCATTATCAATACGAATGGACGCTCAGGAATTGGTGGATACGCTGCGCTTTATCCACCCTACATTGCTTTTACGTTTATCTCTTGCCACATTTTCAGCACGCGCTTCACCGATACCGTATACGGCGTGCGCAATTCTTGTGCGAATAACGATACGCGCAACTCTTCTATCGTCCAGCGATATTGCTGCGCTTGCCCAGTGTGCGAGTTTTTTAGCGTGAGATAGTTTTGCCACAGCGGGCGAATTTCGCGCGCGCTTTCCAGATCGCGCTCCATGGCGCCGAGTTTCATTTTGTCGATGCGCAGGCCGATGGCTTTGAGATAACGTGGAAAGTGCGCTATCTGCGCGGCCGGGGTGTTTTCGATGAATCCGGGATAGAACAGATGATCGAGTTGCGTTTTGATGTCGGGTTCGACGTGTTCCCAGGTTTTGAGAAAGCGGTCGTCGAGGCGCTTTCTCACATCGGCCAGCGCGACCAGGCTGTCGTCAACCAGCTTGGCGAGTTGCAGTGCGTTGCCGGCCAGTGCGGCGCGCGCGGCATTGCGGCGTGTGTTAAAAAGCGCGGCTTCGCGCAGCGGGCCTTCATCGACAAAGGTTTTTGCAATCGCGGCATCGACGATTTCCGCCCGCATGGCGTCCTGCACATGGTGCTTGGGCGGCGGGAATAACGCGGCGTACTGGAATGCGGCGATGGCGGAAAAGTTGAGCGAGCGTTGCACTTGCCGCACCTGCTCGGCAAGCTCCAGCGCAAACAGCCGCACCAGCCCTTTGCGATGACTGCGTTGCGCTGCTTCGCGGTCATCGTGAATGCGCAGCGCGACACTTTCCTGACAATCGACCAGCGCCGGATAGCCGTTGTAGCGTATGCCGTTTCTTTCAAAGTTGATCTCTTCGGGAAGATCGCCAAAATCCCAGCGCGTGATAGATTCGCGCTCCAAAGTATTGCGGTGCAATGTGGAAAACAGCGTGCGCGAGGCGTCGGCGAATTGCTCGCGCAACGCGCCGAAGTCGCGCCCCATCGCCAGCTCGGCGCCATCGGCATCGACTATGCAGAAATTCATTGTCAGATGCGGCGCGAGGCGTTCAGTATCAAATTCATCGCGCGGCACATCAAGGCCTTTGTAACGTTTAAGAAAGGCGGCCAGCGCCTCGATCAAGGGCTGCTGCGCGCCCGACAAGTCGCCCATGCCTGGTTGGCTGAGCAAATGTTCGATGAAGGCATTCACCGTATCGGGCAGCGGCACGAAGCGGCTGCGCAGGCGCTGCGGCAGGCTTTTGAGCAAGGCGGTGGTCTTGTCGCGCAGCATGCCCATCACCAGCCATTCGAAGCGATGCGGCTCGACCTGATTAAGCACCGACACCGGCAGGGTCAGCGTCACGCCATCCAGGGGATGCGTCGGCTCGAAGCGGTACTTGAGAGGATAAACACCGCCGCGATGCTTGAGCGATTTGGGAAATAAATCGAAAGTGATTTCGTTGGCGCTGCGGCGCATCAGCGCTTCGCGCGTGAACTCAAGCACCTTGGGATTGCCGCGCTCGGCATCGCGCCGCCATTTCTCAAAGCCCGCGCCATTGACGATGTCGGGCGGAATGATCTGGTCATACAAGGCATAAATGTCTTCTTCATCAACCAGCACATCCTGACGCCGCGCTTTGTGTTCCAGTTCCTCGATTTCGGCGATCAGCTTGAGATTGTTTTTGATAAAGTTGCCGCGCGTATCGTACTCGCCCGTCACCAGTGCGCCGCGAATAAAAATCTCGCGCGCCTGCTGGACATTGATCGCGCCGAAATGCACGCGGCGCTGTGGGTTGATCACCAGTCCGTAGAGCGACACTTTTTCAAACGCCACCACCTGCGCGCTTTTGCGTTCCCAGTGCGGCTCGTAGTAAGTGCGTGTCACCAGATGCGCGGCCAGCGCCTCGATCCACTCGGGCTCGATGCGCGCTATCGTGCGCGCAAATACGCGCGTGGTCTCGGTAAGCTCGGCGGCCATGATCCACTTCATGCGTGTGCGCTTTTGCGTAGGCGTGACCGCACCCTTGTAAGCCGGCAGATGAAAATTGATGGCGCGCGCGCCCTGGTACTGATCGCCTTCGGGCGACTTCATGCCGACATTGCCGAGCAGACCGGTCAGCAGCGCGCGATGCACCTGTTCGTAGCTGGCGGGCGTGCTGTTCAAGTGCGTACCCTCGCCTGCAAGCAGTTCGGCGAGTTGCCCATGAATGTCGCGCCATTCGCGCATGCGAAACGGCGAGAGAAAGTTTTCGCGCATCAGTTGCGCCAGCTTGCGGCTGGATTTTTTGTGTTTCAGCGCTTCGTCATAAAACGCCCACAGTTTTACATAAGCCATGAAGTCCGATTGCGTATCGGCAAATTTCTCGTGAGCAAGCAACGCTTCGTTCTGCTTGTCGTGCGGCCGGTCGCGCGGATCCTGTATTGACAATGCTGAACAGATGATGAGCATTTCGCTCAGGCAATTTTCCTGCTTTGCGGCGAGCAGCATGCGCGCGATGCGCGGATCGATAGGAAATTTCGCCAGCTCGCGTCCCAGCGGCGTGAGTTGCTGCGCATCGTTGACCGCCCCCAGCTCGAACAGCAGGCGGTAGCCATCGTCTATCATGCGCGCGCTGGGCGGCTCAAGAAATGGAAACGACGCAATATCCCCCAGCGCCAGCGCCTTCATGCGCAGGATGACGGCGGCGAGTGAAGTGCGCAGAATTTCCGGTGTGGTGTATTCGGGCCGCTCGTCGTGATCCTGCTCGCTGTACAGGCGTATGGCGACGCCGCTTGCCACGCGCCCGCAACGCCCGGCGCGCTGGCGTGCGCTGGCGCGGGAAATTTTTTCGATTTGCAGCAGGTTGATTTTGCTGCGCGGCGAATAGCGGTTGATGCGCGCCAGCCCGGAATCGACGACATAGTGAATGCCCGGCACGGTGAGCGAGGTTTCGGCCACGTTGGTCGAAAGGATGATGCGCCGCTTGCCGCTGGGCTGGAACACGCGATCCTGTTCCGCATTCGACAGGCGCGCGTAGAGCGGCAGAATCTCGCTGTACTGCGGATGGTGCTTGCGCAACGCTTCGCTACACTCGCGGATTTCGCGCTCGCCGGGCAGAAACACCAGAATATCTCCGCCCGGCGTTTGGGTAATTTCGTCCACCGCGCGCAGCACGCTATCGGTCAGATCGAGCGCCTCGCCCTCTGCGCCTTCAAGTTGTTGCGCCTGATAGCGCACTTCCACCGGGTAAGTGCGGCCCGACACCTCAATGACAGGCGCGCCGTCAAAGTGCCGCGAAAAGCGTTGCGGATCGATAGTAGCTGAAGTGATGATGACCTTGAGATCGGCGCGGCGCGGCAGCAGTTGTTTCAGATAGCCGAGCATGAAGTCGATGTTCAAACTGCGCTCGTGCGCCTCGTCGATGATGAGCGTGTCGTATGCGCGCAAGTCGTGGTCACCGTGAGTTTCCGCCAGCAAAATGCCATCGGTCATGATCTTGAGATAGGCATCGGCATGGGTGTGATCCTGAAAGCGGATTTTGAAGCCCACATACGCGGCGTTTTTCAGTTCTTGCGCCAGGCGCGTGGATAGGCTGCGTGCGGCAATGCGCCGTGGCTGGGTGCAGCCGATCAGCCCCGCCACGCCGCGCCCCAGCGCGAGACAAATCTTGGGAAGCTGCGTGGTCTTGCCCGAGCCGGTTTCGCCGCAAACAATCACCACCTGATGCTTGGCGATGAGATCGGCAATTTCCGAACGGCGCTCGGCAATCGGCAGAACGTCGTTAAATTCCGGCTGGGGTAGAGCGGCGCGGCGCTGCGCCAGCTTGGCGCGCGAACGCAGGGTGGCTTCGTTAAGCGATTGTTCGAGATGATCGTATGGTTTTGCGGCGCGTTGCTGCACAGCAAGCTTGCGCGCCAGCGCCATCAGACGCGGCACGTCCGCCGCCATGTACTGCGCTGGCAAAGCAGAAAAGTTTGTTTCCAGGTTTGCTGCCACTTGCGCCACCGATGCCAGATTGCAGAAGGGAAGGCGCTATTCTACGTTAGGGCTTTTTGTCGGGTGCGATCCTAACT
>JAYWAM010000232.1:0-4722 GCA_043782425.1 Betaproteobacteria bacterium
GGGCAGAGCCTGTCGTATGCGAGCGTAGCTTTAGAGGCTACGCGGCGCCGCGTTGGGCTTCGACCATATGCGATGAGGCAATTCGAGCGTTTGACTTGCATCCCCGATGTGTATAAAATTTTATACAGAGCGAAGTGATGAGCGACGAGAAAGAGATTCGCTGGATAGGTTCCGCCTATGACGACTTGTTGGCATTCCCGGACGAACCACGCCGCTATGCCGGTTTTCAGTTGGGCAAAGTGCAAGTTGGGTTGGACCCGGACGACTGGAAGCCATTCGATGATGTCGGGGTCGGCACAAAGGAAATCCGCATTTGGGAAACCAGCGGCATCTATCGGGTGATGTACATCGCCAAGTTTGAGGAAGCCGTATATGTCTTGCACTGCTTCCAAAAGAAGACGCAGGCGACCAGTAAGCAGGACAAGAGCATTACCGAGGCGCGCTACCGCGCCGTGGTCAACGCGAGAAAGGCACAGAAATGAAGATCGACACCGAAATCCGCCATGTGACGAAGCCGGGAGCGAACCTCTTCCTGGAGCTTGGCTTCGCGCCTGCTGAGGCCAAGCGCTTACAGGCAGCCTCTCGTAAGCAGATCAACGACACCCAGTTGCTGAAGCAGCAACTGATGGATGAGCTGTCCACCTGGATTACCGAGCATCATCTTAAGCAAGCCGAGGCCGCCGAGATCCTGATGGTCTCGCGCCCGCGCGTGTCCGACGTGGTAAACAAAAAGACGGCCAAGTTCACCATCGACACGCTGGTGGAAATGCTCAGTCGCGTCGGCAAGCCGGTCAAGCTGGCCATCGGTTGACGCGCTAAACGACGGGGTGTTGGTGGTCATTCGCCGTTACGCGGAACTCGGCTTGCAGCCCATCGTCACCTTGATCGATGCGGATTTGCCTTTGCGTATGGGCGAGAACGAGTCGGTGTTTGGAAAGGATGAGATTGTGCTGAGCCTGCACGATGAGAATGAACAGGGTCGCCTGTTCAAGATGAGGGCTTGGTAGGCTTTGTGATCAAAGATGCGTTGCCGTGCGATGCGATGGACTTGGAAGCCTGTCTGGTTAATAGATTGACTTTAATGGATAAAAAAGACTTATCTACGCACACGCCGATGATGCAGCAGTACCTGCGCATCAAGGCAGAGCATCCCGACATGCTGGTGCTGTATCGCATGGGCGATTTTTACGAGTTATTCTTCGACGATGCGGTGCGCGCCGCGCGCCTGCTCGACATCACGCTCACCACGCGCGGGCAGTCGGCGGGACAGCCCATCAAAATGGCGGGTGTTCCGTATCACGCGCTTGAGCAATATCTTGCGCGCTTGATCCGCTTGGGCGAATCGGCAGCGATATGCGAGCAAATCGGCGATCCCTCCACCAGCAAAGGCCCGGTCGAACGCAAGGTGATGCGCATCGTCACGCCGGGCATGCTCACTGATTCGGCGCTGATGCAGGATTCGAAGGAAGTTGTGTTGCTGGCGCTGCATGTCAGCGGCGACGCGCTGGGGCTAGCCTGGTTATCGCTAGCCAGCGGCGCATTTCGCCTGCTTGAAACCGACAACGCCAGGCTGACATCAGAGTTGGAGCGCCTGCAACCGGCAGAGTTGATTGTGTCCGACAATTTGCCGGACACGCTGAGCCTCCCCGCCGCTCTGCCGCTCAAGCGCCTAGCCGATTATCAGTTCGACACCCAAAACGCTACGCGCGAACTCGCCAAACAATTCCACACGCGCGATCTTGCAGGCTTTGGCTGTGAAGCCATGCCGCTCGCATTAGGCGCTGCCGGTGCGCTGCTGGCTTACGTGAAACATGCGCAGCAAAGCGTCTTGCCTCACATCACTGGATTAAGCGTCGAGCGCCAGCAGGATTTTGTGTTGATGGATGCGGCAACGCGGCGCAATCTGGAAATCAGCGAAACGCTGCGCGGCGAACCCCAGCCGACGCTGTTTTCGCTGCTCAATTCCACTGCCACCAGCATGGGGGCGCGCGCCTTGCGCCATTGGCTGCACCATCCGTTGCGTGATCGCGCGTTGCTGACGGCGCGCCAAGCGTGCGTTGCCGAGCTGGCGAATCAGGGCGGCGCTGCACGCTACGCGCCGATTCAGGCGCTGTTGCGCGATTGGGCGGATGTCGAGCGCATCACCACGCGCATCGCCTTGCGCAGCGCGCGCCCGCGCGACCTTTCCGCGCTGCGCAATACGCTCGCCACGTTACCCACGCTGGCCGACGCGTTGCTGTGGGCCGAATTGCCAGGCCTGCGGCAATTGCGCGAACGCCTCGCACCGCAGCCCATGGCGCTCGATCTGCTGGCTGTCAGCTTGCAAGATGAACCCGCCACGCTGCTGCGCGAAGGTGGTGTGATGCGCGACGGCTTCGATGCCGAGCTTGATGAACTACGCGCCATTCAAAACAACTGCGGCGCTTTCCTGCTACAACTCGAGGCGCGCGAGCGCGAACGCACCGGCATCGCCAATTTGCGCGTCGAATACAACCGCGTGCACGGCTTTTATATCGAGGTGACACAAGGCCAGATCGACAAGGTGCCCGACGACTACCGGCGCAGACAGACGCTCAAGAATGCCGAGCGCTACATCACCCCCGAACTCAAGACCTTTGAAGACAAGGCGCTGTCAGCCGGAGAACGCTCGCTGGCGCGCGAGAAATTTCTTTACGAGCAATTGCTCGATGCCCTGCTGCCGCATACACCGGCGCTGCATGCGCTGGCGCGCGCTGCGGCTGAACTTGACGTTCTGGCGTGCTTCGCTGAATGCGCGCAGCGGCTCAATTTATGCGCGCCACAATTTATCGACGACGAGCGCATCAGCATCAGCGCCGGGAGACATCTGGTGGTGGAAAGCCAGGTCGGCAATTTCATCGCCAACGATACAGACATCTCACGTTCGCGCCAGTTGCTGCTCATCACCGGCCCAAACATGGGCGGCAAGTCCACCTACATGCGCCAGGTGGCGCAGATCGTGCTGCTCGCTTACTGCGGCGCTTTCGTTCCTGCGCAGCACGCTGAAATCGGGCCTATCGATCAAATCTTCACGCGCATCGGCAGCGCCGACGACCTGGCAGGCGGGCGTTCAACCTTCATGGTCGAAATGACCGAGGCGGCCAACATACTGCACAACGCCACAGCGCGCAGCCTGGTGCTGATCGATGAAATCGGTCGCGGCACCTCGACCTTCGACGGCCTTGCCCTGGCCTATGCCATCGCGCGCCATCTGGCGGAAGTAACGCGCAGCCATACGTTGTTCGCCACGCATTATTTTGAACTCACGCGCCTCAATGCCGAGCTTACTAACATTGCCAATGTGCACCTTGACGCCATCGAGCACAAGGATCGCATCGTGTTTTTGCACAAGCTCGAAAGCGGCCCCGCCAATCAAAGCTATGGATTGCAAGTGGCGGGCCTGGCAGGTGTTCCAAAATCCGTGTTGCGCGCTGCGCGCCGTCATCTGATAGAACTTGAACAGCAGAGCATCAAACACACAGCACAGGGCGATCTTTTTGCCGCGCCAGCGCAGCAGTCATCAAGTGCGGCAGTCACACATCGCGCAGTCGAAGCTCTGAGTGACATCAATCCCGACGAGCTTACGACCAAGCAAGCGCTAGCAGCCCTTTACCAACTGAAACGTCTGACGGAAGAATAACCATGCACAATCCCATCAAACTCGGCGTGTGTTTCCTGCTTACAATTTTTCTTGCCGCATGCGCCGTCAAGCCGCCCCATCGCGATACCTTCAGTTTCGCCGTCACCGGCGACACGCCATACAACGAGACGGAAGAACAGAACATGGAGTGGATGCTAGACGACATGAACAAACTCGATCTGGCGTTCGTAGTCCATGTCGGAGACTTTAAGTCCGGCGGCGATTCTTCTTGCAGCGATGCATTATTTGCAAAACGTAAAATGCAGTTCAACAAATCGGCGCACCCCTTCATTTACACCCCGGGCGATAACGACTGGACCGATTGCCGCCGTGAGAGCAACGGCGCTTTTGATCCCCTGGAGAGGCTCAAAAAGCTCAGAGAGGTTTTCTTTTCCAGCGCGTACTCTCTAGGCGCGCGCCAATTGCCGCTGACGCAGCAAAATTCTTGCGTGTTACGTATCGAGGACGAATGCAAGTGCCCTGCCCTGCCGGAAAACGCGCGCTGGGAAAACAACGGCATCGTGTTCACTACGCTCAACATCCCGGGAAGCAACAACAATTCCGGTTTTGATGCCGCATCCGATTACGAATATCGCTGCCGCTCCCTGGCCAACAAAATTTGGCTGGATCAATTATTGGACGCAGCCGATAAAGATTCCATTCATGGCGCCGTCGTCTTTATCCAGGCCAATCCCTGGGAAAAAAGCCGGGACGGCGCCTACGATGCATTTCTGAAGCAGATTTCCGCAGGCGCGATAAAACTGCGCAAGCCGCTACTTTTCGTGCACGGCGATACGCACACCTATCGCTTTGACAAGCCCTTCGTAACGCAAGCGGGCGAGACAATCAACAATCTGACGCGCCTGGAAACCTACGGCAGCCCGCTGACCGGCTGGGTGAAAGTCACAGTCGATCAGAACGACCCGGCGTTGTTTCGCATTGAATCAGGGGGGAAGTATTGAGTTGACTCTGCTCCCTCGTCCCGCTTGCGGGGAGAGGGTTGGGGTGAGGGGAATGCAAAGAGCAAGGTGGAACCAGATGCTGCCGCTGAAACTGGAATCCAT
>JAYWAM010000233.1:0-32278 GCA_043782425.1 Betaproteobacteria bacterium
CCGACCGAGTCCTTTTTTACCTCCAGATCCATGATGATCTTATCGTCGGGGGTAATCTGAGGGGTGACCGTGAGCTCCAGCACCGCAGGCTTAAAAGTAATGGTGGCCACGCCGCTGGCGGCGGCTGTGAGGTAGCCGATTTCCGTGCCTTGAGTAATGACCGCCTTTTTCTTGTCAGCAGTAATCACGCGCGGGCTAGAAACGACTTTGCCGCGGTTGTCGGTTTCAAGTGCAGACAGTTCCAGCTCGACCAGGTTGCTATTGCCGAGATTGAGGATGTTGATGCCAATCTGTCCGGCAGCGCCGGCGATAGGCAGGTTGACAGAAACCGGTGTGTCCGCGTTGATAGGAGCTACCCCGGTCGAAATACGGTGAGCATTGTCGAGGTTAGCAGACACACCGACGTTTCGACCATCACGGTTTAGCCCGGCGGCGAAATTGAAGCGCGCGCCGAGCTGGCGGTTAAACTTGTCGTCTGCGATCACAATTCTCGCTTCGATCAATACTTGTCTAACTGGTACATCGAGCTGAGTGACCAGGCGCCGTACCTCTTCCAGGCGGGTAGACACATCCTGTACAAACACTGTGTTGGTGCGCGGGTCTACCGCAGCAGAACCGCGCTTGGAAAGAATTTTTTGATCCTTATCCGACAGCAGGGTCTTGACATCGGCGGCCTTGGCATAGGAAAGCACAAAGCTTTCGGTGCGCAGCGGTTCAAGTTCAGAAATCTGTTGACTGGCCTCCAGCGCCAGTTTTTCCTTGGTGGCGAGCTCATCCGACGGCGCGATCAACACCACGTTGCCGTTTTTGCGTTTTGATAGCCCCTTACTTTGCAAAATAATGTCGAGCGCTTGATCCCACGGCACATCCTTGAGCCGCAGCGTCAAGCTGCCACCCACTGTGTCGCTGGTGATGATGTTTAGACCGGTGAAATCAGCGATGACCTGCAATAAGGCGCGCACTTCAATGTTCTGGAAGTTGAGCGTCAGTTTTTCACCGCTATAGCCAGGCGTGGCGCCTTGCACCAGCTTATTGGGGTCTTCCTTAACCGGCTTGACTTCCAAGATGAACTGCGTGTCGGTCTGGTAGGCGGAGTACTCCCACAATCCGCGCGGCTCTACTATCATGCGCGTGTTGGCGCCCTGATCTAGCGTGTCGACAATACGGATGGGGGTGCCAAAGTCACCGACATCCAGGCGTCGCACCAGGTTGCGCGGCACGGAAGTATTGATGAAGTCGACAATGACAGTGCGTCCTTGTTGGCGAATGTCGATACCGGTGTTGGGGCTGGAAAGGTCAACGACTACGCGGCCTTCGCCATTGTTGCCGCGGCGAAAATCGATGTCGCGCAGGCTTTGCCGTACCTCATCACCCGGCGCTGCTTCGGCAAACTTTGTGACCTGCGTGACCGGCTTGGTGGCGCTGGCTGCCGTCCCCTCAATAGAAACCACCAAGGTATTGCCGTCGATCTCGGAGGTGAAATTTAAGCTGCGCGCCAGGTTGAGAACCAAGCGTGTGCGGTTGGCTACTTCGACTATGTTTATGCTCTTAATGTCCCCCTCTGACACATCCATGGAGTTCTTACCCGTGGCGTTGGCGGTGTTGGGCAGATCAATTGCGATGCGTGGCGGGTTGGTAACGGTAAAGCCAGCGGGGACGGCCTGTAGCGCATCCTTGAAATTGACTTTGACCAGCACTTTACCGCCCTGAAGGCTGCTGACGTTGATAGACTCAAGAGCGTTTCTTGTGGACTGCGCCTGCGCCGCGCTGGGAGCAAGTGCAGTCAAAAGGAGGGCGACCAGGCAAGCGCCTAAACTGGACGACCCTCCCGTTTTACCTGCTGCTGCAAATAGTTGACGATTCATAATCACTTTTTTCCTCCCTTATCGGGTTCTTCCAGCAGAGGCAGGGAGCTTGCGCGTTCCGCCCAGTCGCCGGCGCTGTCCTGGACAATTTCTTTCAATTTAACCTCGCTATCAGTGATGTCTGTGATGAGGCCGAAATTCTGCCCCAGGTAATTGCCTTTTTTCACACGATAAAGCGTCTTGTCGGCTTTCACCAATGCGAAAATATCTTTGTTTTGCTGTAGCGTCCCCACCATTTTGAGCTGCTCAAGAGGGTAGGATTCAAGCGGCTCTTTGCGCCGGTTCAGGTCAGGCTGCAGTCCGCCGCCGTCATTTTGCTTGATCACCAGCTTGCGCGGCTTGAACGGGTCAGGCAGATCGAAGCCTTCATAGGCAAATGGCTCGAACGGCTTGACTTGTGGCAGGGGCTCAATGGCGCGCACGATATTTTTATCCGAGTTAACAAATTGCTTGAGGTCAGAGTTTTCCCCAGTACATCCGGCTAGAGCAAGTCCACCGGCAATCAGCCATAGCGTGCGCATTATTTGGCCCCTCCGGGCTTAGCTGCACCCGCAGCTTTGGCTTTGCTTTCCTTACGCTGTTTGGCGATTTCTTCTTCGTCCAGATAGCGGTAGGTTTTGGCAATCGCCTCCATGGTGAGCACGCCATCCTTGCCAGTGGCAATATTGAGGTCATTGAGCAGGACGATACGCGGCAGTTTGGCCACATCACTGGCAAATGCCCCGAGGTCATGATAGTTGCCGGTCACCTTAAGGTTAATTGGCAGCTCAGCATAGAATTCTGTGAAATTTTCTGTGGGGGCGGGTTTCCACAGCTCAAACTGCAATCCACGCCCCAGCCCCGCCTGGTTGATATCGATAAGCAGCGCGTCCATTTCCGACTTGGTGGGTAATTGCTTGAGCAGCGCTCCAAACGACTGCTCTATTTCCGCACGTTGCGCTACGTAGGCATCAAGATTAATGGCGAGTTTTTTCTTCTCAACAAAAGTTGCCTTAAGTGTTTCTTCCTTCTTTTCTTCAGTTTCCTTCTCTGCGAGTTGGTTTTGAAAAATGCCAAAATAGGCGGCCACCAGGATGACAAAAAAGATCAGCAAAAACGCGCCTGCCTTGGCGGGCCAGGGCCACTGACCGGGGTTCTTGGGGTCGAGATTCTTAAACTCGTCGAGTGTCATGCCTTCTTCTCCGCAGCTTTAGCGGGAGCGGCCTTGCCTTTTTCTTCCGCCTTGGCCCGCTTGACATAGAAGTTCATGCTGAATTCATTGGCGCGTTGATTTGCCAGGTTCACAGCTTTGATTTCGACCAGCTCTGGATTCTGCAAATACGGAGACGCCTGGATATTGCGCATGAATGCCGATACGCGGGCATTGGATTGCGCGTAACCGGTCACGTTGATTTTGATCCCAGTCTGTTTGATTGATTTGATATACAGGCCCTCGGGTAACTGACGCAGCATTTGGTCCAGCAACTGCACCGGTTCGGAGCGGTTACTTTGCAACCCTTCAACAACCTGTTTTTTGGCCAGTAACGACTGGGTTTCCTCACGGATTTTCCTAATTTCTTCAATTTGTTTTTCAAGCTTGGCGGTTTCGTCCATGAGATACTTGTTACGTACCTTTTGACCAGCGATCTGTTGGTCAAATACGAACCAGGTAAATGCCGCCAAAGCGACACCGGCCACGACTGACAGAGCCGCCATAACCATGAACTGCTGGCGCCGTAGCTTGCGCCTTTCTTCGCGATGGGGAAGCAGGTTGATGCGAATCATGATGGGTCAAATCTCCGCATGGCCAGTCCGCATGCCACCATCAGCGATGGGGCGTCGACCGTCAGTTGGCGCGGCTTCACTTTCGAAGACAGAGCCATGTTGGAAAACGGGTTTGCGACAACGGTATGCACCTGGGTGCGATTGGCGACCATTTCCTCAAGTCCGTCAAGCGTCGCGCAACCGCCCGAGAGCAGAATGTGGTCAATTTTATTAAACTGAGTAGAAGTGAAAAAGAATTGCAGCGCGCGCTGTAGCTCAACAACCAGTTTTTCGTTGAAGGGTTGTAAAACGTCGGGGCCGTAACTCTCCGGTAAGCCGCCAGTGCGCTTTGCCACTTCAGCCTCTTCCGCGGGCATGTCGAATTGCCTCGCGATGTCCTGAGAAAGCTGCGCTCCCCCCACTTGTTGCTCGCGCGTGTAAACCGCTTGATCTTTATGCATAACCGTGACGCGTGTTACATGGGCGCCGATATCCACAATCGCCGTCACATCGTCATCTTGGATGCCGCTCGAGGCGCCCTTGATCATTTCAAACGCCGCCAAGGCTGCAAATGATTCTACATCCATCACCAGGGTCTTGAGACCGGCAGCCTCAGCCACTGCTACGCGATCCTCAATTTTTTCTTTACGCGAAGCTGCTATCAGCACTTCCACCTCCTCTTCGCTTGAGGGGGCTAGACCGATCACCTGAAAATCTAGATTAACTTCGTCCAGGCTAAAGGGGATGTATTGATTGGCTTCGGACTGTACTTGCAGCTCCATGTCTTCTTCGCGCAGGCTGCTGGAAAGGAGCACTTTTTTGGTGATAACTGCTGCGGCCGGAAGGGCGAGTGCAACATGCTTGATACGCGTACCCATGTTCTTCCAGGCGCGTCTCATAGCGTCGCCCGCTGCTTCAATGTTGGCGATGTTGCCGTCTACCACCGTATCCTTGGGCAAGGGCTCAATGGCGTAACGTTCGACGCGGTAAAGACCTTTGCCAGCCTCGACGATTTCTACCATCTTTACCGAAGACGAGCTGATGTCGACCCCTAGAACTGGGGGCGTTGTCGCCTTAAGAAAGTCGAACTTGGAGGCTAATGATTCTTTAAGCATAGTGGTGGGTTACGTCCCATTACGTATAATTTACATTAAATGCTAGCAACAACCCCTAACCGTGTAAAGCTTTTTTTTCATTTGAGACCAAATCTGCCCTTGCCACCCCTTTGCCACTTTTTATCCGTTTTTTGCCAAGCGAGGGGTTGAGGGGGTCTATATAATGAGGAGAATTAGCCTGAAAGGCCCAACTTGATATTGCCCCGCTGGTGGTTTTACCCGTTAATTTTGCTTGCTTCGCTGGGGCTGGTGGCCTTTGGCGTGGTGGCGCTGACTATCATTCTGCTTTATCCCAATTTGCCCTCTGTGGAAGTGCTCACTGACTACAGGCCCAAGATTCCACTTCGCGTTTACAGTATTGAGGGCGAGCTGATCGGCGAGTTTGGTGAAGAAAAGCGCGCCATTGTCAAGATAGACGAGGTGCCGGAATCTCTGAAGCACGCTATTTTGGCCGCTGAAGACGAACGCTTTTATGAGCACGGCGGCGTGGATTATTGGGGAGTGGTGCGCGCCGCACTTGCCAATCTATCGGCGCGTGGCGCCAAGGAAGGGGCCTCGACCATCACCATGCAGGTGGCGCGCAACTTCTTCTTGTCGAATGAAAAAACCTTTACCCGTAAGCTTTCCGAAGTGTTGTTGGCTTTCAAAATTGAACAAAGCCTGAAAAAAGACCAAATCTTAGAAATTTATATCAATCAAATCTTTCTTGGCCAACGCGCCTATGGCTTCGGTTCCGCAGCCCAAGTCTATTTCGCCAAGAGCCTCAAGGACGTTACGGTTGCCGAAGCGGCTATGCTTGCCGGCCTACCCAAGGCGCCATCGCGTTATAACCCGATCATCAATCCCAAACGCGCTGCTCAGCGCCAACAGTACATCCTGCGGCGCATGCGCGATCTGGGTTACCTAACGGAAGAAAAATTTATTGCTGCCGGAACGCAGCCACTGCGCGTCAATCTTGAACAGCAACAGTTCGCCGTAAAGGCCGATCACGTTGCTGAGATGGTGCGCAAGGAGGTGTACGACCGATACGGTGACACGGCTTACGTTAGCGGGCTCAAGGTTTACACCACCATCCGCAAATTTGACCAGGCCGCGGCCAATGAAGGTTTGCGCCGCGGAATACTAGATTATGATCGTCGCCACGGTTATCGCGGCCCTGAGGGGCTAATCAAGTTACCTGCTGAAAAAGCTCTTGCAGAAGAGGCGATTGAAGAGGCGTTGCAAGACAAGGAAGTGGTTGGCGACTTGATTCCAGCGGTAGTAATCGAAGCCAGCCCCAAGCAAGTCACTGCGATGACGCGGCGTGGCGAAACGGTAAATATCAGCGGTGACGGACTCAAGTTTGTGGCGCGCGTCTTAAGCGAAAAATCTACACCGCTCAAGCCGCTGCGTGGCTCCATCGTGAGGCTACAGCAGGACGAAAAGGGCGCGTGGGCGGTGGTGCAGTTGCCGCGTGTTGAGGCTGCGCTAGTGTCGCTAGACCCTATAGACGGCGCTATCAGAGCTTTAGCTGGGGGCTTTGATTTCGGCAGCAACAAATTTAACCACGTGACACAGGCATGGCGTCAGCCTGGCTCAAGCTTTAAGCCATTTGTTTACTCGGCTGCGCTGGAAAAAGGTTTTACCCCCGCAACTGTGGTAAATGATGCGCCCGTTGTCGTCGATCCGGGCCGCTCTGGAGGACAAGTTTGGGAGCCGAAAAATTACGACGGCAAGTATGAGGGGCCGATGCGCCTGCGTACTGCTTTGGCAAAATCCAAGAACATGGTGTCGATTCGTGTCTTGCAGGCCATCGGCACGAGCTACGCCCAAGACTACATTGCGCGCTTCGGGTTTCAGCCGGAAAAACATCCACCCTACCTCACCATGGCTTTGGGCGCCGGATCTGTCACACCTTTACAAATGGCAAGCGCCTACGCCGTATTCGCCAATGGCGGGTTCAAAATCAAACCCTACTTTATTTCCCGCATCACTGACGACAAGGGCGCTTTGCTTTTTGAGGCCGCAGCAGAAAAAGCAGGCAGCGGCGCCGAGCGCGTGCTCGATCCACGCAACGCCTTCATCATGACCAGCTTGATGCGTGATGTGGTTAAGTACGGCACTGCGGCGCGCGCCATGTCGCTAGGTCGCCAGGATCTGGCCGGCAAGACTGGCACCACTAATGACCATATCGATGCCTGGTTTGCGGGATTTCAGCCAAGTCTAGTTGCAGTCGCGTGGATCGGGTTTGACAATCCCACCGACATGGGCGCCAATGAGACGGGCAGTCAAGCCGCCCTACCGATCTGGATGATATACGCCGCAAAGGTTCTAAAAGGTATTAAGGAAGCCGAATTCATTCCGCCAGAAGGCGTTGTAGCGTTGGCCATTGATGCCGATAGCGGTCTGCGTGATGTTGGCGCTGCGGGTAAGGAGGGCACTAAAGAATACTTTTATAAGGAAGCTATCCCTGCATTGGGTGATGGACAAACTGTGGGACGCGAGAAGGGTCGCCCTACGGAAGAAGTCAAAAATCAGATTTTCTGACGCCATGGCGCGCAACAGCCCTCGCAACCTTAGACGTAAGCACTCCCTTGGCGACTTTACCAGAGCCGACACGTTACGCGATGACTCACGTCGCCAGCTTGCCTATCTGGCCGCCCGCCTTATGGCCGAAGATGGCGTCAGCGACTGCGCTGCGGCGAAACAAAAAGCCGCGCGCCAAGTTGGGGTGGCAGATGTCAAGGGGCTACCTGACAATGACGAAGTTGATGCGGCGCTGCGCGATTACCAACAACTCTTTAAGGGCGATCAGCAACCCCTGCAACTGCGACTATTGCGCACAGTCGCGCTTGAACTGCTGCGTTTGCTCGGCGAGTTTAATCCGCATCTGGTGGGCCCTGTACTGACGGGAACGGCGAACGAGTTTTCCGTGATCGAACTGCAAGTCTTTGCCGACGACTGCAAGAATCTGGAGCTTTTTCTAATCAATCGCCGTATTGCCTATCACACGAAAATGCACCGCACCAAGCTGGGTGGTAAGGTAGTTCAAGTGCCTTTATTGGACATTGAATTTAATGGTGTGCCCGTTTCAATCGCTGTCTATGCGACCAATGACGTACGCATTAAAACACCTACAGGCGCGCGCAATGCACCGCGCGCCAACCTTGCTGCCCTAGAGCGGCTGCTCGCGTCGGAGTAAGGCACTGCTTTAGCGAGGCAAGGACCTGGGAATAAAGGCGTAGATAGTATGTCGGGCTGCTCTAAGCCCGTTTGAGCCACGTAGCGGCCTGTAACGCGAAATAAGTCAGGATGCCATCCGCCCCAGCGCGCTTAAAACCCAGCAAAGATTCCAAGACACAGGTTTCCTCGTCCAGCCAGCCGTTTTGCGCCGCAGCCTTGAGCATCGCATATTCCCCACTTACCTGGTAGACGAAGGTTGGTGCGCCGAAAGTGTCTTTAGCGCGGCGCACAATATCTAGGTAAGGCATGCCGGGCTTAACCATGACCATGTCCGCCCCTTCCTCCAGGTCCAGAGCAATTTCACGTAGCGCCTCGTCGCTATTGGCGGAATCCATCTGATAGTTTTTTTTGTCGCTCTTGCCAAGAGTGCCTGATGATCCCAGCGCATCGCGAAACGGGCCGTAGAATCCCGAGGCGTACTTGGCCGAGTAGGCCATTATTGCAGTGTGTACGTGCCCAGCTTCATCCAGCGCTGTCCTGATCCTACCGACTCGGCCATCCATCATATCGCTAGGGGCCACAATATCCACACCAGCCTCTGCATGAGTAAGCGCCTGCTTTTGCAAAACCTCTAGGGTTTCATCGTTTAACACATAGCCCGACGTGTCGATCAAACCATCCTGCCCGTGGCTGGTGTAGGGATCCAAAGCAATATCCGTCACGATACCAATTTGCGGGAAACGCTTTTTAAGTTCCCGAACCGCACGTGGCACCAGGCCCGCAGGATTTAATGCTTCCCTTCCATCTGTGCTTTTGAGCCTGTTTTCAATCACGGGGAACAACGCAATAGCCGGAATATTCAGGTCACAGGCACGTTCAACGACCAAAAATAGCTCGTCCACCGAAAGGCGCTCGATTCCCGGCATGGACGCAATCGCCTCTCTACGCCCTACTCCGTCAAGCACAAATACTGGGAAAATGAAATCGTGCGCCGAAAGCGCAGACTCACGCACTATATTACGCAGGAATGCGCTACGCCTTAGCCGACGCATACGCCGTGCCGGGAAGGAGCCAAAGGAAAAGTTCATAGCTGATACACCGTGTAGTGGTTGAAAAAAGTTATTTCTGTCTAGTTGAACTAAATGGCCAGCCCCCCATCTTAACAAGCGAAGGGCTTGCCCTTCCCCGCTTCTCCTCCCTGAGCGGGTGCCTTAATCCTATTAAGGCTGTTGTCGGCCCGGGGCATCCCCTTTCCCCGGGCCTTTTTCTATTCTAGTGCCGCGTTTTTCTCGCCGTTCCTCACAAACAGGTCGGAAACCCGCTGTTCTGCTTCCTCCACACCTTGTTTGTTAAGGCTTGAGAACAGTTGCGCGGTTGCGTTGCAGCCTAACGCCTCAAGATCGCGTCTTACTCTTTTCAAGGTCGTCAAGGCAACACCTCTAGAAAGTTTATCGGATTTGGTCAATAAGGCGTGCACCGGTTTCCCCGTGGGGGTAAACCACTCCAGCATTTGTACATCAAGCGGCTTGAGCGGGTGACGCGCATCCATGATTAATACTAGCCCACTAAGAGATTTTCTTTGACCTACGTAAGCCGACAACAGCCCCTCCCAGTGCGCCTTGACTGCATAGGGAACGCCCGCAAACCCGTACCCAGGCAAGTCCACGACAAAGCGCTCGTCACCCAATGAAAAATAGTTAATGAGCTGCGTGCGGCCCGGGGTCTTGCTGACAAAAGCCAGCCGATTGCGCCGCGCCAGTGTGTTGATTGCGCTTGATTTACCCGAATTAGAGCGACCGACAAAAGCCACCTCATTGGCATTATCCGGCGGGAGCGCAGCAATGTCATTCACCGAAATGACAAACTGCGCGCGCTCGAACAGGGGCAAGCTCATTTCCATTTCCAGCCAAGTGACACGCATTGCAGACTGGCGTGGCGTGTCCAGAATAAGCTAAAATCCATCAATTGGAATCCATACAAAAGGGTTGGACATGAAATACTTGGCAGCAAATTTTACGGCATTGGCTTTGGCAGGCGTGGCATCGGCTACGGGTGCTTTTGCACAAGCCAAAGCGGACCTGGAACGCGGCCAACAGATAGCAACGACTGTATGCGCAGCCTGCCACGGAGCGGACGGCAACAGCGCTATTTCCGCCAACCCCCATCTTGCGGGGCAAGTGGAGCAGTATATCGCAAGCCAACTGTCGGCCTTTAAATCGGGTACGCGGGTCAATGCCATCATGGCCGGGATGTCAGCCGGACTCGCACCCGAAGACATAAAGGCTGTCAGCGCGTATTTCGCCGAACAAAAAATGATCCGACCCGCCGCAGCGCAAGACAAAAAACTTGCCGAGGAAGGCCAGCAAATCTATCGCGCGGGAATCAAGAAACTCGACATTCCAGCTTGCGCCGGTTGCCACGGCGCTAATGGCGCAGGTATTCCGGCGCAGTACCCGCGTCTAGCCGGACAGTGGCCAGAATACACCTTTGGGGGGCTGGATGGCTTTGCAAAGGACAAGCGCAAGCATCCTGTGATGTCGACCATCGCCAAGCGTATGAACGAGTCGCAGATGAAAGCGGTCGCCGAATACGTCGCCGGGCTGCGCTAGCGCCAGTTCAATGCTCAGACACCGTCACTGAGTAAGCCAAACGCCTCTTTCGCGCTGGACAGCGTACGCTCGATTTCCACATCACCATGAGCAGCGGATACAAATCCTGCCTCGTAAGCCGAAGGCGCGAGATAGATGCCGCGCTCTAACATGGCGTGAAAGAAACGGTTAAAGCGCTCGCGGTCACAAGCCATTACCTCTGCATAGCTAGCAGGAGGCTGCGCCGCAAAAAAAATTCCAAACATGCCGCCCAAGCTTGCGCCCGAAAACGCTACCCCGGCGTGCTGTGCCGCCTGAGCGAGGCCGCTGACCAATTTAGTAGTGGTAGCAGACAGCGCCTCAAAGAACCCGGGCTCGCGCACCAGTTTTAATGTAGCAAGGCCGGCAGACACCGCAAGCGGATTTCCAGACAGCGTGCCTGCCTGATAAACCGCGCCCAGCGGGGCGAGATGCGCCATGATATCGCGCCTCCCGCCGAAAGCCGCCAGCGGCAGGCCGCCGCCAATCACCTTACCTAGCGTGGTAAGGTCGGGCGTTATGCCAAAGTGACCTTGCGCACCCTTAAGCCCAACGCGAAAGCCGGTCATTACCTCGTCAAAAATCAACACCACTCCATTTTCGCTACACAAACGCCGCAGTGTTTCCAGATACTCTTTTGTAGGCATGACGAAATTCATATTGCCCGCGATGGGTTCAATTATGACGGCGGCAACCAACTTGCCGATTGCAGCAAAAGTGCGTTGCAACTCCTCTTGATCGTTAAAGTTAAGTACCAAAGTCTGCGCCGCAACCTCAGCCGGCACGCCTGCAGAGCTGGGGTTGCCCAAGGTCAGCAATCCGGAGCCCGCTTTTACAAGCAGTGCATCGGAGTGGCCGTGATAGCAGCCTTCAAATTTGATCAACTTGGTGCGCCCGGTAAAGCCACGCGCAAGGCGGATGGCGCTCATGGTCGCCTCCGTGCCCGAGCTCACCAACCGCACCTGTTCCATGCTGGGTAGAATCTCGCAAATGGCTTGCGCCATTTCCAGCTCCATTTCGGTGGGTGCGCCAAAACCCAGCGAACGCGTTGCAGCTCTTTGTACCGCGTCTACCACCGACGGATGTGCATGTCCGGCTATCATCGGTCCCCACGAGCCAACATAATCGATGTAACGGTTTCCGTCCACGTCGGTAAGCCAGGCGCCCTTGCCTTCACGAAAAAAAATCGGTGTACCGCCCACACCGCGAAACGCGCGCACGGGAGAATTCACGCCACCGGGAATGTAGCGCAGCGACTGGGTAAAAAGTTGTTGACTGTTTTTAAGCATGGCAAAAGAGTTGAGTGAAAGTTTGGGCCGTGGCGCGAATCTGCAACATATCGCCACTGCTAAAAAGCGCATTAATGACCGCAAGCGAGTCTGCGCCGCCAGTGATGAGTGTACCCGCATTGTCGCAGGTGATGCCGCCGATGGCGACTGTGTTGTAGCCTAGCGCGCGCGCGCCGCCCAGCAAATCTATGCTGGCGCGTAGTGCTCCGGGCTTGGTGGCAGAAGAAAAAAAACTCCCGAAAGCAACATAGTCCGCACCTTGTTCTATGGCGACCCTGGCCAAATCCAGGCTGTTGTAACAAGAAACGCCGATAATCGCACTTGGCAGTTGTTTGCGCGCGTCATCGACTGCGCCGTCTAGTCGTCCGAGATGCACTCCCTCCGCGCCAATGGCGAGCGCGAGCTGCAGCGAGTCGTTGATGATCAAGGGCACGCCGAAATCCTGACAGCGCTTATGCAGCTCCCGCGCTTGGATCCGCGCCAAAGCGGGCGCAGCGTGTTTAGCGCGGTATTGCACTGCGCTGGCGCCGCCTTCGAGGGCCGCCACAACCTTGCGCAGCAGACACGCAGTATCCGCCTCTTCCGGGGTGATGGCGTAGAGACCGCGCATGCGCCGCCCGGTTTCAATTGGCTGCATCCTCTACCTGTGTGTCATCGCGCGCCCAAAACAAACGGTCAGGTACGTACTGCCCCATGCCAGGTCTATAACCAAACTGCAAAGCGCGCCAAGTGTAGTCCTGCGCTTCGCGTACTGCTTCGGGCATGTTGAGTCCGCGTGCGATGGTTGCGGCCACAGCTGATGCCAGCGTGCAGCCTGAGCCGTGATAGCTGGCTGATAGACGCGGCCAGTTGTCGCGGCGCACCACGCCTTTGTTGTTGTAAAGCGTATTAATAACCTCAGGCGTCGCGTCATGCGTGCCGGTGACCAGCACATATTCGCAGCCCAGGTCGAGCAGATTATTTGCCAGTTGCGCATTGCTACAGGCGCCTTCTTCCCAATCATCCTCGTTGCCCAGTCTGCGTAACTCAAGAATATTGGGCGTGATAATGGTACATTGCGGAATTAACAGCTCGCGCATTGCGGCCAGCATGTCGTCGCTGGCCAACTCATCGCCGCGACCGGAAGCCAGCACGGGGTCGAGGATGAGGGGAATGCCGGGGTAATCGGAGACAATTTCAGCAATCGCAGCGACGGTCTCTACGCTGCCCAATAGTCCGATCTTGAAAGCGCTTACCACTATATCCTCAAGAACGCAGCGCGCCTGATCCGCCACCCAGCCGGAATCAATAGCTAGCACGCCTTCCACGCCGACGCTATCCTGTACCGTGATGGCGGTAATAACCGAAAGCGGATGACAGCCCATGCTCGCCAATGTCAGAATATCTGCTTGCACGCCCGCGCCGCCGCTCGGATCTGAAGCCGCAAAAACCAGCACCGCAGGGGGAGCCAACACAAGTTCAGAGGCCATCTTCAATAAATTGGAATGTTGGGGCAGAGCGCGTTAGTGTTGATGTCTAAGTCCAACCCCATTATGATGTCGCGCAGCGCACACTAAAGTTTTATTCTAACTCATGACAACACCTGCAACTCCAACGAGCCGAGCAAGCTACAAAACCTGGATGTGCCTGGTATGTGGGTTGATCTATGACGAGGCTCTGGGTTGGCCCGAAGACGGTATCGCTGCGGGAACGCGCTGGGAGGACTTACCGCTTGGGTGGTGCTGCCCGGATTGCGGCGCACGCAAAGACGATTTTGAAATGGTAGAAATATAGCGCAGCACATAGCGTTTTGTGTTAACTAGTTCACAGATTTCGAGTAAAGTCTCACAAACCTTTGGCTTTCTCTTGTTTTGAAAAGCCAAAAAGGATAATCTGAAGCTTACTAGACCAATAAACATTGAGGTTCGCGTGGCTGAAGCCAAAAGCCTATCCGGAGTACGTGTCATGGTGATCGACGATAGCAACACAATTCGTCGCAGCGCCGAAATTTTTCTCATGCAGGCGGGATGCCAGGTCATCCTCGCTGAGAATGGTTTTGATGCGCTCGCCAAGATAGCGGATCACCGTCCCGACCTGATTTTTGTCGACATCATGATGCCGCGCCTTGATGGCTACCAAACCTGTTCTCTGATCAAGAAGAATGGTAAGCACAAGGTAACACCGGTCATCATGCTGTCATCCAAGGACAGTCTGTTTGATCGGGCGCGTGGCAGAATGGTCGGCTGTGACGAGTACTTGACCAAACCATTTTCCAAGGAAAGCTTACTAAAGACGGTGGAAGCTCATCTCCCCGCGCGCAATGCTGCATAAATCTAAATTGAAACCTATTGGGAGCGCCTACCATGGCTATTAGAAAGATACTGATCATTGACGATTCTCCCACTGAGCGGAGTTTTCTGGAGTCTATGCTGGTCAAAGCCGGATACCAATGCATAAACGCAGCGAGCGGCGAAGAGGGCGTCGCGGCTTCCAAGGCGCAGCAACCTGATCTGATTCTCATGGATGTGGTGATGCCCGGTCTCAATGGTTTCCAGGCTACGCGCGCCATCACGCGCGAGCCGACGACAAAGCACATACCTGTGATTATTTGCACCACCAAGGACCAAGAAACCGACAAGATCTGGGGCCTGCGTCAGGGTGCCAAGGACTACATCGTAAAACCCATAAAAGCAGAAGACCTGCTCGCCAAGATCAAGGCGCTTGGATGAGTAACAGGGTCTAAGCCATGGCGCGCCGCACTAGCCTTCGTGACTACCAGCTTTCGGTTGCCGCACGCCTGCGCGACTTGGCGTCGCGTAACGCCGTGGCCTCGAAATTGGGCTTTCAGGTGGGAGCCGATAGCTGGTTCGTCA
Source organism: Betaproteobacteria bacterium (assembly GCA_043782425.1). Taxonomy (GTDB): domain Bacteria; phylum Pseudomonadota; class Gammaproteobacteria; order Burkholderiales; family Usitatibacteraceae; genus JAYWAM01. Next base: position 14,654 of record JAYWAM010000233.1, read on the forward strand.
GTTTGACCGATGTCAGTGAAGTAATCCCGGTTCCCGATATCATGCCGGTTGCGCTTACCAAGGCATGGTTTCGCGGCGTCGCTAATGTGCGCGGCAACTTGTATAGCATCGCCGACTTCTCGGCTTTTCAGGGGGCCGAGCTTATCGGACTGGGAACCGAGCGTCGCGTTATTTTGATCACCGAAAGGCAAATCGCTGGATCGGGCTTAATGGTGAGCCGCATGCTGGGCCTGCGTAATCCGGAACAATTTGTGATCGAGAGCGTATCCGACACCCTGCCTCTTTGGGTCAAGGGGATATACCGCGACGCCACTGGTGCGCGATGGCATGAACTGGATGTTGCCGCCCTGGTGCGCGAAGAACGATTTCTAGAAGTGGGCGGTTAACATGGCAGTGCGGCGATCCGGATGTTCTAACTCCGCAAGCCGGGTATTTTTTGTGGCATCTATTAGAGTATTTGAGTCCGCAACGCGAGCCAGAAAGGGCTTTGCTTGCAAGAGTAACACCCGGCTCTTATGGTGAGACACATTGGCGCAGTCCTGAATCGCAAGATAGCAGCAACTGGAGACTATTAATATGGCTAACTTCAAACCCCCGGCAACGGGCAAATCCGACAGCAAAACCGACAAGGCTATTGGGCTAGCAGGCGCGAACACATCAAGCGCAGCGCAAAACGCAAAGTCTGGCGGGTTCAGCTTTGCAAATTTTTTCTCCTTTGGAAAAAAGACCCCCAAGCGCACTGCGGCGATTCAGCAAAGCACGACACAGACTAAGTTGACTGCGCTGGCGCCCAATACTAATAGTCCGGTGGGATCGAAAACCATCACCACTCCGGCGCTTGGCGCCACAGCAACCAGCATAAAACTTGCGAAACCACTGAAAGCGAAGGCTGGCTTCAAACTCCCCGTGGTCGGTAACAAGCCGGTTGAAACCCAGCTACAGGTTCTCGGCTCGCTGGCGCTGTTGTTTCTCGCATTGTCGGCAGGCTCGGTAGTGTGGGATGCGATCTCACGTAGCAACAATGCAACCTATATCAACATTACCTCTCAATTGCAGTTCCATACCCAGCGTCTTGCCAAGTCCGCAGGTCTTGCTGCACGCGGTGACGCCGGCAGTTTTCAGCAACTAAAGGGCAGCCGCGACGAGTTCACTAATTTTGTGACAGTGCTTAACAAGGGCGGTGCGGTGTTCAACACCAATGTTCCCCCCGCAGACAACCAAGTCTTGCGCCAGGAACTAGCTGATCTCACCAAGCGCAATGGCGAAGTGTCGGGGTACGCCACGGCGATCCTGGCGGCACAACAGGACTTGACTGCTCTGTCGGCCAACATCGCGCAGGTGCGGTCCGGGTCTGAAGAGCTGGCATCACTTTCGCAGGAGGTCACCGGCTTGATGCAACAGACCGGCGTATCCCCGGCGCAGGTGCTTAAAGCCAACCGTTTGACTTTTTTATCTGAGCGTCTCGGTCGCGGCGCCGCCGAAATTCTGGGTGCCGACACCATAGACCCAGAGGTGCCTTTCACCATGGGGAAGGACACCAATGATTTTCGTGAGTTGCTCAAGGCTATGGACAGTGGCAGTGAGCGGCTGGGTATTTCCGCTATTACAGAGGCTGACACAAGGTCCAAATTGGGCAAGTTGCTAGAGCAATTCAGCAGCTTTGCCAAAAACATTGATCCTATCCTGGGCAACGTGTACAAGCTTGTTTCCGCACGCCAGTCGGCGCGTGCCCTGACCTCGGGCTCAGAACAACTGCAAGCGAGCGTTGAAAAACTGCAAGTCGCATTACAGGGAGAAAAACAAATTGTTCCACTTGTTGGCGCCATTGCTTTCGCCCTGCTTGGTCTAATTTTCCTCGGCTTGATCGCACTGGTATTTTTGGCCGACGCGCGCAAACGCGTGGGGGAGTCCGAGGCCGAGAACAAACGCAACCAAGAGGCCATTTTGCGCCTGCTCAACGAGATGGGAGATTTGGCTGACGGTGATCTGACCATACGTGCCAAGGTGACGGAAGACATCACCGGCGCAATTGCAGATTCCATGAATTACACCATTGACGAGTTGCGCACCCTGGTAACCGGTGTTAACAACGCTTCCACTCAGGTATCGGCAAAATCCCACCAAGCGCAGCAGGTATCGGTACAACTGCTTGATGCCGCCGAGAAGCAGTCGAAAGAAATTCAGGACACCACGCAGCAGGTGTTAAAAGTGGCCGATACGCTGGCGCATGTGTCCAAGGGCGCCGAAGAATCGTCACAGGTGGCAATGCGTTCCCTTGCGGCTGCTGACAAGGGCCGACTGGCGGTGCAAAACTCCATCTCCGGCATGAACGATATTCGCGACCAGATTCAGGAAACATCTAAACGCATCAAGCGCCTCGGAGAAAGCTCGCAGGAGATCGGTGAAATCGTAGAGCTGATTTCAGACATTACCGAGCAGACCAACGTGCTCGCCTTGAACGCCGCCATTCAGGCCGCGTCCGCCGGTGAAGCGGGACGTGGCTTCTCGGTAGTAGCCGAAGAGGTTCAACGCTTGGCGGAGCGATCCGGTGAAGCCACAAAACAGATCGGCGCGATTGTAAAAACCATTCAAGCAGACACTCAGGACGCGGTCGCTGCTATGGAGAAATCAACGCAGGGTGTGGTAGAGGGCGCCAAGTTGTCAGATGCCGCAGGCCAGGCTCTGGCTGAGATCGACGCGGTGACGAAAAACCTGGCGACCCTGATTCAAAAAATTTCCTCTGATACGCAAACCCAGGCGGTAACTGCTAACAAAGTCGCGCGCAATATGCAGGACATTCTTGAGATCAACCGCCAGACGACCGTCGGTACGCAACAGACGGCAATCTCGATTAAGGAGCTGGCGGCGGTGGCCAATGATCTCAAGGCCTCGGTATCAGGCTTTAAACTGTAAGCGCGTTATTTGCCCACTCACCTGACACATTATGGCAGCTAACCCCGCAGCCGCTTTCGATGTCGGCCCGCTCAGTTGGGTCAAGAGCGAAATTGACCACTCGCTGGCCGAGGCGCAGCAGTACCTCGACAAGGTGGCCGCTGATCCAGCCGACACCAAGTCCGCCAAGTACCTTGCAACTCACCTGCATCAGGTGAGCGGCGCGTTGTCTATGGTGAGCCTGGGCGCGGCAACGCGCTTTAGCGAGGAAATCGAAAAGGCTGTGGCCGCGTTAGAGCAAGAGGGGCAAAGTCCTGCAGCACTGGTCGGCGCCATTAAAAAAGGAATATCCGCGCTTTCAGGTTATCTGGAAGGTCTGATAGCCGGTCGCCCCGATCACCCGATGCAGCTTGCTACAGTGTATGTAGAGCTGAATCGTGCGCGCGGCGCAACCGATGCCGCACAGAGCGACCTGTTCCACCCAGACCTTAGCGTCACGCTGCCGCTGGCCGAAAATGTCGACTCGCGGCAGCCGCCCAGAGAAATGGTTGAGCAGTCGCTCAGGCTAAAACGTAGTACTTTTCAGACCGGGCTGCTCAAGCTGTTACGCGACAAGGACTTCGCGACCGGTCTGCGCGCCATGCGCGATGCAGTTTTGGGTGTTGAGTCTTTGGAGTTGTACGGACCTAGCCGCACCTTCTGGTTTACCGCGAGCGGATTTTTCGACGCTGTAGCGCACAGCCCCAAGGAGCTGGGCTCTGTCGCGGTCGCGCTGTTTGGCAAGCTGGATCAACAGATAAAATTGTTGCAAGACGGTGCGCAGAAAGTGCCGGAGCGCCTGTTCCGCGATCTGTTGCTCATCATCGGTAAGAGCGCCTCGCCTTCAGCGCGCGTGCGTCAGGTGCGCGAGCTTTATCGTCTTGACGACCTGCTTGCTGCACCCGATGCATCGCGTGGTGAGAGCGCCGATGAGAATCTCAAGGCGGTGTTACGCGCGCTGCGTGAAATGACACTGGTACAAAAGGAGAACTGGCTCAAATTTACCTCCGGAAATCGCGCCGCCATCGAGGCCTTTGCCAAGCAGGGCGAGTCGTTGCTGGGCGCCGCCGCTAAGCAGCCCAATGCTGATCTGACACTGGTATTCAAGGCGCTCGCCAACGTGGGCGTCACCTTACGCGCGTCGGGTGTTCCGCCGTCGGAGGGAGCGGCGCTTGAAATCGCCACTGCTTTGCTGTTCATCGAAAACACGCTGGAAAAATACTTTACTCTTTCAGCAGATTTTGCCGACCACGCCAAAACCGTTTCCTCGCGTATCGCCTCGACTCTGGCAGGCGCTGCCCAGTCGCCGCTTGACCCGGCGTCAGCAGGATTGATGGATGATATGAGCAAGCGCGCTCAGGAGCGCATGCTCATATTTCAGGTAGGGCAAGAGGTACAGGTCAACCTGCATGGTATCGAACAAGTATTGGATGGTTATTTCCGCGACCCGCTGAAGACCAACCAGTTGCCCGAGTTGGCCGCTTTGTTTGCGCAAATACAGGGTGCGCTCGCCATTTTGGAGCTGGACGAAGCTGCGGCGCTTAATCAATTGCTTGCGCAGCGCGTTGCTCAGTACGCCAGCGGCGCGCGCAAAGGCGAAGGTGAGGATGCCGATGCCGTTGCCGAGGGTATCAGCGCGTTGGGGTTGTATGTGTCGGCGCTACAACAGGGGCAAGCCAACCCACGCGAAGTGTTGTTGCCCGCGTTGATTCGCTACGGCCTTGCCGCCAAGTCAGATGATGCAACGACTGCCGATAAAACCGAGGTGGTGTCGGAAGCCGACATGCAAGCGCACAAACAGAAAGCACAGACTCTGTTTGAAGAATGGAAGACCCAGTTCGAGGGGTGGAAGCAGGCGCCCGAGCAGACCCATACGCGCGAGCAGCTTAAACAGGTTGTCGCCCAACTTAAGCGCGATGCCGAGCTGGCATCGGATTCGGCTGTTGCCAAACAGACCTCCGACGCGCTATCGTTGTTGGAGAGCGCGGATGACCCGCATAAGGCAGGGCTCATCGAAGCTTTCCAGGTTATCGCCCCAACGCAGTCCGCCGTTCCTGTTGAGGCGCCTGCAGCGCAGATGGTGCAGCTACTAGACAAGGAAGGCGCGGAGATTGACGCCGAGCTTCTGGAGATTTTCCTTGAAGAAGCGCGCGAGGTGGTCGGCACCATCAATGAAAATCTCGAGGTGCTGCGCAGTCAACCGCAAGATCGCGAGGCCATGACCGTCATCCGCCGCGGCTTCCATACCCTCAAGGGCAGCGGCCGCATGGTCGGCTTGAACGACTTGGGCGAAGTCGCATGGCAGGCCGAACAGGTCATGAACAAATGGCTCAAGGAAGAAAAGCTGCCTTCGCCCGGATTGCTACGCTTCGTCGAACTGACTTCCAATACCTTCGGTAAGTGGGCTCAAAATCTGCAAGGCAGCGGCGAAGCGCCGGCGGATAGTACAGAAATCGTGCGCATAGCAGAGCAGCTCAAGAATGACAGGGAACCCGATTTTGCCGATAGCTCGGCGTCAGTCCGCACAACGGCACCCATAGACGCTGAGCCGACGCCGGTTGAAGAGCAATCCAGGGCGGCGGAAGAACCAATAGCAGAGCAAGCTGAAGAGCAGGAGGCGCTCGCAGTCGAGGCAGTAGAAGAGCAGGAAGAAGAGGTGCAAATCGGCGACGTGGTAGTTTCTGCTGCACTGTTCTCGATATACCTGGGCGAGGCCGCCCAGCACATCGAGACCCTGAATGCTGAAATGTGCGAGCTTGAAGCCAACGCCCTGACCCCGGTAAGCCATTCCTTCATGCGTGCGGCGCACACGCTCAACAGCTCGTCGCGCACCACCGGCTTTGTGCAAATTGCCGAAGTGGCGTTCGGTCTGGAAAAGTGGTTACAAGACGCCATTGAATTGCCGCCACAATTCGACGCCCATCGCCTCGATGTCACGCGTAGCGCGGTCGATGCTCTCACCATGATGGTCGCTGACCTCAAAGAGCAGAACGCGCCGCTTGCGCGCGAAGATGTAGTGGCAGAACTGAAAGCGCTGCGCGAAAATCTTTCCGAGGCGCGTCGCACCGGCGAAGGCACGCATACGCGTAAGCCGCACCTGATCGAGCCGAGCGAGGAAGCTGCCGAAGCCCTCGATATTGCGCTGTCAGATGCAGATGCGCCAGACGCCGAAGCGCCAGATGTCAAGACGCCAGAGCCGCCCAGTAGCGCCGATGCGACGCCTGATTTCCTTAGCGACCTCATTCCTGAGATCCTTGTAGAGGAAGCCACAACACAGCCTGCTGACGAGCTGCCCCCTCTGGATACGGAGGAGCTGCCGCAGATCGTGGAGGTAGAGCAAGAAGCGCTCGCTGCGCCGTTTGTCCCAGCAGCAGAGACGTTTTTCGCGCCGCCTGTGCTTGCAGGGTCTTTGTCGCAAACACCTTCGACTGCTGAGGCCGATAAGCAGGAAGATTTCGATCCTGGCAGAGAAAAGCGCCGCATGCTGGACGACGTCGACAAGGATTTGTTGCCGATCTTCCTCGACGAGGCCAAAGAAATCGCACCGCAAGTAGGTAATGCATTGCGTGCCTGGAGATCGCAGCCAAACGATCACGCGCCTGTGGTGTTGCTGGCGCGCCATCTGCACACCTTGAAGGGTAGCGCGCGCATGGCCGGTCTCATGCGCCTGGGCGAACTGGCGCATGTGATCGAAACCAAGATCATCTCGATGGATGCGCAGAGCCCCCCAGCCGCTTCACGTTTCGAAGAAATTGACGACTATTTTGACCGCTTCACCAGCTCGCTCGATCTACTGCAAAAAGGCGAGGACATCGGTAGCCTGTTCGACATCCCGGTCGCTGATATTTTCGAACAAAAGAAAGACAAGCCTGCCGCTCTCGCTGTCATGGCTGCCGCCGCCCAGGCGGTGCAGGCCGAGGTCGCTCTTGAAGGCCACGAGCGCCAGGCGCTGTTACGCGTCAATGCCGACTTGATCGACCGCTTTGTAAACGAAGCGGGCGAATTGTCCATTGCCCGTTCGCGTATTGATGGCGAAGTCATTTCCTTCAAACGCGCGCTGGTCGAGCTGACCGATAACATTGCGCGCATGAAATCGCAGTTGCGCGAAATCGAGATCGAGGCGGAGACACAGATTGCCTCGCGCACCAAGGAGCTTGAGACACACGCCGAGAAGTTTGACCCGCTCGAATTTGATCGTTTTACGCGCATGCAGGAGGTCACACGCTTTCTCGCCGAGAGCCTGAATGACGTCAACACGCTGCATTTGGGTTTACAAAAGAATATCGACGAAACCGAAGCCGCTTTGCTGCAACAAGGCCGCCTGAACCGTGATCTGCAACAAGGCTTGATGGGCGTGCGGCTGGTGCCTTTAGGAAATCTTCAAGATCGCCTGTATCGCGTAGTGCGTCAGACGGCAAAGGAATTGGGCAAGAAGGCCAATCTGGAATTCCGTGGCGCGCGAGTCGAGCTCGACCGCTCCGTGCTGGAAAAGGTCACCGCACCCTTTGAGCATTTGCTGCGCAACGCTGTATCTCACGGTATCGAGACGCCGAAGCAACGCCTTGCCGCTGGCAAAAGCGAGCTCGGCGAGATAACGCTGGACGCAAACCAGGTCGGTAATGAGGTAGTGCTCACCCTGTCCGACGATGGTGCAGGGCTGAACTACGCGCGCATTCGCGAGAAAGCCATAGAAAACAAGCTGCTCGATTCGGCTGCCGATGTCGCCGATGAACTATTGGTGCAGTATATTTTCATGCCGGGATTTTCAACGGCTGCGGAAGTTACTGAGATAGCAGGACGTGGCGTCGGTATGGATGTGGTACGCAGCGAAATCAATTCAATGGGCGGGCGTATCGAGATTACCTCCGTTTTTGGCAAGGGTACCTCGTTCATCATTACCTTGCCGCTCACGCTTGCCGTAACCCAGGCGGTTATGGTCAAAGTCGGCGCACAAATGCTCGCGATTCCTTCCGTGATGATCGAGCAGGTACAAGAATATAAAGGTAAAAAATACGACGCGCTGCTGGAAATGAAGGACATCGACTGGAAGGGCAATCGTTATCCGCTGCGTTCGCTCGAAGCGCTGTTGGGCGGCACTCCGGTCGCATCAGTGCAACGCAAAGCCGCAGTAATTCTTGCCAAAAGCGGAACCCAGCGTGCCGCTGTGCAGGTGGATGAAATCATCGGTAACCGCGAAATTGTGGTTAAGACCATCGGTCCACAGCTCGCGCGTATGGTCGGTGTTGCCGGTGCGACAGTGTTAGGTAACGGCAAGATTGTGCTGATACTGAATCCGGTACATCTGGTGTTCCGTGTTCCCACAGTGGTCGCTGCTGAGAGCACGGGCGATGCCGAGGAGTTCGAGCAACCAAGCGAGGCAGCCGTCACCCATGGCGCTATGGCGCTACCAGGAGCGGTGGCCTCTATTGTGCCGATTCGCAGCTCCGCGCCACTGGTGATGGTGGTGGACGATTCGTTGACGGTGCGCAAGATAACCAGCCGCATGCTCACCCGCGAGGGCTACGAAGTCACCAGCGCCAAAGACGGTGTCGATGCCCTCAAGCAACTGCAGGATCTCGAACCGGCCATCATCCTGCTCGATATCGAAATGCCGCGCATGGACGGCTTTGAGTTTGCGCGTAACGTGCGTTCCGATGCCAAGACCAAGATGATCCCTATCATCATGATTACCTCGCGCACTGCGGACAAACACCGCAACCACGCCAAAGAGCTTGGGGTGAACGAGTATATGGGTAAGCCCTACCAGGAAGACAAATTGCTCGCGCTGATTCGTACTTATGTCGGCAGTGCTCGCGAGGCGACGGACGCCTAGCTCGTCGCTATCCAGTCTGTGCGGACCATAAATTGAAATGCGCCAGCACCGCTACGCCGAGCGCGATGCGGTACCAGGCAAACGCCTTGAAGTCGTGGCTAGCGACAAAGCGGATCAAGGCGCGCACTGCAATCAGCGCAAACACAAACGACACAATAAATCCGAGGGCTAACGGGCCAAAGTCTGCGGCGCTGAACAGCCGCCAATTTTTCAGCATCTCGTAGCCGCTTGCAGCAAACATGATAGGCACGGCAAGGAAGAAAGAAAATTCCGTCGCTGTCTGACGCGACAATCCGAAAAGCATGCCGCCAATAATAGTGGCGCCCGAGCGTGAGGCGCCAGGAATAAGCGCGACACATTGCGCAAGCCCCACCTTCAGCGCATCGCGCCAGCTCATAGCATCGACATCCTGCACGCGTACCTGCACCTTGGCGGCGGGGCGTGACTCTACCCAGAAAATGACCAGCGCGCCTACAATGAGCGCAATGGCAACGCTTGCCGGATTGAATAGCAAGGCCTTGATGTGCTTATGCAACAGCAAACCGACCAGCGCTGCGGGTAAAAACGCCACAAAAAGATTGAGTACGAAGCGCTGCTGCTTTGCGTCATGGGTGATGCCGCTCAGCGCCGCTGCGAAGCGTACGCGATACTCCCATACCACGGCGAGAATCGCGCCGAGCTGAATTACGATGTCGAACACCTTGCCCTTCTCGTCATTGACCCCCATCAGATCGCTTGCAATGATGAGGTGACCGGTACTGGAGATGGGGAGAAATTCGCTGAGGCCCTCGACGATGCCGAGGATGAAAGCTTTAAGAAGAAGAATGAGGTCCATGTCGGCAGAATTATACGCGCTGCGCGACTTGTAGCAGGGCAGGGGTCTGAAGCGCCGCATGCGGCGACGCGCGCCCTCAGGCGGTGAAATAGAGCGGCTGAGGCCAGCGCAACAGCAGGGCAAAATCACCCACTTCGATCACGCGCTCCAGGTAGGCGCGGTTCTTCTCATAGGCTTCCCGATAGGGGTCGCTGTCGCCGAAATGCGCGCTCATCGTGTGATATACGCCGCCCAGCTCGTTTTCCAGTCGTGCATCGACGTAGCGTTCAAAAAAGTCCGGTGTTTTGCGCAACAAATCCTCGCTGCTTGTATAGGTGGCGCCCGGGTAACTGCTGCCGGGAGCGGAGGCAATTCCGGCCTCAACAAATTCTGTGTAAAGAAAATCGCGGCACTTTTCCAAATAATAACGATCAGCAAATTGGCTCACCAGATCACCCGTGCCTACCATCTGGGCAATGACACGGTGCAGCGTATTCGTGCCCAGATCTGGGGACGCGCTGTCAAGTTGCGTAACGCTAATCAGGCTCGCGAGCGGCGCAAGATCGGCCAGCGGCGAGTCGGCAAGATAGCGGCGTGCAAACGCTACGCTACGTGTTTCATGAACCGGGAGCAAGCTTGCACCATGAATTGCGGCTTCGTCCGGGCGGCGCAGAAAGCCAATATCGTGCAATACAGCAAGCACAACCCCAAGCAGCGCCAAGCGCGGGCCAAGTTTCTCTTCACGCGAACGTTCCCAGCCGTCAATCAGTCGGGCAGTTGCCAGAGCAGAGTCAAAGGCATGAAACAGGTCGTGGTAGGGTGTGTCGCATGGCAACAGCCCCTCATATTCGCCCGCATAAGCGCGCGCCGTATCGCTAAAAACGCGGACAAGAAATGCGCCGTCCCAGTCGTGGCCGTAGCGCGGGCTGAGGATATCGTGCACGGTTTTTGCGACATCGGCCGGAGTGCTCAGGTCGATGGTGCCGGTAATGTCGTGGTGCGAGGCGTCATTCATTTGTGCATGCATGATGGCGGACTTTGCAAAAGGAGCGAAACACAATAATAAGGCGCAACGCAGATTTTCACAAACAAAATACGTAAAGTCGCTCAGCGCGTATCCGGTTCGAAAAAAACCCATTTCGCAGAGGGCCACTTTTCCTGCATGCGCGCCTCGACCGCGTTGATATCTTCCACCATTTTGTCCACTCTAGTGCTTTCTTTCATTTTGGCTTTGACGGCGATCACCATATGTTCGCCCCAGGCGAGAGTAATGACACGAAACAACTGCGCGACCTCTGGCTGGGCGGCGACAAAATGCTCAATCTCGTGACGTAGCGCAGGCGATACCGATTCGCCCACGATGAGACTCTTGATCTCGACAAGCACGAATATCGCCACCAGCATCAGCAACACGCCCACGCCGATGGAGCCGAGCGCATCAAACAGCAGGTTGCCGGTTAAAAGCGTAAGACCGATACCGAGCAGAGCGATGACAAGGCCACCCAAGGCGGCAATGTCTTCACCAGTCACTACCAGCAATTCCGATTGGCGTGTAGTTTGAAACCATGCCAGCAGCGATTGCGCGCCGCGCTCCGGCGCCAGCGCCTTCATGGCGCCCCACAGCGAAAAAGCTTCAAGACCGATAGCCGCAATAAGCACCAGCAAGGCCGTAGTGGCATGCTCCAAAGGATGGGGGTGGGTGATGCGCACTATGCCCTCGTAAACAGAAAACGCGCCACCAACAAAAAACAGCATAAGCGCCACCATCATCGACCAGAAATACACCACGCGCCCGTGTCCCAGCGGGTGGTCGTCGGATTCGGGGCGTTTCGCCTGCTTCATGCCCAGCAGCAGTAAACCCTGGTTGCCACAGTCAGCGTAGGAGTGTATCGCCTCGGCCATCATGGAGCCTGAGTTGGTGAAAATTGCCGCTGCGGTTTTGGCAATGGCGATGCCGCTGTTTGCGCCTAGCGCGTAGAGAATTGCTTTGAGGGAGCCTGATGCCATGGTGGTTTTTCCAATATGAATAGACGGCTCAGGATCCTCGCAAACTTCGGTTTACCCTGAAAGTGTATTTTTGAAATCACTCTTTGTGATAAATCTCCGCGCCTTGTTTTAAGAACTCGATTGCTTTCACTTCCATACCTTTGCTGAGCGCCTCTTGCTCATTCACGCCCAAAGTTTTGGCGTAATCGCGCACGTCCTGGGTGATTTTCATGGAGCAAAAGTGCGGCCCGCACATTGAACAAAAATGCGCCAGCTTGGCGCCATCCTGCGGTAGCGTCTCGTCGTGGAATTCGCGCGCCTTGTCGGGATCCAGGCCCAGGTTGAACTGGTCGTCCCAGCGAAATTCAAAGCGCGCCTTGGACAGTGCGTTGTCGCGTATCTGCGCGCCGGGATGGCCCTTGGCCAGATCGGCTGCGTGAGCGGCGATCTTGTAGGCCATGATGCCGTCTTTCACGTCGGTTTTATTCGGCAGGCCGAGGTGTTCCTTGGGCGTCACATAACACAGCATGGCGGTGCCGTACCAGCCGATCATCGCCGCGCCGATGGCGCTGGTGATGTGGTCATAGCCCGGTGCGATGTCGGTGGTGAGGGGGCCGAGAGTATAAAACGGCGCTTCGTGGCAATATTTCAATTGCAGGTCCATGTTCTCCTTGATGAGATGCATGGGCACATGACCGGGGCCTTCTATCATGGTCTGCACATCGTGTTTCCATGCCACCTGCGTCAGCTCGCCGAGGGTTTTCAACTCGGCAATCTGCGCTTCGTCATTGGCGTCAAAGCCCGAACCGGGGCGCAGGCCATCGCCGAGCGAGAACGACACGTCGTAGGCCTTCATGATTTCGCAAATGTCCTCAAAGTGCGTGTAAAGAAAACTTTCCTTGTGATGCGCAAGGCACCACTTGGCCATGATGCTGCCGCCGCGCGACACAATGCCGGTCATGCGCTTGGCCGTCATGGGGATATAGCGCAGCAGCACGCCGGCGTGGATGGTGAAGTAATCGACGCCCTGCTCGGCCTGCTCGATCAAGGTATCGCGATAAATTTCCCAGGTGAGTTCCTCGGCCTTGCCATCGACTTTTTCCAGCGCCTGATAAATCGGCACAGTGCCTATGGGAACCGGCGAGTTGCGAATGATCCACTCGCGCGTTTCATGAATGTGTTTGCCGGTGGACAGGTCCATCACCGTATCCCCGCCCCAGCGAATCGCCCAGGTCATTTTCTCCACCTCCTCACCGATGCCGGAGGACAAAGCGGAGTTGCCGATGTTGGCGTTGATTTTCACCAGGAAGTTGCGGCCGATAATCATCGGCTCGATTTCTGGATGGTTAATGTTGAGTGGGATGATGGCGCGGCCGCGCGCCACTTCATCGCGCACAAATTCCGCGGTGATATGCGCTGGAATGCTGGCGCCGAAAGACTGTCCAGGATGCTGGCGCAGAACCAATTCGGGCAGCGCATCGCGGCGCTGATTTTCACGAATCGCAATGTACTCCATCTCAGGCGTAATGATGCCGCGCCGCGCATAGTGCATCTGCGAGACATTCATACCGGGTTTGGCGCGGCGCGGTTGGCGTTTCAGATTGAAGCGCAACTCGGCGAGTTTGGCATCGTGCAAGCGCTCAACACCATAGAGTGACGATGGGCCGTCAAGTTGCAGCGTATCGCCGCGCTCTGCTATCCACGCTTCGCGCAACGCCGCGAGGCCTGAGCGAATATCGATCTTGACGCTCGGGTCGGTGTAGGGGCCTGAGGTGTCGTATACGAACAGCGGAGGATTTTTCTCTCCCCCCATCGAGGTGGGGGTATCGGCCTGAGAAATTTCGCGCATCGGCACGCGAATGTCGTGTCGCGAGCCCTCAAAATACACCTTGCGTGAGCTGGGCAAAGGGGCAACCGCCGCCTCATCTACGTGGGCGTTGGTGCTAGTGAAATGGGTGGGATTTAAAACGGCGGCATTCATTGACAGCTCCTATGCAGAAAAAGGCGCGGAGCGTCGGCGGGGCGGTGGATCGCTTGCCTAACGCTTCCTACGCCGGTGTTAACCGGATCAGGTTCAGAGGGTATTTCTCACCCAGTAGCCTGTGGCTTGGCGACCGAGGTCGCTGTATCGCTTAAAGCCAAACAAACTACTACCGGGACCCCTGCGTTATCAGCGGTCAAAGTACTGCAATTGCGAGTTGAATGCAAGTTCGCGCAACCATCCTTTCGGCAAATGAAAGGCTGGCGCTGTGAAGTTTCTGCTCAAGCAGTACGCGCATGGAGCGCTCGGTGTATGGATCAAGTTGCGACTTAGGGGCAGTGCGGCCTTGTCGGAGTTACTATGATATTACCACCGCATTAGCGGCCTAAACGAGACTGGCGCGCTGACATGCCTCAGCCGCCTGGCGCCCAAGTATCTTGAGAGGCGGCGACGAGCTATCGGTATCAAACAAGCGCTCGACCGGCGATGGCCTGGTCTATTGTGGTCGCACGCCACATGGCGCGCGAGACGACTGAACAAAAGTGTTAAACTTCGCGACTTACTTGACGTGGTCACGTCCCGAACTAAACGTTTTTCTGCGCCTATAGCGGGAGACGCCTTGCTGCAACAACTGAAAAAAATTGCGGCAAACATCGCAGAAGTAGACATCCTAATATCGTTGCTGCGCAGCATGACGTGATAGATTCCTTTGTCCACATGAAGTTGCAGCTTGCGGAACATAGTCGGGGGTCTCCATGGGCGGGAAAATAATGCACGTTCGTTTTGGTGTGGAGGAATACCACATAATGCAATTATGCAAGCCTGACCCCGTCTTGACCCCGTCTTCTAAAGCTCAGCCACGAGCCAAAATACCTATTGGAGTTCCAGCTACGTGATCCGGCGAGTTTGCAGAACGTATTAAAGGCCCCTTACCCAGAGTTTGTCCCGGGTGGGAAAACCGGCGCAGGATTCTTAGAATATAATTATCCGGGTATCACGAGCAACAGTATCGTAAATCCGACCGTGAGAGTCCTCAAATGATGCCGAGCGATTTTGTTGATAGAGATGGAACAACGAAATCCTTTGATTTGGATAACGTTTATGAAATCGTTCGAGGATTCAGCGGAAAGTGCAAGGGGTGGACCTCGCTGGTTGTGTATGAGCCAACTCACGATGTATTTATTGAGTTGAGAAGCTCACCTCCAGATATTCGAGGAAATTCGAAAGATGAGGCGGAGGAAGTGCTGTCAGCGTACATCGCGAAGTCCTATGGGTTAGGCGATGGGGAAATTGCTGTGGCGCGTTTGAAGCCAACCGAATGGAGGCTAGTGGACTTACGATGAGTTGCAAACAGTGAAACCATCTCCGTTTTCCGGAAAACCTTCGGGGTCAGTGTAACCATTCCTTTTGCACGCGCGGGGTCACGTCTTCAATTTTGCGTCTCAATGCAGCACGCCCAGGGTCAAGTCTTTGAATATCACATTTATCGTTTAATCTTTTAAGAGAGAAGTTCTCCACCACGCCCGCTGATCGCGGGCGTTGCTATTTCAGCCGCCGGATTACTTGTCGTCGTCAGTAACGAACCCGATGCGGCGTTTCTTCGCAGGCTCAGGCGGCGCCATCAGTTCACGAATCGCCTCGAACACCTGCTTTAACTCAAGCCGCGTATTCTGCGCCAGCGAGTCGTGCTTCAACGCCAGGGCCTGCATCTGGCGTTCCAGCGTGGCGAGTTTCACAGCCAAGTCCTTGTGCGTGGCCAGCACCTCGCGCAACTGCACGAAAGCGCGAACCACATAGACGCTCATTTCCACCGCACGCGAACTGCTGAGCACGGTGGCTGCCATAAGCGCGCCGTGCTCGGTGAAGGCGAATGGCGAGCGGCGCAACCCCATCCTGGCGCCGGGATTGGAGATCACAATCTGTGATCTCCATTGATCGAACTCCTCAGCGTCCAACTGAAACATGAAGTCGGCGGGGAAGCGCTCCAGGTTGCGCTTGATCGCCTGATTGAGCACGCGGGCTTGTACGCCATAGCACGCCGGGGTCAGGTCTTTGTGACGGGGTCACGTCTTCCGTTTTGCAAAGGACGTGCTGCCCTGTTCGCCGTTCGCGTCTGCCTATTTTTTACGCACCTCCCCCCTTTTTTTGGAGAGAAGGACGGTTTTTGAAGACCTATGCGTACCTGCGTGCTTAAATTTTAATCAGTTTCTCCAAATTACCTTGACCCTCTGCCTAAAATTTGTGCCAATGCTTTCTGCAAGATGCGTGCTGTCCCGAATAGCGTCGCTGTCCGATGTTCGCTGCGCCGGTCAAACGGTGAAGCAGCTAACGGCGCAGATAAAAGCCGTGTAGCAACCCCCCCCCAGCCCTCAAAACGCCACACTGCTTTGGGCGCCGTCTTGTAAGGATCAATGCCGCGCCACACCTCTGCTGGCGTCAGTCCATGCAAATGCTGATGTGGGCGCACGTCCCTTATTCTTGACAATATGCATTAAATATGCATAAATAGAGCATGGAGTTCGACTACGACCCAATCAAGGCACGCAGCAACATTCGCAAGCATGGTGTGAGCTTCGCGCATGCCGAGCAGGCGCTCCGTGATGAGTTGGCTGTCACAGTCGAAGACCCCGATGCTGTCGGAGAGCAGCGTTTTGTTACGCTGGGCATGGATGCATTGGGGCGCGTCCTGGTGGTCGTGCACACCCAACGCGAGGAGTGGACGCGTTTGATTTCCGCTCGAAAAGCAACTCGTGGCGAATTGGAGCAATATCATGCGTGATGAATACGATTTCAGCAAGGGCAAGCGAGGCGCCATCATTGCTTCGCCGGGCAAAACCCGTATCACTATCATGCTTGATGACGATGTCATTGAAGCATTTCGTGTGCGTGCCGAAAACGCTGGTACCGGCTATCAAACACTCATTAACTCGGTGTTGCGTGAGGCGATCTCTGGTGCGAAAGAAAAGCAGAAACCGCTCACAGTAGCGACGTTGAGGCGGGTGCTGCGCGAGGAGCTCCATGCGTCGTAAATCGCCAGAACGATATGCGCCAGGATCGTCCCAGCATTCGCTTGCGCCAGCGTTATCAGCAGCAGATTCATGCGCGTGCCGTAATCGATGATGCCGAGGATGAAATGCTCCACTCCCAGCGCATGGGCTTTGCCCGTGCCATCCACACACCAGCGCAGATTGGCCCGGGCGTAGCCTGGAAAACGATTGCGCGTCGCAAAGCGCACCGTCTGCATGTCGGCAATGTTGCTGCACCCACTGGTAGACGGTGTTCAGGCACACCGTCATACCCTGGTGGGCATGCAGGCGCTTGAAGGTATTCATCACCTCCCTGTTGCGTGGATCGCTCCCATCGTATTTCCAGCCAAACTGCCATCATAGAAATTCGTTCAGATTGAGCGAACTTTTCCACATTAGCGTCAACCGATTTCCGACCGCGACCCACATTGCCGTCGTAGCGTAAGGCGAATTGCCGTCATAGCAAATAGGGGACAAGCGGAAGCAAAAGGCCGAGATTGAAACGGCATTGGAATACTAAAAAAACTGGAATAGGAGAAACAAAATATGAGCAAAGCATCCCGCCCTCATGATGCTGCAGTGGTGGAACTACTGCACACAGACCCGGCATTTGCAGATGAATACCTTTCCGCCGCACTTGATGAAGCCAGCCAGCCCGGGGGTCGTGAAGCCCTGCTGGCAGCCCTGCGCCATATTGCGGAAGCGCAGGGCATGACCGCGGTGGCCGAACGTGCAGGAATCCCGAGGGAAAGCCTATACTGTGCATTGTCAACGAAGGGCAACCCGACAATAAAGACCGCTGCTAGCGGTGGTAAGTGCTGCCGGTTTGAAATTGTCCGTACACCGATAGAGCAATAGAACATGAGCAAAATGCACAATCCGCCGCACCCCGGAGCAACCTTGAGGGAGGACGTATTGCCCGCGCTGAGGCTGACCGTTACCGATGCCGCCAAACAACTAGTGTCACGACCCAGAAATATCGATACATGAAACGGCGTCTTTTTCCGCATGGCCGCGTTGCTCGTCGTTGCCATAGGCCATGCTATGTCGCCTC
>JAYWAM010000234.1:0-12503 GCA_043782425.1 Betaproteobacteria bacterium
AAAAAACGCAGGCGCCGACGACCGCCCACAGTGGCACCGAAGGTTCAGGGAAGTTCGGAATAAGTTTTGCGATGCCAAAACCCAGAGCGTAGCCGAGCACAATTCCTATCAGGCCGCCGATAATCGCCAATACCATAGCCTCGATTAAAAATTGCATCAGGATAAATTGACGCGGCGCGCCCAGGGCCTTCGCGATGCCAATTTCACGCGTCCGCTCGGTAACCGAGACCAGCATGATGTTCATAATGCCTACACCGCCTACCAGCAGCGAAATGCTCACGATGCCCGCTACGACCAGCGTAATAGTGGTCGAAATTTCCTTGAATGATTTGGCGAGAGTGTCCGAGGCCTCAACCACGAAATCATCGCTTTGCCCAGGTTTGAGTTGATGGAGCTGGCGCATTAAAGCGCTGACTTGTTCTTTAATGCCATCGAGCATATTGAGATCGGCCACGCTGAAGCTGATCCACAAATCCGGATCGGTGAGCGCCCCAGTCACGGTCAGCGCAGTCTGGTATGGCATGAGCAGGTAGTTGTCCTGGCTCAAACCGAACATTTCGCCGCGCGGCTCCATCACGCCCACCACCTTAAACCATTCGCCGCTAACCTGGATAAAGCGACCCACAGGATTATCCGGCAACTTGAGATCGCGGCGTAGTTGCTCACCGATCACTGTTACGCGTCGTCGCGTAACGTCATCGCTATCGGTCAAAAATCGGCCCAGCTTGGGAAATGTCTGCCGCACATCCTGGTAGCTCGCTGTTGTCCCAAGTAACTGGGGGCTCGCCTTATTTGCGCCATTGCGCACATCGGCGCCAAAGGGGGTTCCCGCAGACACAATTGGAGTCACACTCTTTATGCCCTCAACACGATACTTGAGCTGTTCCAAATCGGACACGCGTAAGCGGTTGAGCTTACCACGCAACGCCTCCTCAAATGGCGTATCGGCACGCAACGTCAAGGTATTGCCGCCCAGTCCGCGAAACTGCTGGGTGATGGATTGTGACAGGCCCTGCACTAATGCGATCACGCAAATCACCGAGGCCACGCCAATGATAATGCCCAGCATGGTCAGGAAGCTGCGCAATCCGTGGGCGCGGATACTGGACAATGCCGAGCGTAGGCATTCTTGCAAAGCATAGACAAAGGACTGGAAGCGGCTGCCTTCTATCACCGGAGCCAAGGACTGTGCCGAAATGCCGCGCGCGCCCGCTGCCGTCATACGCGGGCCTCCTCCTGTACCAACCCATGCAGCAAAGGTTGCTGCTGTTTATCCTCGGCAATACGGCCATCGTGCAAACGCACTATGCGCCGGCAATGCGCAGCAATGTCGGCTTCGTGCGTCACGATAATCAGCGTCAAGCCATCGGCATGTAAAGCGGCGAACAGCGACATGATCTCCGCAGCGGTCTTGCTGTCGAGATTTCCCGTC
This sequence comes from Betaproteobacteria bacterium, assembly GCA_043782425.1. Lineage (GTDB taxonomy): Bacteria > Pseudomonadota > Gammaproteobacteria > Burkholderiales > Usitatibacteraceae > JAYWAM01. Next base: position 1,433 of record JAYWAM010000234.1, read on the forward strand.
GGCTCGTCGGCCAAGAGCAATTCCGGTTGCCCGACCAGGGCGCGCGCAATCGCCACGCGCTGCCGCTGACCGCCTGAAAGCTCATTGGGCTTGTGTTGCAGCCGATGCTCCAGCCCAACGCGCGTCAAGGCTTCAATTGCTCTGGCTCTGCGTAGCGAAGGCGCCAGGCCGCGATAAATTAACGGCTGGGCAACATTGTCTAAAGCCGTCGCGCGCGGCATCAAATAAAAATTCTGGAATACAAAACCGATTTTGCGATTGCGCACGCGCGCCAATTGGTCCTCGCCCAGACCCGCGACTGTCTCGCCGTCGAGCAAATAACTACCCGTGCTCGGCGTGTCAAGACAGCCCAAGATATTCATCAGCGTCGATTTGCCCGAACCCGAGGCGCCGGTAAGCGCAACGAACTCATTGCGCGCGATGTGCAGATCGATACCTGCAAGCGCCGCGAACTCATTGACGCCCAGGCGGTAGGATTTGCCAATGGCGTCGAGCTTAATCATGGTTTGTCGGCGGGTTGCGAGAGGCCGGGCTTTGCTGACGGCAAAGCTGTAGTCTGAGTCACACGCTCGCCGTCGCGCAAAAAGCGCAGCGTCTTGGCCGGGCCGCTGATCACTTCCTGGTCGGGCTTTAAGCCGCGAAGGATTTCAATATGCGAGTCATCCGCTATGCCGACTTCTACCTCTTTCTTGATCGCCTTGCCCGACTCAAAAACCAGCACGCTGGCTTTGGCCTTGTCGGATTTCTTCTCAGCCTCTTCGTACTTCACGGCTTGCACCGGCACAGTCAGGCTTTTTTCGCCGCCACTCTTTCGCGTAGATACTTCGGCTCGACAACTCATGCCGGGATGAAAAGCTACGTCGGGTGCGTCCTGAAGTCGAATTTTCACCGCATAGTTTTTGCTCTGCCCCGGATTCTGGCGCGGAGTGATGGCTACCTGCACAACCTTGCCTAGAAGCGATTTATCGGGAAACGCCGCCGGTACGATTTTGGCTTCCTGCCCTGCGGCTATTCTCGCTACGTCCACTTCGTCTATGTTGACCTCGGCATACAAACTGGTGGTGTCGGCAATGAGCATCAGGTTTGATCCGGCAATACTGGTTGCGCTTGGCACTGCGGTCTCCCCCGCCTTGATATACACAGCAGTCACCTTGCCGCTAATGGGCGAGCGGATTTCTGTCTTTGCCAGGCGCTCCTGGGCCTGCTTTAATTGCGCTTCGGTTTGCTTGAGAGCTTCGCGACTGGCGCGCAACTCGACTTCCGCCATATCTTTTTGCGTGACGAAATCATCGTATTTGATAGCTTCAACCATGCCTTGCGCGCGCAGCGCTTCGTAGCGCTTCCATTTCGCCACCTGCGAATCACGGTTGACTTGCTGGCGTTCAATGTTGAGTTCTGATTGCCGCTTTCCCGCTTCGATTTGCGCAATTTCTGCGCGCGAAGATTCGGCATCAAGGCGTAGCAACAGTTGGCCTTTGGTTACGAAGTCACCCTCTTTGACCAGGACTTCTTTCACCCGCCCCACGACTTCGGACGCAAGGGTCACCTGGCTTTCGTAGATAAGCGTGCCGGAAGCCAGGATTGAAGGCGTCAGCGTACGCAAAGCGGCTTTCTCCACCTCGACCGATTTTGCATTGTCGCTACGCACCACCTTCAATGCGACGGGGACAATAAACAGCGCCGAGATTGCCGCAATAGCAATCCACTTCTTCATCATCGCTTGTACCTAAAAAAACAGGGCGAACAGCACCCAGCCGCCATACAAAAGGGCCACTGGTATCAGCGCGAATAGCGAACAAAACACCCATGAGCGAGCGCTCCAAACTTGCACCCCGATGATAGTCAGCCACCAAATCCAGGGATGCAAAATCGTTACGCTCGACAGCAGTGAGTACCAGCGATTGCTGGCAGGCACATGGAATACCAATTCATTAAGCGAAAGCAGTTGCAACTCTTCCTGGCTGACCTGCCCGTTTCCTTGGAGCAACAGGGCAATTGCCATTGCCAGTACCGAAAATATCAAGGGAAAACTGCTCCAGCACGTCAGGGAAAACCACTGTTTGAATGATTGCTGCACGTTAGTTAACTTGCCCGCCAGAAGGTAATACACCGCCTCGAGCAAGCGCACCAGCGGTATGGCGACAACTATGCCGATAAGCGCCAACCACATCATCAAACCTTTCGTCATGAACGCGCCAACCTGTGCCTTTTGCGCCTCCGACGCCTTGTCCGCCTGCGAGCTTCTGCTCAACATGTGCTCCGTGAGCCAGGCAAAGTCAACCATGTTGAAATACCAAAACATTACAATCAAGCTAGACACGATGGTCGTTAGCAAGGGAAACCAAAAACGCGGCTGTTCGCGCAATGCGGTAAAGCATGATTTGGGGTCGATCAAAATAGCCCAAGCCAGTTCAATGTTTTTCATTTTGTATTTCCCCGTTGCATTTTTTATTGATTCTTCATTATAACTTTGACGCGTGTCTACTTATCTGACGCTAGCTTACTCACGGCGCGTCGCCGGTCCGGCTTGAGCCGCCTATCCGGCTGTATGGAAGACAGACGCTCGCGTTGCCGACGGCTAGCCAGTTGTCGGCGCGAGTCGCGTCGCTGATCCTTGATTTGCTGCTCGGTGAGGGGCTGATCCGCTGTGGGAATCGGCTGGGCGCGGCAGATGCCGCCGACGCTTGCCAGAGTGGCGATGTATTTTATCGCGCTGTCGTGGTCGATAGCTTGTTTAATGACCACCGGGTGGCCGGAAAAAAGCGTGGCGATAACCTTGTGGTCCGCTTTGAACAATTTGGCGAAATTTTTCTTGACGGTGTCCACCGGCCACCCTTCGGCCACTTCGCCGCTGAACACAATCTGATAGAGCTGCATAGTGTTCACTTCACCGTACTTTCAGGTTCAACTTCCGTCTGCCCCGCTTCCATGCTGGAATCGAAGCCGGAAAGCCACCATCCGCGCCCTTTGCGGCGTAAGCGGTTTAGAACGAAGGTAAATTTATCGCCTTTGTCGACCACGCTTGCAACCAGCCCGGATTGATCGGTCGCGTGACTGACGACGAAGCCGTCGCTCAAGCCAAAGGGATCGGCGCCGGGAACAAACAAGGCGGCAATCACCTGATTTCGGCCGTCCCTTTTGTTGCGGCTCTCAAGCGCCAAGCGTTGGGCGGAGTGTGAAATAATACTGATGCCAATCAACACGTCGGTTGGCGAGCCACAGGGCGCCTTGCGCACTACTTCGCCGAGTACGCAGGGCTGTCCACGCTCGAGTTTGACTGCGATGAGGTCGCCCGGCGAAATCGTGGCCGCGTCGTCACGACTGGCAAGCAATCCAAGACCCGATTCGTTATAGTCCTTCAGGCGCATCTGGCGCCGCGTCGGATCATAGATTTGGTCAAATTGATCGGACTGGGTGCGCACCGGGCCAGACGCCGTTTTCTGGGCCAGGCCGATGCGGTTATCGGTTTGCCGCGCCCAGACGGAAAGATCCGGGAAGCCACGCGTAAGAATATCGCTCAGCCCGACGTAAATCTCGACGACAGAATCATTGGCATAAACACGCTCGGCGCGTGCGGCGCGTATGCCTTGCTCGATAAGCGCAAACTCGCCGCGCAGATACTCGATGACGCCGATATGTTCTTCAAGCCGAAACTCGGTTGCGAACCCCCAACCAGGAAAAATTTCTCCACGATGAAAGCCTTGCACCGCGCGTCTAAGTTGGCGCTGCAACGCCGCCAGTGAAAGGTAGATCGGCGCGTCTACGTTGGCGCTGAGTGTCAGGTTGAAGCCCAGGTCGCTGCGCAGATCCGCGCACAGCGCTGCGCCCGTCTTGGGCGGCTCACGTGAGACGCTGAGAACCGGCATCCAGGCGCAGAGCCAGTTATCAAGGATCTCAAGTTGCTGGCGGTTGAGACTGCCGACGCATAGTCGTTTGAGCAGCATGGCGCGCGCGTACAACGCTTCGATAGTGACTTCCATTTCCTGACCACACGCTTGAATCCGCAGCAAAGTACGATGCAACGCAAGCTTTTGCGCCATGCGGTACAAACGGTGCAGGGCGGAGTAACCGCCGCCGCCCATTTGCGTGGCGATTTGCTCCCACTTGCGCGCGTTTCCCGCGTGCAGCAGCGCAATGGCGATAACCTGGGCAACCGACTGTGCATCGTCATCCATCTCGCGCACGCAGCTCTCGGCGAGCTCATTGCCTGCGTCAGCGAGCTTCTTGTACCAATCGAAAATTCTTTCGCAAAGGTTTTGATCCTCCTGGTCCCACAGCAGTGGGTTGGACAGAAGCCGCGCTTGCTCGGGTGTGACGAGCGCAGAAAAATCCGCTTCGAGCGCAAGGAATGCCTTGGCTGCCACCGCTGCGCTCCTTTGCCCTAGCGCCGCTTGCATGTCGCGGTAGGCGCGCTCTATTCGTGGGCGCCCCTGAGGGTCGCGCAGCGAGACGGTGTGGTCTCCGCTATTCAGGGTAAGGGAATCTGGCCCGCGTGTAGACATAAATTAAGTTCTCTAACGCTTGGCTAGCGCAGCGCCAGCCGGTTTTGCATACGTTGATGAAAGTCAGCCGCCGCCGCTTCAGCCGATAGATCGCTACCGGCCTGTAGCCAGTTGCGCCAGTTGCGCTGCGTCTCTCCTTGCGCTTGTGCGCTTGCCGCAGAGGCCTTGATAAACTGAAATAGGGGATGTGCTGGCGCCAGCAGCAAGCCCAGCTTGGCCACTTCGTTCCACTGGCGGTCATAGGGGTGTAGGTGATGAAAGGTATGCGCGACTTTGGCGAAACGCTCTTCCTGGCGCGTCAGGAACAGGATTTCCAGCCACGCAAGCCAAAGCGCCGCCTCGCCTGTTTGCTGCTCGATCGCCAAGTGCAGTAGCTCGCACGCCTGTTCGGCGTGCCCGGCCTCATAGCAGAGTCTGGCGGATTTAATGAGCTCGACAGGATTAGACAGGTCGCGGCTGTTTTTGACCATCCCGGGGAAGCTCGCGGCAATATAGCGATCGCGAATACGTTGGCGCTGCGCATCCAGGTCGAGTGACGGGGGAAGCAGTTGTAGATCAGTATCGGGTTCCGGTGCAGGGCCTGGCTTACGGCTCGGTGTTAATGACTTTGACGCAGCGGGTCTCGTTATTGGCGTTTGCGCCGCAGCGCTTTGCTTTGGTGTGACGACCGCGTTGCGCGGTGCGGCGGGCCGACTTTGCGCTTTAGCGGGGGATTGCGGCTCTAGCACAGGCAACGGCGCGGCAAGTACGAAGTAAGGCGTGTTCTTCGGTGCGCGCGCGCGCCGGTACCACACAAACCCTATCAGCGAAGCAAAAAACAAGGGCACGACCACAACATTAAAGGGGATCAGGTTCCAAAGTTGCCGCACTGTGCCAAGCAAGCCGGGTTTGAGTACGACCGCCTCGCGCTCGGCTGGCGCCGCCATCGCGGTTTTGCCCAGGCCCTGATCGGCGGGCGCTTGCATACCCCCTGAGGGGGCGACGGCGGTGGTGGGATCTGAAGGGGTTGCGGGAGGCGCAAGTAGTGTGTCTTGCGTGTCTAGCGCCGTGCTGGGCGTAGCGTCGCCCGGCGCGCTTTGTCCCAGCACCTGCAAGCTAAGCACGGTGCAGCACCACAAAGCCAGCCAAGCTGCGCGCGCAGTGCTGCGCATAAAAAAATGCCTGCTACTCACCCGAATTTTCCCCTGCCCTAGGTTCACTGCATACGTTGTGGGTGGGCGCGCATGCCACCGCCTTGACCAAGCCCGAAGGCCGCTGGTGTGCTTACCATTCGGCATTCTGTACCGAAGCCAACCTGTGCAGTGTCTTTGCGGGAGGTGACACCTATAGACGCAGCGCAGGTCCGATGTCACATCCTATTGAACATTGAGGGCGGGCGCAAGTTTTTTGCTTGTTGTAGCGCGGTCTAGTAGACACGGCTCGCGCGCTACAATGCCGCCATGCTACAAATCCAACTCACTGCTGCGCGTGTTCTGACAAGCGTGCTCGCCGGGAAAAATCTCAACGACACGCTAGACCGCGCGTTTGCTGCCTCGCCTGATCTCACGCAACAGCAACGCGCCGCGACGCGCGAAGTTTGCTTCGATGCTCTGCGCCACTACGGCTTCTTGCGCGCACAATTGCGCGAGCTGATGAAGCATCCTGCAAAAGCGCCGCAAATCGAGGCGCTGCTGATTGTGGCCCTGGCGCAGCTCCAGTTTGGACGCGCCAAGGAATATGCTATTGTCGATCATGCTGTGCGCGCCACGCAACAACTCGGCGCAGTGCAGGCGAAAAGCCTGGTTAATGCCGTGCTGCGCAGTTGGCAGCGCCAGAAAAGCACTTTGCCCAAGCAGGTTCTAGCGCAGCCCGAGGCGCGCTACAATCTGCCAAAGTGGTGGCTGGATAAGCTAGCAATTCAGTATCCCGCAGACTGGCAAGCAATGGCGCAAAGCGCGCAGTTGCATCCGCCTCTCACGCTACGTGTTAATACGCGCCACGTTGCGCTAAAAGACCAGCAGGCGCGCCTTGAGGCGGCAGGGTTTGAGGTATTGCCCTTGGGGCTGACCGCCTTGAGCATTACCCCGCCGCGTCCCGTGAACGAAATTCCCGGATTTAGCGAGGGTGATGTTTCGGTGCAGGACGCCGGCGCGCAATACGCTGCCGCGTTTCTCGACGCCGCTGACGGCATGCGCGTGCTCGATGCCTGCGCGGCGCCGGGCGGCAAAACCGGGCATTTACTGGAACGCAACACGCTTGATCTGCTGGCGCTGGATAACGATGCGACGCGAGTACAACGCATCGCATCCAATCTGGCCCGTCTCGGCCTCAATGCCACCCTGAAGACGTCGGACGCCACGGATGTCGATACCTGGTGGGACGGCAAGCCGTTCGAGCGCATTTTGCTCGATGTGCCGTGTTCGGGCGCCGGTGTTATCCGGCGTCATCCCGACATCAAGTGGCTGCGCCGCCCAGGTGATTTGCAACAGTTTGCCGGGATTCAGTTGCGCCTGCTTGAATCGCTGTGGAATTGCCTGGCGAAGGGTGGTAAATTGTTGTATGCCACCTGCTCGGTATTTGAGGAAGAAAACGCCGGTGTCATCACGGCCTTCGTCAAGCGGACGCAGGAAGTAGGAAAACCAGCAACTAGAGTGACGCTCCCGATGGTGTCCCCGCAGACAGAGGAGCACTACCCGAGAATAAGAAACGGCCAACTCCTGCCCGATGATCACCACGACGGATTTTATTACGCATTGCTTGAGAAGGGCTGAACGCTGGCGCGCTTGGGCGTTTGTCCGTGGCGTCCTGGCTACTCTTTGTCTTATGCTCGCCTTTGCTTCACCGGCCGCCGCCGAAGGCATCGTGGTCAGGAACGCCAAGTTCGAGCTTGCCGATGACACCTGGCAAGTATCTGCGGATTTTGACATCCACTTCACCCCCACCCTGCAAGAGGCCGTCAACCGCGGTGTGCCCTTGTATTTCATCATCGAGTTTGAGGTGCGCCAGCCGCGCTGGTACTGGCGCGACAAAAAAAATATCGTCGCCACTCGTGAACGCCGTATTGCCTATGCGCCGCTTACGCAGCAATACCGGCTTTCGGTGGGGAATTTTTCGCAGAACATCAGCGGCTTTGACGAGCTAAAGCGCCAGCTTTCGAGTTTGCGCGGCTGGGAAGTCAGCGCAAAGGACAGTCTTAAGCCGGGCGAACAGTATGAGGCGTCGCTGCGCATGCGCCTCGATACATCGCAACTGCCGCGTCCTTTCCAGGTCAGCGTGGTCGCCTCACGCGATTGGACGCTGTCGTCCGACTGGTATCGCTGGAATGTTACGCCATGATACGGGCGCTGATATGGATTCTTGTTGCCGCAGGCGTCGCGCTGATTTTCCTGTTGTCGCGCGCCACTGCCAACACCACGCTATTCGAGCGCTACTACCCGTGGCTGCTGAACCTGGGCAGTGCAGTCGCGGTGGGACTGCTCATTCTGGTCGGCTATCAAATCCGTGTGCTGCGCAAAAAACTCAAGGAGCGCGTGTTCGGCTCCAAGCTCACGCTCAGGTTGATGGTGGTGTTCGCGCTCATGGCCACCATTCCGGGGGGCTTGGTGTATGTGATTTCGTTGCAGTTTTTCGAGCGCAGTATCGAATCGTGGTTCAACGTGCGCGTCGACAAGGCGCTGGAAGGCGGCTTGAGTCTGGGCCGCAGCGCGATTGACGCGTCGCTTGCCGATCTGGGGCGCAAGGCCGTAACAATGGCTGCCAGCTTGACCGACAAAGCAGAGCACGAGACACAGCGGTTCGCGCAACTGCGCATCCGCTTTGCTGTCGAGGAGGCTGCACTGCTGAGTGAACAAGGCAGTCCCATCGTCTTTAGCGCAGAACGGCAAACCAGCCTGCTGCCGGATTTGCCCGCAGTGGCGCTGCTCAAGCAAAGCCAGCCGTACTACCGCGTTGTAGAAACCATTGCAGAGCGCGGCCTCTATCTGCGCGTTATCGTGCCAGTCGCCATTCATACAGGAGGCGATGAGACACTTTGGCTGCAATTATTACAGCCAGTGAATAAGCCGTTGGCGCAGGACGCGCAGATTGTCGAGGCGGGTTACCGCGACTATCAGGAACTGTCGCTGGCGCGCTCCGGACTGCAATGGATATTTCGGCTGACGCTGACGCTCGCGCTGCTGCTCACGCTGTTCTCCGCAATCGCCCTGTCGTTCCTGTTTTCGGAGCGGCTATCCGCTCCGCTCTCGGCGCTGGCTGAGAGCACGCGCGCCATTGCCAAGGGCGACTTCAGCAAGCTGAACCCGGTGAAAAGCCGCGATGAATTCGGCGTGCTCACGCAGTCTTTCAACACCATGACGCGCCAACTGGCCGATACCTCAGAGGTAGTGGTGCGCAATCAACAGCAGCTCGAAAACGCCAAGACCTATCTGGAAAGCATACTTGGCAATCTGACTTCCGGCGTAATCGCTACAGATCAGCGCTTTTACGCCAAGACCATCAACAGCGCCGCCAGCGAGATTCTCGGAGTTGACGCTGCCTTGCTTCATGGCCTGAAGCTTCCCGAATGGGGCACGGCGCAAGGCGCCACGGGCGCCAGCCTCGGGCCATTAATGGAAAAAATCGCTGCGCAATTTGCTACGGCCAGAGACAAGTCCTGGGAGTGTCAGATGGAGTACGCCCACTACGACGGTGCACGTACGCTGCTTGTGCGCGGCACGCGCCTGCCCGCGACTATCGATTCGGGCTTCGTGTTGGTGTTCGACGACATCACCCACTTGATTCAGGCGCAGCGCGACGCCGCGTGGGGCGAGGTCGCACGCCGCCTGGCGCACGAAATCAAGAACCCGCTAACGCCTATTCAACTCTCGGCCGAACGCTTGCAACATAAGCTTGCCGACAAACTGCCGCCCTCCGATGCCGAAATTCTCAGGCGCTCAACCAACACCATCGTCGCGCAGGTAAATGCGCTCAAAGGAATGGTGGACGACTTCAGCCTTTATGCGCGCAGTTCAAGGCTAAACGCCAGCGCAGTGGCGCTCAACGATCTGGTGCTTGAGGTGCTGGTGCTTTACGAGGCCATGCAAGTAACTTTTGAGACGCGACTCGCACCTGATTTGCCCGACATCATCGCCGACCCGGCCTTGATACGGCAAGTGCTGCACAATTTGATTCAAAATGCAGTTGATGCTTTGGCTGGAGCCGAGCAGCCACGTGTTGTGATCGCTTCGGCGTGCGTCGGGGATAACGTCGAGCTGTCGCTGACTGACAACGGCGCCGGCATAGCCGAAAGTATCGTGGGGCGCATCTTTGAACCCTATATCACAACCAAACCCAAGGGAACAGGGTTGGGGCTGGCGATAGTTAAAAAGATCGTTGACGAACATCACGGCAAGGTAACAGTCGAGAACGTAAAACCGCATGGGGCGAGTGTTTCGATTACACTGCCTGTGCCCATAGCGGCTTCAGTAGCAAAGTAACGAGGAACACATGGCGCCAAATCAAATCCTGGTTGTTGATGATGAAATCGGCATCCGCGAACTACTCTTTGAAATCCTTAAAGACGAAGGCTATAGCGTTCGTCTTGCGGAGAATGCCTCGTCTGCGCGCGCCATCCGCAAGGAAGCGCGCCCTGACCTGGTATTGCTTGACATCTGGATGCCCGACACCGACGGCATCAGTCTGCTTAAGGAGTGGGCGCTCAGCGGGCAGCTCACTATGCCAGTGGTCATGATGTCGGGTCACGGCACGATTGAGTCGGCCATGGAAGCGACGCGCATCGGCGCATTCGACTTCCTGGAAAAACCCATCAGCATGCCTAAGTTGCTTGCCACAGTGGGCAAGGCGCTGGCCGGTCGACGTGTTCTTACCAAGCCCGGGCTGTCGTTTGCTAACTTGGGGCGCGCCAAGGTAATAATCGACATGCGTCAGCGTCTTGAGCAAGTCAGCCGTCTGAAAACGCCGGTGCTGCTCACCGGCGAGCCGGGCTGTGGCTTCGAGTTGTGCGCCAGAGTACTGCATCTGCGCAATACGCCGTGGCTTGCGCCTGCCGACCATGCCTGGCTGGCGGCAAATCCGTTCGAGCCGCTGGCTGCGGCGCGCGATGGCGTCCTGTTTTTACAGGACGTACACAGCTTATCGCGCGCCGAGCAGAAGGGCTTGTTGCAACTGATAGGAAAACTGGAAAAATTCAATGTGCGCCTGGTGTGCACGACGTCGCAAGCGCTGGTTCCTATGGTCGAACAGGATAACTTCGAGGCGGCGCTATATAGCCAGATCAGCGGCCTGGCGTTGCGTGTGCCGTCGCTTAAAGAACACGCCGAAGACATCCCCGATCTGGCTAACGCCATATTGCTGCAATTGGTGGACGCCAATGAAGCGCCGCTGCGACAATTTAATGTCGCCGCACTTAACGCTTTGCGCAACCTTGATTGGCCGGGAAATTTGCCGGTGCTGCAAAATGTAGTCAAGACACTTTCACTAACCTGTCTTGGGCAAGAGATCGGCGCTGATGACGTGGCGCGAGTGGCCAAGGAATTTGGTCTCGATGCCAGCGAGGGTCATGCAAGCCAGGCTGGCGTGCCGCTCGATTTGCC
>JAYWAM010000235.1:0-4703 GCA_043782425.1 Betaproteobacteria bacterium
GGATTTGATGTACTCGTAAAACTGCGGCTCAACCGGATTGCCCCACTCCTCATATTCGCCCACAGTCAGCGGGAGCGAAGGATCGAGCATGGTGTTCAACGCATCGACGAACGGTACCATCGCGACCACTACCGCAAACAGATCGGGACGCATATTGGTCACCGCCCCCATCAGCAGGCCGCCCGCACTGCCGCCCTGGATCACCAGTTTGGCGGGCTCGGTGTATTTTTCTGTGATCAGATATTCGGCGCTGGCGATGAAATCATTGAAAGTGTTTTTCTTCTTCAGCATCTTGCCGCTGTCGTGCCACTGCTTGCCCATTTCGCCGCCGCCGCGAATATGTGCGATGGCGAAAATCATGCCGCGATCGAGCAGCGCCAGACGGCTGGAACGAAATCCCACATCCATCGAGATACCATATGAGCCATAGCCGTAGAGCAGCGTCGGCTGCGGCCCGGTTTTGCGTAATGCTTTTTTATAAACAATGGAAAGCGGGATGCGCACGCCATCGGCGGCGCTGGCGTAAAGACGCTTAGACTCATACTCGGCAGGATCATAGCCACCCAGCACCGGCTGTTGCTTGAGCAGTTTGCGCTGGCGCGATTTCACATCGTAATCAAACACCGAGCTGGGCGTCACCAGCGATTCATAAGCGAAGCGGTATTGGGCGGTTTGGTATTCTGCGTTGGCGCCGGGCGAAGCCGAGTAAACCTCTTCCGGAAATTCGATGCTGTGACCCGCGCTCTTGTCGTAGTTCAGGATGCGCAGTTGTGGTAAACCGTCCTTGCGCTCCACCGCGACAAAAAAATCAGCGAACACATCGACTTCCTCCAGCATCACCTCCTTGCGCTGCGCGATGATTTGCTTCCAGTTGGCTTTGGCGGGAGCAGCGACGGGGGCGACGACCAGACGGTAGTTGCGGCCCTTGTCATTGGTGCGGATAAAAAATGACTTGTCGTGATGATCGACGAAATAGCGATGACCGAACTTGCGTTTTTCGATTAACTTGAATTTTCCATTGGGCTTGTTGGCGTCGAGAATGCGCGCATCACTGGTTTCCGAGCTTTGGCTGGCGAGCACAATGTAGCCCTTGCTGCGCGTGGCGTACACCGCCGCGCCGTAGAGTTCGTCCTTTTCCTCGAATAGCAGCTCGTCATTTTTGCCGCCGAGCACATGCCGGTGCAGGCGGTAGGGGCGCTTGGCCTGATCTTCGGTCACATAAAAAATAGTTTTGTTGTCGTTGGCCCAGGCGATGGAGTCGACTTTGTCCATCTTGTCGTCGAGCACCTTGCCGTTCGCAAGATTTTTGAAATACAGGGTGTACTGGCGAAACCCGGTGAAGTCGAGCGAGTAGGCGAGCCACTTCCCGTCGGGGCTGACATCGTAGGCGCCGAGCGCCAAAAAAGCTTTGCCTTGCGCGAGATCATTCAAGTTGAGCAGCACTTCCTCCGCAGCCTCGAGGCTGCCTTTTTTGCGGCAGTAAATCGCGTACTGCTTGCCTTCCTCGGTGCGCGAGTAGTAAAAATACTCGCCGTCGCGGTAGGGAACGTTCTGATCGGTTTCCTTGATGCGCGCGAGCATTTCCTTGTAAAGCTGCTCACGAAACCCGGCGAGCGGCTGCAACACTGCTTCGGTGTAGGCATTTTCCGCCTTGAGATAAGCGCTGACCTCAGGATTGTCTTTCTCGCGCAACCAGAAATAATCATCGACGCGCTTGTCGCCGTGATTAATCATTTCCTTGGGAATTATTTTCGCAATGGGAGGAGAGAGTTTTTCGTTTTGAGCCATAAGGGGTGTCGCGATCACAAAAAAACACAATGTCAAAATGCGGGGCAGCAGGGGAAGCATCGAAATCCTTTCCGGGCCAGGCGGCGTGAAGACGGCATTATAGAGGCTTGCGGGTGCTGAAGCGTTTTTGCAATTGTCGAGTCTCCTACAATTCTTGTGTGACAATCCCTATGTGACTATCTTCAGATGCAAGGTTAAACTGCACGCTTCCCACTGACCCGCCACCCGGAGGACACCATGAGCGCCACCCCCGCCGCATCCGTTCAATCCCGCGTCAGCGCCGAGGAATGGCAAACGCGCGTTGATCTCGCCGCCTGCTATCGTTTAACCGCTGCTTACGGCTGGGATGATCTGGTTTTCACTCACATCACCGCCAAAATTCCCGGCCTGGACGAGCAGTTTTTGATTAACCCTTATGGCATGATGTTCGAGGAAATCACCGCCTCCAGCCTGGTAAAAATCGACATCAAGGGCAACAAGCTCGACGACAACCCTCATCCCGTCAATCCTGCCGGCTTCACCATACACAGCGCCATCCACAGCGCGCGCCACGACGCCAAGTGCGTGCTGCACATCCACAGCGTCAATGGCGTGGCGGTGTCAGCGCAGAAGCACGGCGTGCTACCGCTGTCGCAACAATCCATATTTGTGCTGGCCAGTCTCGCCTACCACGACTACGAAGGTGTGGCGCTTAACGACGACGAAAAGCCGCGCCTGGTGCGCGATCTGGGTGACAAAAGTCTGCTTATGCTGCGCAACCACGGCCTGCTTACTTGCGCCGAGACCATCGCAGATGCGTTCCTGCTGATGTATATATTCGAAGCGGCGTGCATGATACAAGTGCGCGCGCAGGCGGGCGGCGGCGAGCTGATCCACATTGCCAAACCGGTTCTCGATGGCGCGCTACAACAAATGAAGGCGGTGACGCGCGGTTTGGGCGGCAAGCTGGCGTGGCCGGGCTTGTTACGCAAGCTCGACCGCATGGATACGAGTTACCGGCAATGATCCCCAAAGACGCCAAGCGGCGGCGCATTTATCTGATGCGCCACGGCAGCGTGACTTATTTTGACAAGGAAGGCCGACCGCATCGGCCTGACAGCGTGCCGCTCAATGCTACAGGGCGCGCGCAGGCGCAGGCGGCGGGCCGCGAATTTGCCGCAGCCAAACTACAGTTTGATCGCGTCATCACCAGCGGCCTGGAGCGCACCCTGCAAACCGCCGACGTTGTGTTGCAGGAGATGAAACAACGTGTCGAAATTGAAGCACTCCCGGCGCTGCGCGAAATCGAGGGCGGCAAGCTGGCCGATATTCCCGATGACGAATTGCGCGACGCTTTTCTCGGCGCACTCGATGGCCAGGGTGTCACGCGCCAGGAGCAACGCTTCCTCGGCGGCGAAAGCATAGGCGAGTTACTTGAGCGCGTGATTCCCGCCATCGACACGCTACGCGCCGACGCGCATTGGGACATCGTTCTGCTGGTGTTGCATGGCGCAGTGAATCGCGCGCTGCTGTCGTATCTGTTGAGCGGAGAGCGGAAATTCTTTCCCGCCCTGGCGCAGTCGGCAGGCTGCATCAACGCCATCGATGTGGGCGAGGCGCAGCATGATGTGACCTTGCGCATGGTGAATCATGCGCCGCTCGACGGCCTGCAAACCGCCACGCGCATGACCACCATGGAAGGGCTGTACCAGGAATATTTGAAGTTTCGCAAAAGCGTAGCAGGAGCAAGTTAATGGTTGAGAACTTTGACGGCACTATGCCGGTCGCCGAAAAACAACAATTCGATCAAGCCGCACTGCAAGCTTGGTTGCATGCCAATGTTGATGGCTTTGCCGGGCCGCTGAGCGTTGAGCAGTTCAAGGGCGGGCAGTCCAATCCCACTTTCAAGCTCATCACGCCGAAGCGGTGCTATGTGATGCGCAGCAAGCCCGGGCCGGTAGCGAAACTGCTGCCTTCGGCGCATCAGATAGAGCGCGAGTTCCGCGTCATGCAAGCGCTTGCCGCGAGCGCTGTGCCGGTGGCGAAAATGCTTGCGTTGTGCGCCGACGAGAATGTGATCGGGCGGGCATTTTTTATCATGGAATTTGTGGCGGGGCGCGTGTTGTGGGACCCGACGCTGCCGCATATGAACAACACACAGCGGCGTGACATTTACGAAGAAATGAATCGCGTCATTGCCGCCTTGCACAGCGTCGATGTGGGTGCAGTCGGGCTGGCTGACTACGGCAAGCCGGGAAATTTTTTCGAGCGCCAGATTGCGCGCTGGAGCAAACAGTATCGCGCTTCGGAAACGCAAAGCATTCCCGCCATGGATAAGCTCATTGACTGGTTGCCGCAACACATTCCGCCGGGCGAAGAAAGCGCCATCGTGCACGGCGATTACCGTATCGATAACCTCATATTCCACCCCGACGAGCCGCGTATTCTGGCGGTGCTCGACTGGGAGCTTTCCACGCTCGGCCATCCGCTCGCCGATTTCGCCTATCACTGCATGACCTGGCATGTGCCGCAAGGCGTGTTTCGCGGCTTAGGCGGGGTCGATGTCAAAGCGCTCGGCATTCCCGAGGTGCACGACTATGTGGCGCGCTACTGCAAGCGCACCGGGCGCGACGGCATTCCGAATTTCGAGTTCTATCTTGCCTACAACATGTTTCGCATGGCCGGCATTTTGCAGGGCATCATGAAGCGCGTGGCCGATGGCACTGCGGCCAGCGCGCAAGCCGCAGCCATGGGCAAAGCCGCGCTGCCGCTGGCGGATCTGGCCTGGCTTTATGCGCAGAAGACTATGCGGAGTAGGATGGGTTGAGCGCAGCGATACCCATCTCTCCCATCACCATCCCCCCATCACTTCATCACCACCGCGCACCCATGACAAATTACCGCCGCAGCCGATTGATGGGTATCGCTGCGCTCAA
>JAYWAM010000236.1:0-4695 GCA_043782425.1 Betaproteobacteria bacterium
GTTTCATTTACCTACTCTTTCGAGCCAAATGCCTAACAAGTCGCTCCAGGCGACGCCAAAAAGCGGCGCGCCTGAGCTCTAACGTTGGGCCCCCGATGAAGTGCAATTGGAGCGTTGTTCGACGCGCAAGACGTCATTGCGGCGTTTCGGCCATCGTCGTCGGCGCAGGGTGTCCGTCCTGCGGCGGCCACCGCATCATCGGGTCGTCTCGGAAGAGGAACGAACGCATTTCACTCGTCGAGCGCGAAGTCTTCGTGGGCAAACGCTTGGATTCAACGCCCGGGTTCAGAGTGCGATGACGCGTCACCGCTTTTTTTTAAAGACGCGACATGTCGCGTCAAACAAAGCGGTTACGTGTCACCGCACTCCAAACATAGATCCGGCCTTTGGCCTTGATCCCCTTGCAGGGCGCGTTGCCCGCTACATCGGGCAACCGTTTCGCAGGCGTGCGGCATGCCGCACGAATTCCCTGCTACACCCCTACCCTACCCTCAACGCTTGCAATTCACCTGCGCCAGGCGTGAGCCGGGGATGGTGAAGAAGCGGCAGCCTGTGCCTTGGAAAGCCACCCGGTTAGGGTTGTCCTGACCGCTGTTGACTATCACCAACTCGCCTGCGCGCGCGCCGGGAATGCTGGGCAGGAACCAGGCGCTTACCTCACAGCTTTGCGCAGAATCCAGTGAGCCGGGGCAGTTATGACTTTGATAAAAATCGCCGCTCGTGTAAATGGAGGAAATATCCACCGGCACATTGCCGCTGTTGGTCACGCGGATTATCTGCGTGGCGCTGCGGTTAGCGATGCCGCGTTGGCCGAATCCCAAGCTACTGGCTGAAGTCGTCAGCAGCGCGAAAGGCTGGATCAAGCCGCCGCCTGACAGAGTGAGCATATGCGGCGAACCCTGCGCATCGCTCACTACGCTGACAATACCGCTGCGCGCGCCGATGGCAGAAGGCTGGAATGTCACCGTGCCACTGCAACTGTTGCCAGAACCTGTAGCCGATACCGAGGCCAGTGTATTGAGCGTGCCGCAATTGTGCGTAACGATAAAGTCGGTAGCTCCGGAGGAGGCCAGCAGCGAGGTGATGTTCACTACCTGGGTACCAACATTGGTAACAGTGAAGGCCTGTGGCGCACTTGCCACATTGAGCACCTGACTGGCGAAGATAAATGTCGTGGGCGAAACCTGAATGAGCTTACCCGCCCCTCCCACTCCCGCCAGCGTTGCGCTCACTGAAGGCGCATTGCCAATCGACACAAATAGCGATCCAGTGGCGCTTCCGGCTGCGGTAGGAGAAAAGACTACATCAAAGAAGCAACTCGCCCCTTGTGCCAGCGTGAACGGCGCCATGGCGCAAGACGGGATGGTTACTGCGGGCACCGTGGCGGGCAGTTGGGAAAAAGCGCCGCTCATCGTGACACTGGCCACTGATAGCGCTGCATTGCCGCTATTGGAGAGGATCAAAGATTGCGCAACGCTGGTCGTGCCCACCGGCTGGGTGCCAAAATCCAGCGCAGCGGGAACCAGGGAGGCATTGGGGGCGGGTACAGCGATGCCGTTGCCCGACAGGCTGACAGAAAACGTGGCGTTGCTGTTCTGTATATCAGTTGTCACCACGCTTAGCACTCCGCTTTGGCCGGCGCCTACCACGATGGGTGCGAACTGCACGCTGATAACACAACTTAAGCCGGAACCCAGGCTCGGCGAGCAAGCGTTTGAAAAGGAGAAGGGACCAGTCGGTGGGGTGACGCTGACGCTGATGGGGAGTTTGCCGCCATTCATCACTGTCACTGCCTGGGGCGCGCTGGTCGAACCCACCGTCACGTTGTTGAACAGGAGATTGGGGGGCGTGACGGTGACCAGCACCACTGGCGGATTAATCTGAACTGTGTTGGTCTGCTGCGCGTTGGGCGGCGTGCCGTTGGCGGCTTGGACAGTAAATGTGAATAAACCCACCGTCGTCGGCGTGCCGCTCAATGCGCCGCTGGCGGCGTTCAGCGTGAGACCGGTAGGCAGTGTGCCCGTGACAAGGCTCCAGGTGATCGGCGTTGTACCGCTGGCAGTGAAGGTGTGGCTGTAGAGCGTGCCGACTGTGCCACCAGGCGGGGCAAGGCTGGTGATGATGGGGGCTGTCGCTATGCCATTGCCAACCAGGCTGGCGGTCTCCGTGACGGGGAAGGTAGTAGAACCCGTGTGAATGACGGTCAGCGTTCCGGTTTGCCCAGTGCCTACCACGACGGGGGAGAACTGCACGCTGATAGTGCAGATTCCTCCGGGTAGCAGTGGAACAGGACAGGTGTTGGTAGGAGTTGAGAAAGGGGGTGAGGCGCTGATGCTGGTAATGGTTATTCTAGCAAATGTGCTGGTATTTTGAAACGTCAGCGTCAGGGCCGGGCTGGTCGAGCCTACCGGCACGTTGCCGAACGAAAGGCCGGTAGAAGGCAAGAATGCGGCCTGCGCCTGTCCGGCGAAGAGTACAGCTCCGGCGACCAGTATCAGCGCCAGCAGCGCACGCGCCATGCGTGAAGACACGGCGTAGAGAGAATTGATGCGCAGTAATTTTTTCATTTCAAGTTTTCCTTTAATGCTGATGCGTGATGATTGGGACGTAGGTCAGGCTGCGTAGTGTTCATCTACCCCCCACGCCGCCCCAACGCTACCGCGCCGCTATTGCCGCCGACGTTGTACATCATTCCCGCGCCCTGCCCGCTGCGTCCGGTGAAGAAACCATCAATGGCCCCGCTTGCGCCCACGCCGCATGTCGGCGCGCAGGTGATGGTCAGTTGCGCCGGGTTCGGTATGCCCTGCACTGCCGCACCGCCATAGGCCGAGAAATACTGATCGCGATAGATAGGCACGCCGTTGGCCCCGGCATTCCAGGTCTGGCCGTTGATGCTGAAATTGACCCCTAGATCGACCGTGCGGTTGGTGAAATTAGCCGCCAGTGTCGCCGAGTTGAAGGCGCCGACATGGCCTGAGTTGTCGGTGGGACGTGTGGAACCGAGCACGTCATACACTGCGCTGCCGGTGAGCGGCAGCGACACCGGGCCGCTTTGTGTGCTGGCAAAAATATAATGCAAGCTGCTGTTAGCCAGCGCGATGCTTTGTGTCGTGCTGCCACTGCTGACACTCGCTGCGCCCCCCGCCCAGCGCCCCCACGACAGCCCGGTGGCGGCGTCAAATCCGGCATCGACTGCGGAAGCTGTGCCCTGCTGATAAGCGGCATGCCCGGCGACATTGCCCGAAAAAATATACGGCGCAGCAAAAGCGCTCAGCGCGCCATTGCCTTGCGTCACCTCATCAGGCCGGTTGACGGTGGCGAAATTACGGATGAAAGAGGCGTTGCTCAACACCCCGCTAGGATCAGATACCAGCCCGACACGAAACGGCATGCTGCGGCTCTGTGCCGGTCCGCTGACAACGGCTACACCGGAAATCGTGTTGTAAGCGCTCCGGCTTTGCGTGGTCTGATCGGTAAAGCCGTAGCCTAAGATAGCCGCAGACAGCGAGCCACCGACAAAGCTGCCTTGCAAAGCGCCATACAGCAGGCTGTTGGCGCTTGAGGTCACGCCTGCGCCATTGGTGATGACGAGCCGGTCGGCAGTGCTGGCATAGAAGCTGTTGAGCGAGAATGGTACGTTGCTTGCGTTCAGATTCCAGTTGCCTCCCGCAGCAGTGGGCAGCGTCACTGCCAGCGCAGCGTTGAGGGTGCGATTACTGAAATTAACATTGAGCGTTGCCGAACCCAGTGTGCCCGCGAGGTTGTTCTGGTTGGTGGGCGCCGTGGCGGCGGCGAGCGTATAAGTGGCCGTGCCGGTGAGCACATCGGAAAGATAGGACGGGTAGCTTGAATTGGCGTAGGCCCAGTGCACGCTGCCGTTGACGCCGTTGGGCGTACCTTGCAAGGTGAGATTGCCGTTTCCCCAACGCCCCAGGTGGATGGTGGTGTCATCGATGTTCACTGTTTGGTTATCAACCACCAGGATGTCCCCTGCGATAGCGACATTCAGGCCGCTTTGCAATCCGACATAGCTGCTGAAGCCACGCAGCGCGCCATTGTCTAGCGTCATGTCGCTTAGCCTCGCCTGGCTGCCAAAGGCTGCGCCGCTGCTAGATACGACAATATCGTGCAGGCCCAGCGGGTCCACGGAGGGGATAGCGCCTAAGGCTTCGGTGAGGCTGAAACCCAGGCCGTTATCGCCCACCAGCAGCGGCAAGCGTTCCAGGGTACTGTTGGTATCGGCGGCGGCAAACGCACGCTCATCCTTGATTGCCTCGGCTGCGCCCTTATCGGCGCCGGTCATGCTATGCCCGGCAAGGAGCAGGAACGAAGGCGGTGTGACAAACTTTGGCGGCTGTCCAGCAGTGATTTGCAAGGTTTCGCCGGGGCCGGTAACCACACAGTCGGCTTCATTTTGCTCGCTGCCGCTGACGCAATGGCTGCCTTCTATGGTGTGATGAAAGGCGGTGTTGTCAGGCGTGCGTGGGCCACCGGCATCGGACGGGCAATTGGTTTCGCAGTAATACAACAGGCCGCCTGAGCCGCGAATGCCGACGGTGGCGACACGGGTTTTCATTTTAAATTTATCGCGCGAGGCGGGCGAGAGCAAGCCGGTGAAGGAACGTAGCGTGCCGCTCAATAAGCTGAGGATGGAGTTTTCTATTCCGCCGCTTTTTTGCGCATAGGATTCGATTT
>JAYWAM010000237.1:0-4695 GCA_043782425.1 Betaproteobacteria bacterium
TGCAGGCCACGGCATCGCATTGAAGGGTGGGCCGGAATAGCGCATTAAATCGCCGATGTAGGTGTCGGCAGCAGTGCTGGCCTGATGTACACCCTGGCCCATCAGCAGCCACAGCGCCTTGCCGTTGCGGTCAAAAGTATACAGCGCGGCGGCAATGTTGCTGCCTTGCTGTACCAGATTGATACCCCAGCCGGACTCGGACGCGGTCCACCAGATGTCCTGGTAATTGGACGCAAAGCTTCTATCGAATGCGGAAAAACTACAAGTGGGCGGCTTGTCGTATACAAAACGTGTGATGGTTTTGGACACTGCAATGCCATCGACTGTGTAGGTCATCAGCGCCGTCAGATTGTTGAGAAACTGTAGCCGCATCGTACCCACTTGCGTCGCCACAACATTCTGTACTGGCCACGGGCTGGTGTCGAATGCCGGGCCGCTGTAACGCAGCAAGGGGCCAAGGTAACTGCCGTCGGGTTGTTTCTGCGCGCCTGCCAATAACAGCCACATGTTGCTGCCATCGAGATCGTAAGTATAGAGCGCGCCGCCAATCACGTTGCCCTGATGGCTGAGGGAAATACCCCAGCCACTCTCACTCCCGGTTGACCAGATGTCGCTGTAGTTGTCGCTGGCGCTGGAAAAAACCGCATGTATCTGGTAATCGGCCAGGCCATCGGGGATAAAGTGCGCGACACTGGCATAGTAAGTTCCTGGACTGACTTTATAGCTGATGCCGAATTCATTGTTACGCGTCTCGGCGTCATCACTGGATGCAAGCCCCGAGCCTTGCGAATTGAGTAAGGCGCCGACCAGATCGTTGCCGCCGGTGGAGTAAACGCTCAGCGTTCCCGTCTCGGTCACGGTGATGCGAAACACATCTATATCGCCGGCGTAACTGATGCTGCCGCTTAACGTAGCGCCGAGCGCAAGGTTGGTTGCAGTCGCGGGCGTGTTGCCGTGATCGTCGGACGGCAGCATGCCGCTTTCCAAAATGCCTTTGATTTGCGGGTAAAAAATTTCCAGGCGTCCATAGACGCCAAAATCCTCCGTATTAGTGCAACTCAGTCCGCCGCCGCCAGTAGTGGCGCCCGATAAAATGCCGCGCAATTGCAGGCTGTCGCCGGAAAGCGTGAACAGGCCGGAGCCGCTGCTGCCCGCTTCGATGACGCCGCGCGTGTAGTGGATGCCGTACAAATCCTGCGCATAGTCGAAGGTGCGCACCAGGCGCGAAAAATTGCCCTGCGCGTATTTCTGCGGATCGCCACGCGGATGGCTGATGGCGACAATGGGCGCGTTGGCGCTCAAGGGCGCCGCGTTCCAGCCCGAATACACAGCGCCAACAGGCGGCGAGTTGTTCAGTTGCAGCAGAGTGGAATCAACGTTATAGCTGGTGAACGTCAGTTGCGCGCCGCCGCTAACCTGCGTGCTCAGCGGGTTGATGGATGCGCCGCCGCAGGTACTGATTTCCTTGAACCAGAAGGTGGTAATGGTCGAAGCGGCAGCCTGCGTCGAAATGCAATGGTTTGCCGTCAAAAAATACGCTACTGGAAAACGCTCACTGTTGATTAGCGTGCCACTGCATAGGAAAGACGATCCCCCTGATACAAAATTAAGTTGCGCAACGGAATTTTTGCGCTCGTTGATGGCGCTGTCGATGGCTGCATCGTTGGAAGTGCAGCTCACGTCGGGATTGCAAATGCCTGAGGCTTTGCCAAGGTGTGCGCTGAGCGGTGAAATATCAAAATGCACCACGCCGCTCACGCTTACGTTTGCGTTTAGGTTCGCGTTTGTGTACGCGTTTGTGTACGCGTTTGTGTTCAACGCGCGCGGGTCAGCGCTCGACACGAGTTCGATGTACTGTGTGTCGCCTGCGGTGTATGGGGTCCAGATCTCGCCCGCCACCTGCGCATCTAGCGGCATCACTTGCGCCTCTGCGCCGGGGCGCGCGGCGACACGGATTTCCATGCCCGGCAACAGGCGTGAAATCTCCAGGCGGGTACGCAAGCCCACCGCGTCGCGCGATCTGACGGTTGCCCGCAGCACATAGCCGCCTTCGGCTGTGGCGCTCCATTGCTGCGCGCGTTTCTGCGGCGTCACCGCAAGCACGCTGCCGACGCGCAGGGCGCCACGCAGTTCTTCACTACTGGCCACGCGTTTTTCATTGCCGGGCGGCGCCGCTTCTATGATAGGCGCACTTTGCGTGCTTATGTGCACTGGCTTCGCGGCCGCGCCGTCAAAACGGCGGCTCGACATTTCCTGCGCCGCCAGAGAGGTTGCGGCCATGAGCAAGCCGATGAGATAACAGGTGGTTTTCATGTGTGAAATCCAGGAATTCAAGAGGATGCCTTTTTAGTTACGCTGAGCTTATTCCAAATCGCAATAGAAACGCTATTTTTGTAGGAGCGGGCTTGCCCGCGATTGCAGCCATTTCGCGGGCAAGCCCGCTCCTACAGACGATTCATACACATTTCTGTCGAGAATTGGTATTACTACACATCAGGTTGGATCGTAGCAGAAGAGTTGAAGCGGGTTGCAAGGCGCTTGAGGCCCAACCACTGCTGGCGCCAGAAACCCGCGCCGTAATCGCGCCCTTCGAGTTGATCGCGTATGCCAGTAGGATGATACTCCGTCGCAAAATTTGCACTGCCGAACAATATGTCCCACAGCGGGAACAATACCGCAAAATTGCAACCGCGTTTTGCGCCTTCGTGACCGGCGCCGATGGCGTGATGCAGACGATGAAAGCGCGGACTCACCAGCAGTCTCTCGCCGACCGCGCCGAATGAAAGCCTGGCGTTGATATGCGCCAGACTCTCCAGCATGCGTGTCGCCACTACAATCATCATAAACTGCCCCGGAGCAACGCCGATGAGCAGGGCGAGCAAAGCAAAGCAGCCATCGATCACCAGTACATCGAGCAGATGATTGCGGTTGTCGCACCAAAATCCCATCTGGCGCTGGCTGTGATGCAGGCTATGCAACGCCCACCAGATATTGAAGCGATGCTGCCAGCGGTGCAACCAGTAAGCGGCAAAATCGAGGATCACCAGATACAGCAGAAAACTGGTGAGCGCATGTTGCGCCAGGCCGGGGAAAATATTTTCCAGATTGGGGGGGATGATGTCGTGCATGCGCAACCAGCCATCCACGCTATCGGTCAGTGGAGTCAGCAATAAAAATAGCAGCAGAGGAACCAGTCCGAGGCGGTTTATCAAGGTGTAAATCACATCGGCGCGTACTGCCTTGCGATCTTGCCAATGTTCAACAGGACGCCATTTTTCCAACGCGCTAAAAAAGACCGCCATGAACAGCACTTCAAGAACGCCGATAAGGAATAGCTCGGTGGCGTCGAACGCCATTTCGGCATAGGAAGAAAAACCGAGTGCATACAATACCGGCAATATCAGGCCCTCGAATAACTGAGCCTGCAAGAAGGCAAACGCAACGGCAAACGTTTGAGTAAACAGATCAACTAGCGTTTCCATGCCGGGTGCTCGGTAATTTTTGCGAAGCACAGGCCACGCGCCTTGAGGCCGACAATCAACTCATCCAGTCTGGGCCACAGCGCATCCTTGCGCGACCAGATGCCCAGGTGCCACAACAGAATATCGCCGTTTTTTATGTCGCGTAATTGTTGCTTGATGAGCTGATCGCTGGAAAATTTCTCCGATGCTAGTTCGTCGCCGCTAAATCCCGCCGCCGACCACGGCACATGCCGGTAACCGCACGCTTCGGCAAAGCGCACCACGTTGGGTGTGAGCTTGCCGCCGGGCGCGCGCCAGATGCCGTCAAAGCCGCGCCCGGTCAGGACTTTGAAGGCTTCTTCTGGCTTACGAATTTCAGCGCACACGCCTGCCTCATCGAGCATTTCTCCGCGCTTTTCACCCCATGGCACATAGCTCACCCTATCGTCTCCGCTGTCAGCGCGAAAATACCTATGCCGCCAGGTATGCGAGCCGAATGCGTGGCCTTCCTGCACGCGCGCTTTCCAGAATGCGCTCCATGACGCGTTCAGCGCCGTATCGCCGCGCTGCGTCTTTTCGTTGGAAAGAAAGAAAGTGGCTTTGACCGCGTGCTTGTTGAGGATGGCCGCCATCTGTTCGGCCGGCGCCATGTGGCCTGTGTCGATGGTGAGATACACCGTGCCGGAACAAGTAGTCGCCTCGGTCGCCGCGCACCACGCGCTTATGGACATACAGAACAGCGCGCCCAGAGTGAAAACCTTCATTAGCGCCTGCCCGCGTGCGTAAAGAAATATACGCCATGCGGCGATTTTCCTACCGGGATTTCTTTGATAACTTTCCTTGTCGTCATATCAACCACTGCCACTTTCCTTGCCCAGCGCATTGTCACCCAGAGCTGTTTGCCGTCCTGGGACAGTTCCATGCAGTCCGGGCCGCCGTGAACCTTGATGGTGTCCGCCACCGTGAGCGTCTGTTGGTCGATCACATTGATGCTGCCCGATACGCGGTTGGTAATGAAAACATGGCGTCCGTCTCCCAGCGCGAGAAAATTATGCGCGCCCTTGCCGGTGGGAATAATTTTCACTGGCTTGCGCTCGCGCCAATCAAGCACTTCGGCGTAGTCTGCGCCGGTCATGCCGATGATGAGATGCCTGTCGTCGGGCATGTTCCATATCCCCGCAGGCTGTTTCCCCACCGCCATCTTCCATGCGATTGTCTGGGTATTGAGATCGAT
>JAYWAM010000238.1:0-4672 GCA_043782425.1 Betaproteobacteria bacterium
GCAATGCGCTGTGGCCCGCAGGTTGGTTTGCGCTGATTACCGGCTATCTTGAAGCCAAGGAAGACCCCAAGGCTGCGGTAGCGCGCGAAGTAAAAGAAGAAATCGGTTTGGATGTGGTTGAAACGAACCTCATCGGCAATTATATTTTCGAGCGCAAGAACGAGATCATGTTGTGCTATCACGTCATAGCGCAAGGAAGTATCAAACTGGGCGAGGAAATCGCCGAGTACCAGCGCTACAAGCCGCAGGACATCAGACCCTGGCCGCGTTCAACCGGTTTTGCCGTCGCCGATTGGATGAGATCGCGCGGCCTCAAGGTCGAGTACCTGGACTTTCCCGGACGCTCGCCGGAAGCGCGCTGACGCAGATGGTAGGGTGGGCGCGCGTGCCAACCCTTTGCTTGCGTACCCAACAGAATCACACAAGAAAGAGAAGCGGCTCGCGCCAAGACGCCAAGGCGCAAAGTTTTTTTAAACCTATACGTCATTTTGCTTTTCTTGGCGTCTTCGCGTCTTGGCGCGAGATTGCATTTTGAGTGCTGTAGGTGCGCTTGCGCACCATTACTATTGGTGCGCAAGCGCACCCTACGATTGAGTGGCGCTTTGTTGATGCACCATCAAGTCAAGGAAAATCTCGTACGAATGCTCTCGATTCGCTCCCGGTTGACGCCGAAGTCGCGCACGCCCAGCCGCGCTGCTGAGCGCACATGAATGACCTGCGCCGCCGCGTCGAGGGCAAATTCGACATCATCGACAAAACCCATGCGCGCGCTTTTGAATTCAAGGTGCAGATAATGAGGCTGCTCGCTGGCAACTGCGTGCGGTGTTGCGGCGAGGATTTGTTTCAATCTGTTCCACGCGGCATCCGGCGCGCCGCTGAACTTGAGCGGCTCAATAAAGTGTTGCGCATCTTTGGCGTCGCTGGTGCTCGACACACAATTGGGTTTGGCGGGACAGGCTTTGAATTTGACTGCATTGAAGCCGAGATCGCTCGGGCGTGTACCAGAAAATAATCCCATCGGTTGCTCCAGTAAGATTTCGATTCCGATAATTGCGCTCACCAGCAACAGCGCTGCACCAAGATAACGCAGCCAGATTTTGAAAGTTTGCATAGTATCCTGGAGAGCAGCTTTGTTGGATATTCAACGTTTTTTCTGCGGCGGCAAATCGGTACAGACGCCCTCAAACAATTCGGCCGCCATGCCCACCGATTCGCCCAGTGTCGGATGGGGATGGATGGTCTTGCCAATATCCAGCGCATCACAACCCATCTCGATGGCGAGCGCAAGTTCGCTGATGAGATCGCCGGCGTGCGTGCCGACGATAGCGCCGCCCACAATGCGCTGCGTGCTTGCGTCGAACAGCAGCTTGGTAAAGCCTTCGTCGCGACCGTTGGCAATGGCTCTGCCTGAGGCCGCCCAGGTAAAGACGGCCTTGCCGGTTTTCATGTCTTTTTCTCTGGCGCTGTCTTCGGTTTCGCCCACCCAGGCGATTTCCGGATCGGTATAGGCGACGCTGGGAATGACGCGTGCATCGAAGTGCGATTTTTCGCCCGCAGCCGCTTCCGCCGCCACATGACCCTGGTGCACCGCCTTGTGCGCCAGCATCGGGTTGCCGATGACATCGCCGATGGCGAAAATATGCGACACATTGCTGCGCATCTGCGAATCCACCGCGATGAAACCGCGCTCGCTCACGGTGACTCCCGCCTTGTCCGCGCCGATTTTGCCGCCGTTGGGGTTGCGTCCCACTGCCACCAGCACCATGTCATAGCGCTGTGCCGCAGCAGGCGCCTGCTCGCCCTCGAATTTGACGTAGATGCCATCCTTCTTGGCTTGCGCGCCCACGGTTTTGGTGTTGAGCATGAAGTTGTCGAAGCGTTTTTCGTTGAACTTCTGCCACACCTTGACTACATCGCGATCCGCGCCTGGCATCAGGCCGCTCAGCATTTCCACTACATCGAGGCGCGTGCCTAGCGTGGAATACACCGTGCCCATTTCCAGGCCGATGATGCCGCCGCCGACGATGAGCATTTTTTTTGGCACTGCTGGTAGCTCCAGCGCGCCGGTCGAATCGACAATACGCGCATCGTCAGGCATGAAGGGCAGCTTCACCGACTGCGAACCGGCAGCGATGACGGCGTTTTCAAAGCGCACGATTTTTTTCGCGCCGTCACTTGCAGTGACTGCTATGTGGTTGGGACTGAGGAAGGCGCCCACGCCGGTGAGCACCGTCACTTTGCGTGCTTTTGCCATGCCGCTCAAGCCGCCGGTGAGTTTGCCCACCACTTTATTTTTCCAGTCCAGCAGCTTTTTCATATCAACGACTGGCTGGCCGAAGCTGATGCCGTGCGCGGCAAGGGCCTTGGCTTCATCCATTACGGCGGCGACATGCAGCAGCGCCTTGGAGGGAATGCAGCCGACATTGAGACACACGCCGCCCAAGGTCGCATAGCGTTCGATGAGGACTGTGCTCATGCCCAGGTCCGCCGCGCGGAAGGCGGCGGAATAACCGCCCGGCCCGGCGCCCAGCACCACCATGTCGCAGGTGATATCGGCCTTGCCGGTAAAAGATGCTGCCGCGGTTGTGGGCCTGGAAGCCAATACTGGCGCGGGTTTCTGCGCATCGCCCTGCGAAGAAGCAGGGCGCGGCGTGGGTTCTGCCGGGGTTGCCGCAGAGGTTTCCAGCAGCAGCACCACGCTGCCTTGCGAAACCTTGTCGCCGACCTTGACTTTGAGTTCTGTGACCACACCGGCGTGCGAGGAAGGAATTTCCATCGACGCCTTATCGGATTCGAGTGAAACCAGTGAGTCTTCCTTCTTCACCGTGTCGCCGGGCTTGACGAGAACCTCGATGACTTCGACATTCTTGAAGTCGCCGATATCGGGGATTTTAACTTCGATGAGCTGAGCCATATTAAAGCACCAACCTGCGGATATCCGACATCAGCGCGCACAGATGCACGGTGAAGCGCGCTGCTGATGCGCCGTCGATGACGCGGTGATCGTAGGACAAGGACAGCGGCAGGATCAGGCGCGGCGCGAATTCCTTGCCGTCCCAGATAGGCTTGGTCTGCGCTTTGGAGACGCCCAGAATGGCGACCTCGGGTGCGTTGATGATAGGCGTGAAGTAGGTTCCGCCTATGCCGCCCAGACTGGAGATCGACAAGCAGCCGCCTTGCATCTCGACGGACGAGAGCTTGCCTTCGCGCGCCTTGGCGGCGAGCTCACCGGCTTCGCGGGCAAGCTCGATCACGGATTTTTTATCAGCATCCTTGATAACCGGCACCACCAGCCCGTTGGGTGTATCGGCGGCAAAGCCGATATTGAAATATTTCTTCAACACCAAATTTTCGCCGCCCGCTTCGAGCGAAGCGTTGAACTCCGGGAATTTTTTCAAGGAAGCCACGCACGCCTTGATAAGGAAGGCGAGCATGGTGACCTTGGCGCCGCTCTTGGCGATTTCATCGTTGGTCTTAACGCGGAAAGCTTCGGCCTCGGTGATGTCGGCTTCGTCGAACTGCGTCACATGCGGAATACCGACCCAGTTGCGATGCAAGTTGGCGCCGGAAAGTTTTTTAATGCGTGACAACGCGCGCGTTTCAACAGCGCCGAACTTGGTGAAGTCGATGTAAGGCATTTGCGCCAACGCAAGCGCGCCGCCCGCGCCACCCTTGGGTTGAGCGAGCTCGGCTTTAACAAAACTCTGCACGTCTTCCTTGGTGATACGTCCTTTCGGCGCCGTCCCCTTGACCTTGGCAAGCTCGACCCCCAGCTCGCGCGCGAAAGCGCGTATGGCAGGACTGGCGTGCGGCACATGGTCGGGATGATAGTCCGCAGCCGCCGGGGGAGGAGAGTAGGGCGGCGCTGCGGCAGCGGGCGCAATCACGGCGGCAGTTGCAGCGCTGACAGCAGAAGATGCGGCGGCTTTGGCGACCACGCTTTCCACTTTTATCGAAGAAGCAACGGGGGCCGTTTCTTCCTTGGGTGCCGAGTTGGTTTCTAAAATCAAAACCAGCGACCCAGCAGAAACTTTGTCGCCGACTTTCAGCTTGACTTCCTTCACCACACCATCGTGTGAGGAGGGCACTTCCATCGCGGCCTTGTCGGACTCGAGCGAAATCAGCGAGTCTTCTTTTTTAATGGTGTCGCCGGGTTTGACGAGCACCTCGATTACTTCAACATTTTTAAAGTCGCCGATGTCGGGGACTTTCACTTCGATAAGTTGGCTCATGGTCGATATTTAGAAATTAAGGTGATTGTTCAGCCTGCCAGTGGTTGAATTGTCACCAAGGTTTAATTAACACGTGATCTGATCTGTTCTCTACTGTTGCTCTACTGCTGCTAAGAATTTAATGCGTGCCCGGCCCTTTTACCTGCCTCCCCGCAAAAATAGAGGCGGCAAAAAAATTCGAGCGCAGCCCCTTTATACGCGCTTTTATACGCTGTCGTCCCCGTGACAACGGGGACCCATTTTCACCACACATGGATTCTCGTTGTCACAGGACTGACAACATTTGCCGAAATTATACTTACGTGCCTGCTGATGTGTGTTCAAAAAAATCCGTACCTGGCCCCTTATTCCATTTCTCAACCATTAGTTTAATAATAATGACTGCTCGAAATTGCAAATATTCGTCGTCCCAGCGAAGGCTGGGACCCAGTCCCATCAAC
>JAYWAM010000239.1:0-31965 GCA_043782425.1 Betaproteobacteria bacterium
GCCCTTTGATAACACCCGCTTTTACGCTATTCCAGCATGAGCAGGAAAGCGCAAAAATCGCAGAAAAAAAGCTTGCAAACGAACAGAGTATCTACAATAAATTGCGCAGCGGAGTTACTTGTTGCCAGCCTTTGCTTGCGTGGTAAAGGAGATGTGTGTCAAGCCCACCAGGCGTGCCGATTCCATGATGTTAATCACCGACTGGTGCGAGGCGGCGGCGTCGGCGCTGATGGCGACCACGGGTTCCTTAAATTCCCCGGCGGCGCGCTTCAGGGCCTGGGAAAACGACTGTACGTTTTCAAAAGCAATGCGCTCATTATTCACCAGGTACTTGTTATTGGCATCGACCGCGACACTGATAAGGTTGGGACGCTCTGGCGGTTTCTCGGCTGTCGCCTCAGGTAGATTGATCTGTAATTCGGAAAAGCGCGAATATGTGGTGGTGAGCAACACGAAGATGAGAATCACCAGCAACACGTCGATGAACGGGATGAGGTTGATCTCCGGCTCTTCGCGCGCATGGCCCCGACGAAAGTTCATGTGCGGCGCTCTCCGTGCACCACTTCAATCAGCTTGATCGCCTGCTGCTGCATCCTGACTATCATCACATCGACTTTCTTGCGGAAATGGCGGTAGAAAATCAGGCTCGGTATGGCGACCGCCAGGCCGCCGCCGGTGTTATACAACGCAACCGAAATACCTTGCGCCATCTGCGCCGGATTGCCGCTGCCGGGCGCTTGTGATGCGAAAATTTCTATCATGCCGACCACCGTGCCAAACAGGCCGAGCAGCGGCGTTACTGTAGCGATGGTGCCCAGGGTATGCAAGAAGCGCTCCATTTCCAGCACCACCGTCTGCCCGGCGTCTTCGGTGGCGTCCCTCATCACTTCGCGCGTGCTTTTCAGGTTATTCAGGCCAGCGGCAAAAATACGCCCAAGTGAAGAGTTTTGCATCAGCCTTTCCAGCAACTCGTTGGTCACGCCATTGGCGCGTACCACATGAACCACTTCATTAAACAGATTGGGCGGGGCGATCGCCGCATAACGCAATGACCAGAATCGTTCGCCTACAATGGCCAGCGCAATAATGGAAGAAAGAATAATGAAATAAAAAGGCCAGCCGGCTGCACGAATCAATTCTAGCAAGTTAATCTCCCACGCAGGTTGCACATTGCGCGCAACTTTAGCCTGCTTAGCGGCTTTTCACAAGACCGTTTAGTGCGACAGAGAAAAAATATTTCCTCATGTCGCGCTGCAAGCCAATGCTGTTGCGGAGTTTTGCTACAAGTCCGCGCCCTTTCTAGGGTTGCGGGCAGACAGAAAAAATCATCCACAGAGCTTGTGGATAACTCTGTGGGTTGTCATCAAAGATGACATCTAAGTAACACAACCGTAAAGAAATTTTTCCCTGCGCCTATATTTTAATCTGACTTTGAAGGGTGATTCCCGCTTGATCTTTCAATGGCTTAGCGAGGGTTTGAGAGGGGCGGATTTTTCACAAAATCGCACTACAACTTTCACCGCCTGTTAATATTTGAAATATGACAAACAGTGACTTATTTGCTTTAAGCGCGCCTGATGGAGGTAATGGAAAGCGGGACACAGTGCGCGTCATCACGGTTTCAGAACTCAACCGCCGCGCGCGCAACCTGCTCGAAGCCAACCTGGAAATGCTGTGGGTGTCGGGCGAATTGTCCAACACTATGCGCGCCGCCAGCGGGCACTGGTATTTTTCCTTGAAGGATCAAAACGCCCAGGTGCGCTGCGTCATGTTTCGCAACAAAGCCGCCCTGCTCGGCTTTGCGCCGGAGAACGGCATGCAAGTTGAAGTGCGCGCTCTGCCCTCGCTTTATGAGGCGCGCGGCGAATTTCAACTGGGCGTGGAAACCCTGCGCCGCGCAGGACTCGGTGCGCTGTTTGAGGCATTCGAACGCCTCAAAGCCAAGCTGTCGGGCGAAGGGCTGTTCGATGAGCAGCGCAAAAAAACCTTGCCCGCCTTCCCACGCTGCATCGGCATCATCACCTCACTCCAAGCCGCTGCGCTGCGCGATGTGTTGAGCACGCTCAAGCGGCGCTCACCTATGATCGAAGTAATTCTTTACCCAAGCAGCGTACAGGGCGCGGCGGCGGCAGGTGAAATCGTTGCAGCCATAAAAAGCGCGGCAGCGCGCAACGAATGCGACGCCTTGATCCTGTGCCGCGGCGGCGGCAGCATCGAGGACCTGTGGCCTTTCAATGAAGAATCCGTGGCGCGCGCCATCGCCGCGTGCCCGATAGCCATAGTCAGCGGCGTGGGCCATGAGACCGATTTCACCATCGCCGATTTTGTCGCCGACCGGCGCGCGCCCACGCCCACCGCCGCCGCCGAAATGCTGTCCCCCAAGCGCGATGATCTGCTTGCCGAACTCAGCGCGCGACGCAGCGCCCTGCAACGCTGCATAACACGACTGGGTGAGCGCGCCATGCAGCGCATCGACCATGCGCGCCGCGGCCTGATCTCGCCTGCTGAACGGCTGGCGCGCGAGCGTGAGCGCCTGGCCACAGCAAGCGCCATGCTGAAACGCAATTGGCAAGCCGCTCTTCAAGCGCGCCACTGGCGGCTTACCCATGCCGAGCAGTCACTGCGCGCCCAGCGCCCCGATGTCGCCGCGCTGATCGCGCAGCAGCAACGCATCGCGGCGCAACTGCAACAAGCGCGCCTGCGCCGCTTCGACGCCCTGACGCACCAGGTGGCGCAAGTGCGCGACACACTGGAATTGCTGCACCCGCAACGCATACTTGAACGCGGCTACAGCATCGTGGAAAGCGCGCCCGGTCAGATCGTGCGCCGCGCCTCGCAAGCGCCGCCCGGCAGCGCACTCACCATCCAGTTCGCCCAGGGCCGCATTGCGGTAAGCGTGGAAGAGGTTTTGAAGGACCAGGCTATCACTTCCCTTGCTATACCTTCCAAGATATGAGATATTCTCCAGGTCGCACCTACTCATTAGCGTTGCATAATGACGCCGAGGCCGACCTTGATCGCATCTATGAAGAGGACGAAGACGCAGGGGCGGATATCGAGGTTTTTCTGGAAGAAGCCAAGAATAACCAGGAGACGCTGGATAACCTCACGCGTAAAGGCTATGTTCAGTACGGCGAATGGCCCTTTGACGTGAAGGAGTGGGAGAAGGCGAAACGCTCCAAATACATCTTATGGCGCATCAGGCTGTTATGGCTCAAGGGCCCTGCCGCCAAGTATCGAATCGTCTACGCCTTTCATCCTATTGAGTACCGCTACTATATCCTTGGAATTGTTAATCGGGATTTCAACTATGACCTCCAGCATGAACGTTCAAAACAAATTCTCGCTGCCTACGACGCCCTCGACATCCCCCGCTATTAAGCGCTACGTCTATCCCTATGACGTAGTAAACCCGGGAACCCGAGCCGAAAACGTGTCCGTCATTGTTGAGCGTGTTGTTCACGCTCCGCTACCTGCGGCTTACCGTGAGATTGACGACGTAGTTCGCGCGCGCGAGAACAATTCTCGCCATGCTTCCGCCTTAACCCGTGCCCGCCAACGCTTGGCGATACAAGTCGAAGAAGCGGCGCAAAAAACTACCGTTGCCTCGTTACGGTTGAAGGCTGGTTTTTCACAAGCCAAAGTTGCTGAACTCCTCGGCAACTCACAATCCAGCTATTCCCTGATTGAGTCTGGCCGACGTGCAGACATTCTCCATTCGACCTTTGAGAAACTGACCGATATTTTCCAAATTTCACGGGACGAACTAGCTGTCGCCCTCAAGAACACTCAAGAAAAAGCATCGTGAGCCACGGTCCCCGGTATCTGGAAGTTATCTACTGTGACGACATCCGCGAAGAAGTCGGCAACAAGGTTTCCTATATGGGTGTTTACGCCGGAGAACTAACCGTAACGAGTGCCCCGGTACTGCTGCCTAAGCTCTGTATTGCGGTCAAAGTGATCACAGATATAGGCGATCCTTTTGAGGCTCTCGAAGTTCGCATCGTTAAAGTCAGAGGCAATAACGAAACCGAACTGCTGTCGACAGGACCTGTCCTTGTGCCTGCCAGGCTGCCTGGGTCAGATGATGGCCCAACCCGCCTCGTCGCTCAATTAACCTTCATGCTGGCCCCCTTCCAGATTGACGAAGAAACCATGCTCCGAATTAAAGCAACTACCGAGCGCGAAGAACTGCACGGAACGGGGGCACTACGCATCCGTATCGTCCCGCTTCCGGCTCCTCCGACAGTTCAGTAAATTCGCCGTTTTAGGCGTTGTGTACGTCCTGCAATGCGCAAATCCATCAAAATAGCTCTTATCGTCACAGGCTGCGTCGTCCTTGCGCTAGCCATCTCGGCTGCGGTGTCTGTCTGGCTGTGGCGCATATATTCTCCGGATCTTATCGATGGCGCCAAGAATGCAAACAAGCTGGGGGCGCAGGAGGGTAAGGAGCTTGCGGAAGCGCAATGCCTCGAGCGGGCGCTGCAACGCCACAGACTGCCTGAGAATCTTGGTATCGTTGCATCACTCAAAAACAACCTGAGGTTGCGCGGGTGTTTCGATGCAAGCCGTATCAGCGCAGAATTCTGCACAGACGTACCCGCCGCAGGCAGTATCGTGGACGCCGGCCTGTGGGGCGCGAAGCGTTGCGCGCAGGAGGGGTTCTTCGACTCATACTGCGGCAACCTGTTTCAACAGGTTGACCAGTACTGCAATTCGAAGCAACGCGAAAATAAGCTTAGAACCCATGCCGCCACTGAACCTGCGGCCCATCGATAACCAATAGCGATTGCGCTCCAAATCCAGAGCCACTGTCATGGCAGTAGCTTGAAAGCACCCGGTCCTGAAAATGCCATAGTTTGCCTCTCCAGCGCCCTGGCGCAACCTTAATCTTGGGTCATGCTGGTATCCATGGCGCTTTTGCCTTGACTACAACTCCTCTACGATAAACATGAATCAGGCTTTTACAGCAACGAAAGCAGCTCGCCACTGGCGCTCTCTGTCTGCATTAATCGTGGGTCTTACCCTTTCCATAACCAGTCACGCTTACTCTGGTCGCGCGACGGATGAAGCATTTGCGGCGCTGCTTTCCATGCCAGGCGCAGGTCCAGAACATGGTTCGTGGAATTTTGAGAAGCCGAAAAGTTTTACCAAATACACCGAACCCAATTTGATCGACTGGCTGGAAAAAAAGAAAAAGGAAGGGGCGGACCTCAACGCACAACGTCACTTCGGCACCCTGTTGCATCATGCCATCCGCGCTGACCTGGAAAGCACAGCGTTGTGGTTGATAAAAAATGGCGCCGCTACACAACAAAAAAATTGGGTAGCGAATTCCCTTCAGGCCGTTGACTTAAGTATCTCTTATCAACGCCATAAGGTTTTATACGCTCTGCTGAGCGATCCAGCTTTGAATGCAAACAGTGATTACCAGTCCCGAAAAAACTGCTTCTTGCCTGGCGCTCTTTACAAAGGCAATGTAACGCTGGCGCTTGCCTTCACAGCCCGCAACACCACTCCCATCAATCCCGCCAAACAAAGAAATTGCGCGGTCACTTCTTATACTCGTTCTGGCTCTACTGAAATCAGCCACGGCTTTCGGGAAAATCCGGCAAGCGATCTTGCCTTACTCGATTCACGCTTGGAGCAACCGCTGTTCCTCTATGTTTTGAAAACACTCCCCGCGTCCCGGCAGCATATAGACTGGCTTTTTTCCCTTCCCCTGCGCAAACCTTTCGACGACAGAAAATTTACTCAGCAAGTCATCTCCACCTCCATGGATAATGTCGCGTGGCTAAATCTTGATAACAAATTGGCGCCGCAGCTCCAGGAAGAATTGCTCAAAAAAATTCCACCGCAAGCTCTGCAATCGGCGTTGAACGATCCGCTGTTTATCCGAGAACTAATAAAAACAAACTGCATTAAAACAAATTGTTTGTCGCCTAATTTCTTTGACATCAGAAGGAAAGACCGGAAAAACAGAATCGATTTGCTGGAAAATCTGCTCGTAAAGACCTCAGCGTCTACGCTGAATAAAGCTTTTGATGATGATGAAACCGTTACTCGTTGGGTAGCAAGCTTCAGCAGCGAAGAGCCACAACGTTTTGCCTCAGCATTGCAGGTGATAACAGAAACGAATCTTCATGCCCATGCCAAGGCTGCTATCAGCGCACTGGCGCAGACATCGCAGTTTGCAAATGTCTCCGAACCCTATCAGCAGGGAAAGCCCTCTGGCAAGTCATCAATGCGGTACTCAGTCGGCGCACAAATCTGGGGACTGTTATTAAACCGCCTCCCTCCAAACCTCGATTCTTCTGAGTGGCCGCAACTGGCAGGACAAACCGACCCAGAAATCTGGCCAGTCCTCTTCGAGCGTGGTTACCAAATTACGAGCGCAGATAGTGCATTGGGGTGTTCATTCTCAGCTTATTCTCCAGAGCAAATCAAAAAAATCTGGCCTCTGCTTGTCAGTCATTATCCAGCGATTAAACAAGATGCAATACGCCTGACTTTAATGCCTTTCATACCGCACCGCGCGCCTTGTTTTTCTTCGATTCCGGATCAAAGCGTAGTCGAGAAAGTGCGGTTTCTGAAAGCGCAAGGATCACTAATCAGGCCTTTTGTTCTTAGTGGCAATGGAACAAAAGAGATCGTACAGCAACTGATAACCCTAGGCGCTGCGCAACTTGAGCAGCAAGCTGTAGCCGTCGCAGCAACTAGCTCGCTCAGCCAGGATGTCGCGCATTGTCAATTTAACCTGAATGGGGGGTGGTATAAGGCGCTCCTCAACAACCCGGTAATCAGTAAGGAAGATTGGGCGGTATATGTTGAAACTGTGCAATTGGTTGAAAACCCTGGCTCCACTGAATGCGCCTTATTAGTCAACGGCAGCCAGCGGGTTGATGACTATGTGAGCGGTCTTGTCGATAGTTTTACCGGACCAGAGAGCAATCCGCGCCCGTCCTGCCCCGATCCGACTGATAAGGCTGAAATCTGGACGAAAGATACAAAATCAAATTTGTTTTCAATACAATCATTTTCACCTGGGGGAGTTACGCCTTTGCGCGACTCGCAAAATAAACAGCGGTATTTTTTCCAGTGGTGGGAAGGATTTGGGCAATGCGCCAGGTCACAAGGATATCTGTATGCATGGAAACGTATCAACCAACAGTGGCAATTGGCGCCGCTCGATGACAACCATCCAGCCGCTCATGCCTTCCTGCAAAATTGTGACTCTGGAAAAGTGCGTGAGTTTGAAGAGGCGCTTACTTGCCTTGGCATGACTTCATCGAAACCGGTCAATGCTGTAGAGGGGGGAAAGCCTGAATTATCTGTAACGAAATGTGATCCTTACCAAGGCTGTTCACTGCAAGGCTTCATCGACACCTACAAGACGATTGAACACAAAGCCTATATCGATGCGGTGCTGGCTCTGGACAAGCCCAAGCTGAAATCACTGGAGGCTGAGGGCATTGCCCCCCACTGGACGTGGGAAGCCATACAATCAGTAACTGAATCGCTGCTGCCCCTTGCCGAAAAGCGCAAACGCACCGCCTGGATTTTTCGCAACCACAAACAACTTACTGCGGCAATGCGTTCTGATACGCTAGAGAAACTGATTGATTGGCTTCCCCGAGAAGACTGGTGGCCAGTGCTTGAGGCCGCACGCGGCAATAGCTATCTCTTTGAGCATTTGCAAAAAATAGCCAAAAACCAAGGCAAGCACCAGCTTGCATGCGACTTCGACAATGCCAGAGGTCGAATATGTGGTGAAAGCATAAGCGACGCTGAGGGCAATACAGACGCAGCGCCAGAGGAAAAATGAGGTTGACGCAGCCTACATCCTATTCTGATGATTAGGGCAAGTTGCCCGATTTTTATCAGGCGGATTCATTCAAGCGCAGCGTCAAACACTTCGCCGAACCACCCGCCTTCATGAATTCCGACAGCGGCGTCTGGATCACCTTGAAACCCAGCGCGCCAAGCTGCGTGACCAAATCCTGAGTCGCCTGGTTCACCACCACCAGTTTGTCGATATTGACGGCGTTGCAGGCGAAGGCGAGCGCATCTTGCTCGCCGACGACGATGCGCTTGCTCTGCGGAAAGTGCTTTTCAATCAACTTTTGCGAGTCGGCGTCGAACGCCGCCGGATAGTAGAGCACATATCCGCCGGGGAGCGGACAGAAGCAGGTGTCTAGATGATAGAAGCGCTCGTCAACCAGTCGCAGCGTCATAACTTTGCATTTGAGCCATTGCTCAAGGTAGTCTTTCGCGCCTAGCGAGGAGCGATGGCCGTATGCCATCCACAGGTTTTTTTTTGCGCGGCGTGCACTGACGTGTGCGCCACGTTCAAACAACGCATCGCCTGCGCCCTCGAAGGGAATGTCGCGCGGCGGCATCACTACTTCGAAACCGCGATCCATGAACCAGTCGGCGAAGTAGGGCTCTTCATACTGCCGCTCGGGATAGCGGAAACGGCTGATGATGACTTTGTTATCCAGCACCAGGCTGGCGTTGGCGGTAAACACCATGTCGGGAGAACCGGGCTGGGGCAGCGCCAGGCGCACTGTCGCGTGGTCACAGACGATGTCGTAGAGCGCGCGCCACTGCACCTTGGCCAGGGCGTTGTCTATGGCGCGCAGGTTGCCATTCATCCAGGGATTGATGATGTATGACACATCGAAATACTCTGGCGGGCACATCAGGTAGACGTTATTGCTTTTCACTGGCTTCCCTATTTTGAGTTTACTTCCCAGATGATGCACCCTACCCATGAACTAAAAGCCCCAATAATCAACCACCCCTCACCCTAACCCTCTCCCCAAAAAACGGGGAGAGGGGATTTTTTTGATTTTTGATTTTTGATTTTTGCCTTTTGATTTTTCATGGGTAGGCACCCCTATTCCAGGCCGTGCGCCAGGTCTTTCTTGAGATCGCTGACGCTTTCCAAACCCACTCCCAGCCTGACTAGGCCATCGCTGATACCGGCCTCATCGCGTTCCGCCTGGCTAAGACGTCCGTGCGTAGTGGTGGCGGGATGGCAGAGGGTGGACTTGGTGTCACCAAAATTTGCGGTGATGGAAATCATGCGCACGCCGTTAATCACTTTCCACGCGGCATCGCGCCCGCCTTTGACTTCAAAGGACAGCAATGCCCCACCGGCCGATTGTTGCCGCATGGCGAGAGCGTGCTGTGGATGCGATTTGAGGCCGGGGTAAAACACGCGCGCCACCTTGGGATGCGCTTCCAGCCAACGCGCGATCTCAAGCGCTGCTGCGGACTGGGCATCGACACGCAGTTGCAATGTCTCCATGCCCTTGAGGTAAATCCAGGCATTGAAGGGGCT
Source organism: Betaproteobacteria bacterium (assembly GCA_043782425.1). Lineage (GTDB taxonomy): Bacteria > Pseudomonadota > Gammaproteobacteria > Burkholderiales > Usitatibacteraceae > JAYWAM01. The sequence goes on from JAYWAM010000239.1 coordinate 9,347, forward strand.
CAGGGCGGGGCCTGCGGTGCGCACGAAAGCGTACAGCGGGCCGGTCACAAGGTCACGCCGCCCGGCGATAGCGCCACCCAAAACGCGGCCCTGGCCATCAAGGAATTTGGTGGCGGAATGGATCACCAGATCGGCGCCCAGCAGGGCCGGCCTTTGCAGCGCCGGGCTGCAAAAACAATTATCCACCGCCAAAATAGCATTGGCATTCTTGCTGATTTCAGCCAGCGCCGCGATGTCGCACACTTCGCACAACGGATTGGAGGGCGTTTCGAGAAACAGCAAGCGCGTGTTAGGCCGCATGGCGCGCTTCCAGGCAGTGAGATCGGTCGGATCAACCCATGTCGTCTCGACACCAAAGCGTTTCAATATCTGGTTGAACAGCGCAACCACGGTGCCGAACACGGCGCGCGAAGAGACGATATGATCGCCCGCCTTGAGCAAACCGAACGCGGTGGTGGCGACCGCCGCCATGCCGGTCGATGTGGCGATGCAGGCTTCGGCGCCCTCAAGCGCGGCAAGGCGCTCTTGAAACATTGTCACGGTGGGATTGGTAAAGCGCGAGTAGATATTGCCGGGTTCGCTACCGGCGAAGCGCGCTGCCGCTTCTTCAGCGCTTTTGAAAACGAAGCTCGAGGTGAGCACCAGTGCTTCGCTATGCTCCTGGAAATCGCTACGCTGGCCCCCGGCTCGCACGCCCAGGGTTGGGGGATCAAATTTATCCATCAGTCAACCGTCGATAAACCCAGATCGAGCTGGTTGGAAGATTGTCCCTCAGAAGAGCGCGTCTCACCATTGGCGCGCGAGGCTTCTATGCCGGCCAGATACTCGGGCGACACATTGCCGGTGACATACACACCGTCGAAACACGAGGCGTCGAAATTCTTGATCGCCGGATTACACGCGCGCACATCTTCGATCAAGTCTTTCAAGTCTTGATAAAAAACCGCGTCGGCGCCGATGGCGTAGGCAATCTGTTTCGCATCGCGCCCGGTGGCGATGAGTTCACTGCGCGTCGGCATATCGATTCCATAAACATTAGGAAAACGCACCGGCGGGGCCGCCGAAGCGAAATATACTTTTTTGGCGCCGGACTCGCGCGCCATTTGCACGATTTCCTTGCTGGTTGTGCCGCGTACGATGGAGTCGTCCACCAGCAACACGTTCTTGCCCTTGAATTCGACCGTGATGGCGTTGAGCTTCTGGCGCACCGAGCGTTTGCGCTCTTCCTGTCCGGGCATGATGAAGGTGCGACCGATGTAGCGGTTCTTGACAAAGCCTTCACGATATTTCACGCCGAGTTTTTGCGCCACCTCGACCGCGCTCGGGCGGCTGGAATCGGGAATCGGGATAACGACGTCGATCTTGAGATTTTTTGCCTCGCGCAAAATTTTGTCGGCCAGCGAAACACCCATGCGCGAACGCGTCTCGTACACGGAAATGCCGTCTATCACCGAATCGGGCCGCGCCAGATAAACATACTCAAAGATGCAGGGGTTGAGGCTGGTATTTTCGGCGCACACGCGGCTATAGAAATTGCCGCTCTGGTCGATAAGTATCGCTTCGCCCGGCGCCACATCGCGCATGATGTCAAAGCCCAGCGTATCGAGCGCCACACTTTCCGAGGCGATGAGGAATTCCACCCCATTTTCGGTTTCTTTTTTGCCGATAATCAGCGGGCGGATTCCAAACGGATCACGTATCGCCAGCAAGCCGTATCCGGCTATCATCGCCACCACCGCATAAGCGCCCTTGACGCGCTTATGCACACCCGTCACCGCTGCGAAAATGGCGTCGGGGTCAAGCCGGTTGCCGCGCGCCGCAGCGGCCAGCTCGTGCGCCAGCACATTGAGCAACACTTCGGAATCGGAATTGGTATTGACGTGGCGGCGATCATCCATAAACAGTTCGCGCTTGAGCTCGTCGGCATTGGTCAGATTGCCGTTGTGGCCGAGCACCACGCCGAACGGCGAGTTGACATAAAAAGGTTGCGACTCTGCCGCCGAGGCAGCCGAGCCTGCCGTGGGATAACGGCAATGGCCGATACCCATGTTGCCTTGCAGATTGCGCATGTCGCGCGTGCGGAACACGTCGCGCACCAGCCCCTTGTCCTTGTGCATGTTAAAAGTGCGTCCGTCAGCCGTGACTATGCCTGCCGCATCCTGACCGCGATGCTGCAGCACCGTCAGCCCGTCATAAAGCAACAGGTTGACGGGGCTTTTTGAAACTATGCCAAGAATGCCGCACATGAATCAGGCCGTCCTTTTGGGGTGATGCTCAATCAAAGCTTGCTGAGGGTTGATTCGTCCGTAGGTGATGCGCTTTGCCAGGCTTTCCGGGAGCAGGGGCCGGGTGTGAAGCGCCACGCTTTCCAGCCACGGCGTCAGCAACGCTTCTTTCCATATGGGGGTTTTGGGGAACGTTGTCAACCCGGCCGCCAGCGTTAACAGCAAAACAATCAGTGCGCCGCGCAACGTGCCGACCACGGCGCCCATTACACGATCCAGAGGCCCCAGCCCCAATTTTCGCACGCTCTCGGCAATCAGGCTACCGACAAAGCTGACGCTGACCATGATAACCACGAACATGATAAGCCACGCCACCACCATGCGCACCGAGGCATCGGCCATCCACTCGGACAGGTAGGGCGTGAGCAGCGGGGCGAATTCCTGCGCCGCAAAAAATGCAATCACCCATCCGGCGATGTTGACGATCTCGCGCACCGCGCCGCGCCAGACGCCGACCACGACAGAAACCAATAGCACGGCGATGATGATGTAGTCCAGCTCGTTCATGGCAGCGGCACAACCTTGGCCTCATCGGCCCCGGCCTTTTTCGCGCGCAACAACATTTTTTCCGCTTGCTCACGTGTCTTGTAGGGGCCTGCGCGCAAGCGCGTTCCCGGCGCGGTTTTCAGCTCCTCGGTATGCGTGGGGATTTTTGCCGCTGCCATCTTGGCTTTGAGTTGTTTGAGATTTTCCCGGTCCGTGAATACGCCTAGTTGCAGCGCAAATCCTTCTTTCTTGGCGGGCGCTGTCGGCTTAGGCTCAGTCTTGGATGCAGGTGTCGCCTGCGCCGCAGTGGCGGGTCTCACCTCAGGCTTGACTTCGACCTTGGCGACTTGCGTGTTTGTCACAGGGGCGACTTTAGCAACCTCGGTTGGCGCTGTCGGCGGGACATCTTTGGGTTCGCTAGGGGTTTCTGTCTTGGCAGGAGAGGCAGGCGCAGCAACAGGCGCTGTAGTAGGCGCAGGTAGTGGCGGCAATCCTTCCCTGGCTGGCACGACAAGCGAAATTTCCTGCTTGTCGCTCTTCGGCTCGGAATCGAAAACCATAGGCAAAAAAACCACCATCAGCAGCGCAATCGTTGCGCCTCCAATCAGGCGGCGGCGACCGCGGCGCTTCAGTGCAATTGCTTCAGGGGTGAGTTTGTCTGTCATGGCTTATTTCGATTTAATCTTAAAACGTCCGCCACCGTGTAAAACGACCCGAACACCAAAATTCTATCACTCTCGCCTGCCTCAGCGCGCGCTGCCGCAAAAGCAGAGGCGATGTTGGCGTAGCGCTTGACGCGATGTTCCAGTCCACGCGCCGCCAGCTTGTCAAAAATCTGCTGCGCACTGGCGCCGCGTTCGCCGCTGAGTGTGGCGACAAACCAGCGATCAATGCGCGCCTGGATGATGTCGATAACACCATCGATATCCTTGTCCTTGAGCATGCCGAACACCGCCAGTGTGTTGTCGTAAAACCCCATCGTGCCGAGCGCATCCTCCAGCGCCAGCGCCGCATGCGGATTGTGCGCCACATCGAGCACCACCGCTGGACGACCGGGAAGCACCTGTAGCCGTCCCGGCAACTCCACTTCGAGCAAGCCGCGCTTGATGTCGGCCTGACCCAGCGGCAAGCGAGCACGCAATTCGTCGAGCGCCGCCAGGCAGGCAGAAGCATTTTTGAGTTGATACGAGCCGCGCAAAGCAGGAAAAGGCAGCGCGTGATGTTTGCCGCGCCTGCCATCGAAGCGCCATTGCTGCTCCATGCGCGAGTAACTGAAATCACGTCCCAGAACCATCAAATCCGCGCCTATGCTGGCGGCGTGATCGAGCAGAGAATGCGGCGGATTGGTTTCGGCAAAAATGGCCGGACGTGCGTTGCGGAAAATACCGGCTTTCTCATAGCCGATGGCCTCGCGCGTGTTGCCGAGAAAAGCCTGATGATCGAGATCCACGCTCACCACGACTGAGCAGTCGGCGTCGATGATATTGACCGCATCGAGACGCCCGCCCAGCCCGACTTCAAGTATCGCCACATCGAGCCCGGCGCGCTCAAACAACCAGAATGCGGCCAGTGTGCCAAATTCAAAATAGGTGAGCGCTATGCCGTCACGCGCGTTCTCCACCGCCTCCAGCGCCACGCACAGCTCGCTATCCTCAGCGGGCTTGAGCCCGATACGCACGCGTTCGTTGTAGCGCAGCAGATGCGGTGAGGTGTAGCAGCCGACACGGTAACCGGCGCTGCTGAGAATACGTTCCAGCATGGCGCAGGTGGAACCCTTGCCGTTGGTGCCGCCCACTGTGATATTGATGGGCGCGCGCGGCGCTTTGCCGTTCACCGCCATGCGCTCCCAGACGCTGCGCACACGCTCCAGACCCAGCGCAATTTCCGCCGGATGCTGCGCTGAAATGTACGCCAGCCAGGCGTCTAGATTACGTTGCGGGATCAATACATTTACGCCTGCGGCAACGGCTCTCTCATCAGCAGCGTCACCAGTTGCGCCACTTTGTCACGCATCTGCCGACGATCGACGATCATATCTATCGCTCCTCTTTCAAGCAAAAACTCAGCGCGCTGAAAACCTTCAGGCAGGGTTTCGCGCACCGTCTGCTCGATGACGCGCGGGCCGGCAAAGCCGATCAACGCCCCCGGCTCGGCAATGACCACATCGCCCAGCATGGCGAAACTTGCCGATACCCCTCCCATGGTGGGATCGGTAAGAACCGAAATGAAGGGCAGCCTGCCTGCCGTGAGCTGATGCAGCGCGGCGGTAGTCTTGGCCATTTGCATCAGCGACAACAGACCTTCCTGCATGCGCGCGCCGCCGCTGGCGCTAAAGCACACGAACGGGAGTTTTTCGTCGTAGCACGCTTCAATGGCGCGACTGAAGCGCTCGCCCACCACCGAGCCCATCGAGCCGCCGAGAAACTGGAATTCGAAGGCTGCGGCTATCATAGGCACGGATTTGACGCTGCCTTGCATCACCACCAGGGCGTCGCTCTCGCCAGTCGCCTTGATAGCATCTTCAAGTCGGTCAGAGTATTTCTTGCTGTCCTTGAATTTCAGGGTATCGAGGGGGACCACTTCCGAGCCCAGTTCGGCGCGGCCTTGCGCATCAAAGAACGCATCGAGCCGCTGGCGCGCCGATATGCGGTTGTGGTGCGCGCACTTGGGGCAGACATTCTGATTGCTTTCCAGATCGGTGAAGTACAACACCGCCTCGCAGGCAGGGCACTTGCTCCACAATCCTTCGGGGACGGCCTTTTTTGCTGTGCCGCTGTCACGTTTTATTTTCGGCGGCAATAATTTTTTGAACCAGCTCATGTCTTATCCATAGCGGCACGGAATGTGGATACCAGCGAGCGCACGTTTTCGAGTAGTTTTTCCGGCGCCGAGGATTCTATCTCCTGCACGATGCGGCTGCCGATCACCACGGCATCGGCGCAGTCGGCAACGTTTCTGGCAGTCAGCGCATCGCGTATGCCAAATCCCACGCCCACAGGCAGAACGGAATGCGCCTTGATGCGCGCCACCATAGCACGCACTTCAGTGGTGTCGATATTCGCAGCGCCGGTGACGCCCTTGAGCGAGACGTAGTAAATGTAACCCTGCGCCAGTGCGGCAACCTTCTTGATACGCTGCTCGGAAGAAGTCGGCGCAAGCAGAAAAATCGGCGCTATACCCACCGCGTTGAGCAGCGCAGCGAAATCTTCACACTCTTCCGGCGGGTAATCGACCACCAGCACACCATCGACACCCGCAGTTTTTGCCTGCGCAGTGAAACTGTCCGCGCCCATAGCTTCGATAGGATTGGCGTAACCCATCAATACCACGGGGGTGCTGGTATTGGTGCTGCGAAACTGCGCCACCATATCGATCACCTGCTTAAGTCCCACACCCTGCTTGAGCGCACGTTCGCTGGCGCGCTGTATGGTCGGGCCATCGGCCATCGGATCGGAGAACGGCACGCCAAGCTCAATCACATCGGCGCCTGCTTCGACCAGCGCGTGCATCAACGGAACTGTGGTAACAGCCGACGGATCTCCGGCAGTGATAAACGGAATTAACGCCTTGCGCTGGCGCGTTTTAAGATTATTAAATGTTGCGTCGATAAGTGACATTGGCTACTTTGACAAAAGCGAGACTAGACCGAAACACTCGAATACTTCGCCACGGTCGCCATATCCTTATCGCCGCGCCCGGAGAGATTCACCAGCAGGATTTTGTCCTTGCCCATGGCAGGCGCAATTTTCATTGCATAAGCTACGGCGTGGCTGGACTCCAGCGCAGGAATGATGCCTTCGGTGCGGCACAGGGTGTGAAAGGCGTTGAGCGCTTCGGCGTCGCTCACCGGCACATATTCGGCACGGCCGCTATCCTTGAGCCAGGCATGCTCAGGCCCGACGCCGGGATAGTCGAGCCCGGCGGATATCGAATGCGTTTCGCAGATCTGCCCGTTTTCATCCTGCAGCAGATAAGTGCGGTTGCCATGCAGCACGCCCGCCCGCCCGGCTGTAAGCGATGCGGCGTGCTTACCGCTGGCAAGCCCTAGGCCGCCGGCCTCCACACCGATCAGACGCACCCCATCGTGGGCAATGTAGTCGTAGAAAATACCCATCGCGTTGGAGCCGCCACCCACACAGGCAAGCACCGCGTCGGGCTGGCGACCGGCGAGCTCCGGCATTTGCATCACGCACTCTTTGCCGACTACGGCATTGAAATCGCGCACCATCATCGGATAAGGGTGCGGCCCCGCTACGGTGCCGATAATATAAAAGGTGTTCTCGACATTGGTGACCCAATCGCGCATTGCCTCGTTCATCGCGTCCTTGAGTGTTTTGGAGCCGCTTTCCACTGCTACCACGCTGGCGCCGAGCAGCTTCATGCGATAGACATTCTGCGCCTGACGCTCGATGTCCTCTGAGCCCATGTAAACCACGCATTCCAACCCGTAGCGCGCCGCCACGGTTGCCGTAGCCACCCCATGCTGGCCCGCGCCGGTCTCGGCGATCACGCGCGGCTTGCCGAGGCGGCGCGCGAGCAGCGCCTGACCTACTGTATTGTTGATCTTGTGCGCGCCAGTGTGATTCAGGTCTTCGCGCTTGAGGTAAATCTGCGCTCCGCCCAGATCGGAGGACAGGCGGCGCGCATGATAAATCGGGCTGGGCCGTCCTACATAGTGCTTGAGTTCGTACGCCAGTTCGGCCTGAAAATCCGCATCGTGACGCACCTGGTGATAGGCGAGGTTGAGCTCATGCAGCGCCGCTTGCAACGTCTCGGCGACAAAAATGCCGCCGTAGGGGCCAAAATGTCCGCGCTCATCGGGCAAATCATACATCTGCATTGTCGAGGCTCCTGACTTCATGAATAAACGCCGCAATCTTGCGTGCGTCTTTGATACCCTTGGCTGACTCGACGCCGCTTGAGACATCGACCGCCCAGGGTTTTACGCTGTTCAAGGCTTGTGCGACGTTTTGCGAATTCAACCCGCCCGACAAGATGATAGGCAAATCCACGCTCGCCGGAATTAGCCGCCAATCGAAGGTTTTGCCCGTTCCGCCAAAACTGCCCGCAACTTGCGTGTCGAGCAACAGCGCTTTTGCACTGCGAAAATCAACTGCACATTGTACCAAATCGGTGTCCGCCCCCACGCGGATGGCTTTGATATAAGGAAAGGCGAACTGGCTACAGAACGCCTCGTCCTCGTCGCCGTGAAACTGCAACAGCCCCAGCGGAATTGCTGAAAGCACGCGCCGCACCTCCGCGCTTGTAGGATTGACGAACAGCGCGACCGGCGTCACAAACGGCGGCAATGATTGTACGATTTCTTGCGCTTGAGGGATTGCGATGCAACGCGGCGAACCCGCATAAAACACCAGGCCGATGGCGTGCGCGCCTAGTCGTGCCGCAGCAAGAGCGTCCTCGATGCGAGTGATGCCGCAGATTTTGATACGTGTCATGGCCTTCAACCACCCCTCACCCTGGCCCTCTCCCCAAAGACGGGGAGAGGGGAGGTATCTATTCGTTGATTAAAATGGAGCTGTAGTTACCACCCTGAAAAAGCGGATTGCGCGCGGCAAATTGCGGCAGCCCCCAGTGCTTATCGTAATCGATTTCGGCCAAGTACAAACCATCGGGGGCGAAAGTGGGCGCCGCTTTGGCGCGATCACGTGCGGCGATCAGCTCAGCCATCCAACTGACTGGTTGTCTGCCGCAGCCGATGTACACCAGGCTACCCACCAGATTGCGCACCATGTGATGTAAAAATGCATTGGCGCTAAAGCGAAAGCGCAGCTGCTTGCCGCTACACGACACCTGTGCACACGTCAGCGTGCGCAGCGGCGACTGCGCCTGGCATTCGGCGGCGCGAAACGAAGTGAAATCATGCTCGCCCAATAGTGCGCTTGCCGCCTGTTGCATGGCGCCTATATCGAGCGGCGCATGGAACCATCCCACACGGCCTTTGCAAAGACCCGCATCCACGCCATCATTGAGCAACAGATAATCATAGGTGCGCGAACGCGCGCTGAAGCGCGCGTGAAAGTCCTGCGCCACTTGCTTGGCCCACAGCACACGGATATTGGCATCGAGATAGGCGTTAGTGCCGCGCACCCATGACACCTCCTGGCGCTCAACACTGGTATCGAAATGCACCACTTGCGCCAGGGCGTGCACCCCCGCATCGGTGCGCCCTGCGGTAATGGTGTGCACTGGGCAATCGGCAAATTCTTGCAGCGCCAGTTCCAGCCTATCCTGCACCGCGCAGCCCGAAGGCTGCGTCTGCCAGCCGCAAAATGGCGCGCCGTAATATTCGAGACCGAGAGCAATACGCATCATGAGCCGCCAGAAATGCGAAAGGCGCGAGACTGCCCGCGCCTTTCTGAATGATGCAACAAAAAATTACAACGACGCGATGACGGACTGGGCCTCTTTCTGCTGGGCGGCAGTGCCTTCACGCAATACTTCCTGAAGAATTTCCCTGGCGCCATCCTTGTCGCCGATTTCCACATAGGCCTTTGCCAGTTCGAGCTTGGTGGAAACGCCGGATCCGTCATCTTCATAGGATGGCGAGGCAACGGCGGGCGCATCCAGATCCAGACTGATCTCATTCAGGTTAAGCGCCCCAGTCTTGACTTGTTCCTGGACGGCAGGCGCAGCAGGTTTGTCATCCAACCCCGAGAGGTCGAAGTCAAAGCCGCCCGTATCGGGTGGCTTGGCTCCCACAGCCGGTGGCGCTACGCCTAGATTAAAATCTAGATTCGCGGCGGGGGCAGACGCTGCAGGGCGCGCTGCGGCGCTTGCTTTGGAGTCGGCGAGATCTAAATCGAAGCTGATATCCCCACCAACAGTAGAGGGGGAGGAAGAGTCAAGCGTGATGTCCACGCCATGATCGCCTGTTTTAGGCGCACCAAAGCCTAAATCAAAATCCAGATCCGGTGGCGACTTGGCGTCATCTTGCGTCGCCGCTGCTGTCATGGAAGCCGTGGAAGCGAAGTTCTGACCAAACCCCGAGTACAGCGCATTGCCAGGATCGATTTGCGTCCCCATGGCAGCCGCCTTGGCCCACAGCGGATGGGTTTCGCCGACGGTCTGTTTGAATTCTTTTGCCAGACTTTCGTACGAGGAAACCGACTTGCGCGAGTGGTAGATTTCCAACAACTTGAGGGCGATTTCATGGCGGCTCTTGTCGCGTCCCATCGCTTCTTTGAGTATTTCTTCAGCTTGCGCATCGCGTCCGTAAGCAATGTAGACCTCGGCTTCGGCGACCGGATCCACCTCATCAGTATCAATGGTGCCAGGCCCGGCCTTGTCAAAATCCGTCAGGAAAGAGCTGTTGCCGGTATCAATCAGTCCTCCGCCCGCTTTACCTGTCGTAGTGTTAGGCTTGAGGTCGCTGGGAAGGATGCTGGAAGTGCGGGTGAATGGATCATTGATCTCTTTAGGCTTGCGCCGGTTAACGATGGTATAGCCAAGGAAACCGAGCAAGCCCAATGCGCCAAGGCCGCCTGCAATGTAAGGCAGGTTTTCCACAACCGTATCCATCAAGTCGGGTTCAGCCGACTTGGCTGGAGCTTTAACAGGCGCAGGTTTAGGTGCGGACTTTGGATCGGCGGGCTTGACGGCTTCGACCGGCTTAGGCGCATCAGCGGGCTTAACCACGTCCGGCGGCGCTACATCAACCTTGGGCAGATCAGCGGGCTTGATATCGGGCATGGGAACATCCGCAGGCTTAATATCTGCCGGTTTGACTGGCGGCGCGGGCGGCGTGACTTGCGCCACTTTGGTATCCGCAGGCTTGGCAGTCTCAAGCGGCTTGGTCTTGTCGTCTGGCTTAACCGGTGCGGCAACAGGTTTTCCAGTTAGCGGCGAAATGCCTTGGAGCTCCATTATCTTGCGCATATCCTGAATTTGTTTTTCAAGACTTGCCACGCGCGCGTTAGCTTCCTTGAGCGCATTCTCGCGCGCAATCACATCTTCCTTGAGCGCATTAACTTGTTCCTGCGTGGGGCCGCCCTTGGCGCCGACGCTGCCAGGCTTGCCGGGCGCGCCATCAACTTTGGAGAGTTTCAGAACATCCTTGGAATCTGCCGCAGGAGCAGGCTTGTCGGGCTTGGCAGTAACAATCTTGCCGCTAGTCTGGTTGGGGGTATCGCTACGTGCCGGGCTGGCAGCCGCGCTGGATGCGAGATTTTCACGATAAGCGTTCCAGTTTGCCACCTGGACTTTGATTTCCTTTTGCGCCTCGCCTTGTTTTACTCCGGCCACGTCGGATGCCGTGGGCACGCGCAGAATTTGTCCAGCCTTGAGACGATTCATGTTGCTATCAACAAAGGCGCCTTTGTTTTCGCGATACAGCGCGACCAACATTTGCTCCAGACTGACACTATCGGGCTTGACCTGGGTGGCGATTTTATTCAGCGTATCACCCTTTTTTACCGGGCCATAGGTATCGGAAGGTGCTGTGCCGCCATCAGTTGCAGGAGGCGCCAGCGTCGCGGTGGAACCCGGCGTGGGCGCTTTTTCAGTGGCGACGACAGGCGGCGACGGTGGCGCCACCCTTGCGACAACGGGGGCGGCGACGCGCGCCTCGGCAAAACCTGGCGGATCGAGCAAAATCGGGTACTCACGCAGCAAGCGTCCCGAGGGCCAATTCAACTCCACCAAAACGTCTACAAACGGCTCGTTGACCGGCGCAATACTGGAAATTTTCAAGATAGGTTGTCCGTTAGGACGCTTATCGACACTAAAGCGCAGCAACCTGAGTGCAGAGCCATAGTCAATCTTGGCGTCGCGGTAGGAATCGGGGCTCGCGACGCGCGCGGTCAACGACTCGAACTCACCTGGTTGCAGGGAAACCAAATCGATTTCCGCAACTAGCGATTGCCCGAGTGAGGAACTGACGCTGAGCTTCCCCAGCCCGGCCGCCAATGCGGGAAATGAGGCAGGAACGAAGCACAAGGCTGCCAGTGCCAGCATCCCTCTCCCCATCCATGTCATCTTTTTTTCTGGACTCATCATGCGCGCTCCAACCCAGTAATTGTTTGATAAACTAAAATAACATCAAGTAGTTATTGTTGCAACCTCAAATGCTTTCTCACATTATCGCGCAAGCAACGAAAAACTCAAGGACTTTTTATAAAAACTCACTGCAAATCAGTGTTGTAAAACGATTCTCAGCATGCGCCGCAGGGGTTCAGCCGCCCCCCACAATAATTGGTCGCCGACTGTAAATGCGCTTAAATACTGCGGGCCCATCGCCAGTTTGCGTAACCGCCCTACGTGTACATTGAGCGTGCCAGTCACTTTGGCAGGCGTCAATTGAGCCACTGTCTCGTCTCTGCGATTGGGAATCACCTTTGCCCAGGGATTAGCCGATGCCAGCAATTGCTCGATTTCCGTCAGCGCGACATCGCGCTTGAGTTTGATGGTCAAACCCAGGCTGTGGCAACGCATGGCGCCGATGCGCACGCACAGCCCATCAACAGGAATCGGATTGCTTGTAATACCCAGGATTTTATTGGTTTCCGCCATGGCTTTCCATTCCTCGCGGCTCTGGCCGTTGCCCAGGTCGGTGTCTATCCACGGAATCAGGCTGCCTGCCAGCGGCACGCCGAAATTATCGGTGGGAAATTTTTCGTCGCGCAGGATGCCCGCCACCTCGCGGTCGATGTCGAGAATTGCCGATGCTGGATCGTCGAGCAGCCCTTTGGCGACGAGATGGATTTCGCCCATCTGTGTCAACAATTCGCGCATGTTGGCCGCGCCCGCGCCGCTGGCGGCCTGATAAGTCATGGCCGACACCCACTCCACCAGCCCTGCCTTGAACAGCCCATGCGTCGCCATCATCATGATGCTGGTGGTGCAATTGCCGCCAATGTAACTCTTGATTCCTGCGGATAGCGCCTTTTCGATCAGCGGCAGATTGACGGGGTCAAGAATAATCACCGCCTCATCATTCATACGCAACGTCGATGCGGCATCGATCCAGTAACCCTTCCAGCCGGCCGCGCGCAGCTTGGGAAAAACCGCCTTGGTGTAATCGCCGCCTTGACAGGTAATGACGGCATCCATCTGCTTGAGCATCGCCACGTCATTCCCATCTTTGAGCGGCGCACCCTTGGCCTCGGCCGGGCCCGCTCCGCCGACATTGGAGGTGGTGAAAAACACCGGCTCGATGAGATCGAAATCTTTTTCCGCGCGCATGCGCTGCATCAGCACCGAGCCCACCATACCGCGCCAACCAACCAAACCTACTTTTAACATTTTTGCAAATTTCCTCACTTATTCAAATTTTGCCGTAATTATTCAGCATGAGAAGCCGGATGATCCACAGATGTCACAGAGAAACACAGAGGAAAATCGAAAACAATGTGTTTGATCTAAAGGCGGGGCGCGCTGAGGTGCACTCATCATCGTGCCTATGGTAGCCCGGTTGCGAGGATCTTCCTTTTCTGTGTGCCTCTGTGTTCTCTGTGGATTTCTTTCCTCATTACTGAGATTCCTTTACCGAGGTATCCCCCCACCCAATACCCTACTACCCCACTAACCTTCCACCAGCGCCGCCACCACAGCATCGCCCATCTCGCTCGTCCCCACCTTTGCTTCACCCGGCTTGGCGATATCGCTAGTGCGTAGTCCCTTGGCCAGCGCCTTGCGAACCGCCTTCTCAACCCGCGCCGCATCGTCGTTCCTGCCAAAGGTGTAGCGCAGCATCATGGCAAGCGACAGAATCATGGCAAGCGGATTGGCGAGATTCTTGCCCGCAATATCCGGTGCCGAACCGTGAATCGGCTCATACATGCCCTTGCCCTTGGCGTCCAGTGACGCCGAGGGCAGCATGCCGATCGAGCCGGTCAACATCGACGCTTCATCGGACAAAATGTCGCCAAACATGTTGCCGGTCACCATCACGTCGAACTGCTTGGGATTGCGCACCAGTTGCATGGCGGCGTTATCCACCAGCATGTGGGTCAGTGCAACATCAGGATACTCGGGCGCGATTTCGATGGCGATGTCGCGCCACAATTGCGTCGCCTCGAGCACATTCATTTTGTCGACCGAACAGAGCTTTTTACTGCGCTGGCGCGCCGTCTTGAAACCGACATGCAGTATGCGCGCGATTTGCGCCTCGGTGTAATGCATGGTGTTGATGCCGACGCGCATACCCTTCGCGCCGCTATTGCTGCGCGGCTCGCCGAAATAAATGTCGCCGGTCAGCTCGCGAATAATCATCAGGTCCAGCCCGGCGACCACGTCGTGCTTTAGGGTAGAGGCATCGGCCAGTTCCGGGAACACCGTCGCAGGACGCAGGTTGGCAAAAAAATCACACTCTTTACGCAGTCGCAGAAGCGCTTTTTCGGGACGCTTGTCGCGCGCTAACGCATCGTATTTCGGCCCGCCCACTGCGCCGAACAACACCGCATCGGCATCTTGCGCAAGCTTGAGCGTCGCCGCTGGCAAGGGCTCGCCCGAGGCGTCAAACGCCGCGCCGCCCACCAGCGCGCTTTCGCTTTCGATTTTCATGCCGTCGCGGCGCAGCACCTCGAGCACCTTGACGGCTTCGGCCATGATTTCCGGGCCGATACCATCACCGGCGAGTAATGCAATTTTCATGTTCAAATTATCTCAAGAAAAAACCCACGGCTCGGCCAGCTTTCTGCGCGCCTCATAGGCACGGATTTTGTCGGCATGCCGCAAAGTCAGTGCAATTTCATCCAGGCCGTTCAACAGGCAATCTTTGCGAAACGCATCGATGTCAAAATGCAGCGCCTCGCCGCCGGGTGGCGTAACCGTCTGGCGGGCCAGATCGACGGTGAGCTTGTAGCCGGGAAAAGCCATCACCTCGGCAAACAACCGCTCTACCTGCGCTTCTGTTAGCACTATAGGCAGCAGACCATTCTTGAACGAGTTGTTATAAAAAATATCTGCGAACGACGGCGCGATGACGCAACGCAAGCCGAAATCGAGCAGCGCCCACGGCGCGTGCTCGCGCGATGAACCACAACCGAAATTCTTGCGCGTCAGCAGAATTGCCGCGCCCTGGTAGCGCGCCTCGTTGAGCACAAACTTGGGATTAAGCGCACGTTTGCTGTTGTCCATCCCCGGCTGCCCCATGTCCATATAACGCCATTCATCGAACAGGTTGGGGCCGAAACCGCTACGCTTGATCGATTTCAGGAACTGCTTGGGGATGATGGCATCGGTATCGACGTTGGCGCGATCTAGCGGCGCCACCAGGCCATGCAATACGCTAAAGGCCTGCATGCTTACTTGGCCTTTCTCTCTGCGGCTTTTTCGATTTTCGCGCCGCCTTTCTGGATGTCCTTGCCCAAACCCTCCATGGTGTTGCACGCGGAGAGCACGAAGGCGGCAGCCAGAATGGAAAGTATCGATTTGCGAATCATCATTGCCTCCTAATTTAACGAGCGTATGTCAACGAAATGCCCGGCTATGCCTGCTGCGGCGGCCATCGCGGGGCTGACCAGATGCGTGCGGCCGCCCGGACCTTGTCGGCCTACAAAATTACGATTCGATGTCGAAGCGCAACGCTCACCGGGCGCAAGCTTGTCCTCGTTCATGCCCAGGCACATCGAGCAGCCGGGTTCGCGCCACTCGAAGCCTGCGTCCTTGAAAATGCGGTCCAGGCCTTCCTTCTCGGCCTGGGTTTTTACCAACCCCGAGCCGGGAACCACCAGCGCAAGCATAACGCTATCTGCCTTGTGGCGGCCTTTCACCACTGCAGCCGCAGCGCGCAAATCTTCGATGCGCGAGTTGGTGCACGAACCGATAAACACCTTATCGATCTTGATATCCTGCATGGGGGTGCGCGGCGTAAGCCCCATGTATTGCAGCGCGCGCTCCATGGCTTCGCGCTTCGCTGGATCTTTCTCTTTTTCCGGATCGGGCACGGCAGCGTCGATCGTCACCACCATTTCGGGTGAAGTCCCCCAGGTGACATGCGGCTTGATCGCAGAGGCATCGATCTGCACCACGCGGTCGAATGGCGCGCCTTCATCCGAATGCAGCTTGCGCCAATAAGCGACAGCCTTGTCCCAGTCCGCACCGCGCGGAGCGAACGGCCGATTGCGCAGATAGTTGATAGTCGTATCATCGACCGCCACCATGCCGGCGCGCGCGCCAGCTTCAATCGCCATGTTGCACACCGTCATGCGTCCTTCCATGGAAAGCGCACGCAGGGCAGGGCCGGCAAATTCAATGGCGTAGCCCGTGCCGCCCGCCGTGCCGATCTTGCCGATTAACGCAAGCGCGATGTCCTTGGCAGTGGCCCCAGGCGCGAGTTGGCCTGCAACCCACACCTGCAAAGTCTTGGCCTTTTTCGCAATCAGGCACTGTGTCGCCATGACATGCTCAACTTCGCTGGTGCCGATACCGAAAGCCAGGGCGGCAAACGCGCCATGCGTGCTGGTATGCGAATCGCCGCACACCACCGTCATGCCCGGCAGCGTCGCGCCCTGCTCCGGGCCGATCACATGCACGATGCCCTGACGGTGATCGCGCATAGGGAAATATTGCGTGATGTTGAATTTGGAAATGTTGTCGTCTAGCGTATCGACTTGCAACTTGGAAATCGGATCGCTGATGCCGAGCGCCTTGTCGGTGGTCGGCGTGTTGTGATCCGCCGTGGCAAGGATGGAAGTGGTGCGCCATAGCTTGCGCCTCGCCAGCGCCAGACCGTCGAACGCCTGCGGGCTGGTCACCTCATGCACCAGGTGGCGGTCGATATAAATCAACGCCGTGCCGTCAGGCTCTTCATGCACCAGGTGGCTAGTCCACAACTTTTCGTACAACGTTTGCACAGTCATTCCTCGTTCTCTTGCTTGGTTATTCGCCGCAATGTTCACCGCAACCTGAAATTTTAACCCGTTTCAGTTGCTCTGCGCAGGAGTGACTACGGAAAAGTATGAGAAGCGTCGATTTGAGGTTTGCAGCGCCAATCAGCCTACAGCCCAATATCCATATCACTATTCTTCTGAAAAATGGCGTTCAAGTTTTCCCAGTGCAGCAATAAACGCACCCTGCCTGCAAAACTCGGATTCTCGTCTCTTACTACAGGTTATTCAGCCGATTCTGTAAACTTCCGTTTTAGCATCCCTATTCCGACAATAACTAGAAGCCCCATCAAAGTAACAATAGACATATGACTAGCGACAGGGAAGGCAAAGGCGAGGTGTTGTTGTACGAAACCCCGGACCGGGGAGTCGAGCTGCAAGTGCGGCTGGAGGGGGATACGCTGTGGTTGTCGCAGAAGCAGATTGCAGAGGTGTTTGGCACGAAGCGACCGACAATTACTAAGCACCTTGCGAATATCTTTGCCTCCGGCGAATTGGACGAGCAGGCAGTATGTTCCATTTTGGAACACACTGCCGCCGACCGAAAAATCTATAAAACCAAGTATTACAGCCTCGATGCGATCCTCTCGGTCGGCTACCGGGTGAACTCCGCGCGCGCGACCCGCTTTCGCCAGTGGGCGACCGCGCGCCTGAAGGATCACCTGCTGCGCGGCTACACGCTGAACGAAGAGCGGCTACGGCTGCAACAAGAAAACATTCTTCAACTGGAACACACGCTAACCCTGTTCCAGCAGAGCCTGATCGACGACGCCGACCTGAGCGAGGCGCGCGGACTGGTGCGCGTGATCGCCGACTATGCGCGCACTTTCGTGCTGCTCAATCAATTTGACAGCGAGCGTCTGCCGCTCACCGATTTCACCGGCACGATCCGTTATGAAATCCGCTATAACGAGGCGGAGAATGCGATCGCGCTCCTCAAGCAGGATTTGCTGGGCAGGCGCGAAGCCTCGAACCTGTTCGGCAACCAAAAGGACGACAGCTTCGCCGGGATTCTGGGCAACATCGTGCAATCGTTCGGCGGAGAATATCTCTACCCCAGTGTGGAAGCGCAGGCGGCGCATCTACTGTATTTCGTGATCAAGAATCATCCATTCAGCGACGGCAACAAACGCATCGGTGCGTTCCTGTTCATCTGGTTTCTGGAACGTAATCGCCACCACCTTAAAGCCAGCGGCGAACTAAAAATCAACGACAATGCGCTGGCTGCGATTGCCCTTCTGGTAGCGCAGAGCGACCCGGCGCACAAAGAGTTGATGATTCATTTGATCATGAATCTGATTCGGGGGTGACATGAATACCGTTGGCCAACCTAATCGCACCACGCAGAAACGCGGCATCGCACCATTCCGCGACGTGCTAGGCTGCCGCTACCTCTGCAACAGGACTGACAGATTTGCTGCGGTAAAGTATGAGAAGTGTTGATTTGAGGTTTGCTGCGCCAATTGGCCTACAGCCCAATATCCATACGGTTCTTCCAGCATTCCCCCTCTGCAATGGGAGGCTTCATAGACTACCTGTGCAGGTGGGATTTGGGTTATCAGGAGGTTTCTGGGGAGTAAACTCGGTAAACTCTAGCTCTGATAACAACGCCAAACAGCCTCAATGTCGCATCCAGACCGCGCCAAAATTCTTGTCACGATTTTTCTAACTGCGAGTGCTCAATTCTTATGATTGCGCAGCCGGAAGAAATCGCGCGCGCCGGGATTGACCGGCTCCTGGTGCAGGCAGGGTGGCAGGTGTTCGATGTCTCGACAGCCAATATCCATGCGGCTCGCGGCGTTGCGATCCGCGAATTTCCGCTTTCGGCTGGGTACGGCTTTGCGGATTACCTTCTTTACGTGGACGGTAAAGCGGTAGGCGTTATCGAAGCCAAAAAGAAAGGAGCGACTCTTACCGGCGTAGAGTTGCAATCCGCCAAATATTCAAAGGGGCTACCCGCCACTCTGCCCGCCTGGCAGCGTCCATTGCCCTTTATATATGAGTCCACAGGCGTCGAAACACATTTCACCAATGGGCTTGATCCCGAGCCTCGCGCGCGCAGCACCTTCGCCTTTCACAAGCCAGACACCCTCGCACATTGGCTCGCACCACCCATTCCCTTTCCCCTCGCGGAACGCGGCACCCTGGAACCAGCGGGCCAAGGCGAGGAGGTAGGCCGTCACGCATCGGATGCGCGTGGCAGCACCACCAGGCTAAGCACTGCGGTGATTGAAGGTGGCTATGCGACAGGCCACGCCACCTTCCTCGCGCGCATGAAAACCATGCCGCCGCTGGCCGAAGCCGGTCTCTGGCCCGCGCAAATAATCGCCATCAAGAATCTCGAACGGTCACTAGCCGCCAACAAACCGCGCGCACTAATTCAGATGGCCACCGGCAGCGGCAAAACCTACACCGCCATCAACTTCATTTACCGGCTGATCAAATTCGCCGGTGCGCGGCGCGTGTTGTTCCTCGTGGACCGCGGCAACCTCGGTCGACAGACCAAGAAAGAATTCGACCAATACGTCTCGCCCTACAACAACTACAAGTTCGGCGAGGAATACATCGTCCAGCACCTCAGCAGCAACACACTCGACACCACCGCCCGCGTCACCATCTGCACCATCCAACGCATGTACTCCATGCTCAAGGGCCGCGAACTCGCGCCAGAGGATGAAGAACAATCCCTCGAAGGCGCAGGCAATCTTTTCAAGCAGCCGGACCCCATCGAGTACAACCCCAACGTCCCGATCGAATCCTTCGACATCATCATCACCGACGAAGCGCACCGCTCCATCTACAACCTATGGCGGCAAGTGCTGGAATATTTCGATGCCTACCTCATCGGCCTCACCGCCACGCCCAGCAAGCAGACCTTCGGTTTCTTCAACAAGAACCTGGTGATGGAATACGGCCACGAGCAGGCGGTGGCCGATGGCGTGAACGTGAACTACGACGTGTACCGCATCCGCACCGAAGTGACCGAGGCCGGATCAAGAGTGGAAGCGGGCTACTACGTCGGCCTGCGGGATCGCGAGACGCGCAAGGTGCGCTGGCAGGAACTCGACGAAGACTTCGCCTACGAGCCCAACGAGCTCGACCGCGCCGTGCAAACGCCGGACCAGATTCGCACCGTGATTCGCACCTTCCGCGACAAACTCTTCACCGACATCTTCCCCGGCCGTACTGATGTACCCAAGACGCTCATCTTTGCCAAGGACGACAACCACGCCGAAAAGATAGTCGAAATCCTGCGCGAAGAATTCGGCAAGGGCAACGACTTCGCGCAGAAGATCACCTACAAAACCGTCGGCGACCCGGAAGCGCTGATCAAAGCCTTCCGCAACAGCTACTTCCCGCGCGTGGCCGTGACCGTGGACATGATCTCCACCGGCACCGACATCAAGCCGGTGGAAATTGTAGTCTTCATGCGCTCCGTGAAATCACGCAACTTCTTCGAGCAGATGAAAGGCCGCGGCGTGCGCATCATCTCGCCGGATGACCTACAAGCCGTCACCCCCGATGCCAAAGCCAAGGATCATTTCGTCATCGTCGATTGCGTCGGCGTGTGCGAACGCGACCTGACCGATTCGCGCCCCATGGACCAAAAGAAATCCGTGTCCTTCGAAAAACTCCTGCAAGCCGTCGCCCTCGGCAACACCGAACCGGATGTTCTCTCCAGCGTCGCCGCCCGCCTCGCGCGCCTCGACCGTGACCTCACCGACGAAGCCAAAGCAAGAATCGTCACTGCATCCGGCGGCTACACCCTCAAAGACCTAAGCCGCCGAATAGTGGACGCCCTAAACCCCGACCGCGACTCCCCCTTGCTTTTAACTCCCTCTCCCGCCGGGGCGGGAGAGGGCGGGGGTGAGGGTGGCGACGCTTCCAGTAGCGCACCTGGTGAATCAGTCTCCCCGGCGCAGGCCGGGGCCCAATTTGACCTTACGTACAACGCAATAGCGACAGACGCCGTAAAGCCCTTATTCGATCCAAACCTCCGCAACCTCCTCCTGGAACTAAAACAACAATCCGAACAAATCATCGACGACGTCACCCAGGACCAACTCATCGAAGCCAATTTCAGTGAGGCCGCCCGCGAACGCGCTAAAGGCATCGTCACCTCCTTCGAACAATTCATCAACGACCACAAAGACGAAATCACCGCCTTGCAGATTCTTTACAACCGCCCCATGCGCGCGCCGCTGCGCTTCGAAGACCTGAAAGCGCTCGCCGATGCCGTCCACGCCCCGCCGCGCCTGTGGACCGAAAGCCAGCTCTGGCAAGCCTACGCCGCGCTGGACAAAACCAAAGTCAAAGGCGCCTCCGCCCGTCGCATCCTCACCGATCTGGTCTCGCTGGTGCGCTACGCCATGCATCAGGAAAACGAACTAGTGCCCTATCCCGAACGCGTGCATGCCAACTTCAAAGCGTGGCTGGCGCAACAACAACAAACGTCACTCCCTCGCCCGCTTGCGGGAGAGGGCGGGGGGCGAGGCGGGGATTTCGAGCCGCATGCGGCGAGCCCGATGAGCGGTGCCGACATGCAGGTCGGCACGCGCTCCGCAGGAGAGGGCGAACGTAAGAAGAAAACCCCCTTCACCCCCGAACAAATTCACTGGCTCGAAATGATCCGCGACCACATCGCCGCCAACCTCGGCATTGATAAGGATGATTTTGAATACGCGCCATTCGCGCAGGAGGGCGGGATTGGCAAGGTGTATCAGTTGTTTGGGAATGAGTTGCCGAAGGTGCTTGAGGAATTGAATAAGGAGTTGGCGGCGTGATGGCAATTGCGACGCAAGATGGGCTTTCAGTGGACCACTCAAATTGGGATATCCGCAAGCTAGGAGATGTCCTAAAGGTGCGAAACGGCTTTGCATTTAAGAGTGCCGACTACCAGCCGAACGGAGTGTTACTTGTCAGGCAATCAAATCTCGGCGGCCCCCGCGTTTCGCTTGATAAGGCGGAATATTTGCCAACTGAGTATCTCGATAGCTACTCAGATTTCATAGTTCGCAAGGGAGACATACTGATAGGCATGTCCGGATCAATCGGGAAGCTATGTATATACGATCGTGATGAGCCCGCATTGCAGAACCAGCGGACAGGCTTGCTCAGATTCAAGGACTTGAGCTTTCAGCAATGGATTTGGCATTATTTGCCGCTTGTGGAGCGCAAGCTTCTTGCGGCAGGCAAAGGCGTGGGCGTTCAAAACGTTAGTGCCTCTCAAATCGAAGCGCTTCCGCTGCCAGTAGCGCCAGAGCACGAGCGTGACCGCATCGTCGCCGAAATCGAAAAACAATTCTCCCGCCTCGACGAAGCCGTCGCCAACCTAAAGCGCGTCAAAGCCAACCTCAAACGATACAAAGCCGCAGTCCTCAAAGCCGCCGTCGAAGGCCGCTTGGTGCCTACCGAAGCGGAACTCGCCCGCCGCGAAGGCCGCATCTACGAAACCGGAGCCCGACTCCTACAACGCATTCTCGAAACTCGGCGCAGCCAATCGAAAGACCAGGGCAAGTACAAGGAACCCGCCGCGCCCGACACGACCGACTTGCTTGAACTACCGGAGGGGTGGGTGTGGGCCGCACTGGACGAGATTGCTTGGGATGCAGGCTACGGCACTTCTCAGAAATGCTCTTACGAAAACACCGGGCCGGCAGTGCTACGAATTCCAAATGTCCAAAATGGGAGCCTCGATCTGCGAGACCTCAAGTTTGCACCGACTGCGTTTGGAGTCGCGCCGTCTGACGACGTCAAGGTCGGCGACATGCTTGTGATTCGCACCAATGGGAGCAAATCGCTAATCGGCCGTGCTGCCGTAGTTCTCGCTAATCCCACGAGGGCGATCTCTTTTGCTTCTTACCTGATTCGGTTCAGGTTGGTGGCAATGGATACATTGCCCTCTGTTGACGGCTGCGTAAATGCGCCGGAATTTGGCGGAGTTTGAAGGTTGCTAAGATCGAAACGCAAGTGGCCCGCCAGGGCCACTTGTTCATTTGAC
>JAYWAM010000240.1:0-12390 GCA_043782425.1 Betaproteobacteria bacterium
GCCGCGGCTGTGGAAGCAGATGTTCGCAGCCAACCCGCTGCGCTCCGATCTATACGGCTTGGGCAAGTGAAGCAATAACGCTGGATGGTTACCGGTTACGTACTCGCTGCCATTGTCCGAGTGAAAGCCCAGTACCGTAAAGGGCAGGTAATCGAGTATGAACAGCAGTGCGGGCAGCAAAAACGCCTCGCTGATACCGGCAACTGCAACGACGACCTGCATTTGCGTCACACAGTCCACGGCGTTGATGTAATAAATGCCCTTGGCGCCCTCGTGATCCCCCTGATGCACGCTATCGATGCGCAAAAAGCCAGCCCTGCCTTGCACATCAGGGCGCTTGCGTACACCAATGGCCACGGCGGTGCGCGGCGCGGTGGTGACGGTAAAGTGCACCCGCGCCTTGATATAGCCTGCGCTCTTGCGCAGGTTATACACGTGGGAGGTCGAAATACCAGACAAGGTCTCGAATTCAGTTTGCCCAAATAGGCTGACGGCGCGCTCGGCGAGTTTCTTGGTGGCAGGCCCAGATAGCGTCCCGTGGGCGCGGTCAATCTCGATCAGGCGTTCTATCGCGGCAGCGCCGTAGCGCTTGGCAAAGGGGACAGATGGCGGGCCGCGTTGATCGTTAAGGCTATGGTTATCCCTGTGCTGCGCAATCAGGCGGGCCACCTGCGCGCGCGAGTAGCCCGTTACGCGCTGAATGAAGCGGCGTAGCAGCCCACGCTGGCGCCGGTTGCTGCTCTGGTAGGTAAACTGGTTTAAGGTGCGCCCAATCCAGCTATAGCGCTCCGATTCCGGTGGAGGACTGAACCCTACCTCGGCGGTGCCTTGCAGAAAGGATTCAACTTGTTCAATGCTGCGCAGACGCCCTGTGTCTAGTGTCATGATCATCCCTTAAGGATGACCTGATTGCTAACTGCTCAGGCTCATTTCTCTTTGGAAACACGCCAGCCTCTCCAGGCTCATTTGTCTTTGGACAAGGCTTTGAGTTGATTTAGCCAGCATCATGCTCTAAAGTTGGCGCCATTCCTATTACTTTGCGCCCAATTTGCAAACCGGAGTAATCATCATGCAGAAACAACTCACAGTAATTATCGAGCGCGAGGGGGATGGGTACGTATCGTTCTGCCCGGGACTTGATATCGCCAGCCAAGGGGACACGATAGAAGAAGCCCGCGAAAATCTTCGCGGAGGCGTTAGAACTTTTTTTTGAAGCTGCCTCATCCCATGAAGTTCAGCAATGAAAACAATCGAGTTAGCAGGAGTAGGCGCACGTTTCATAGAAATCGATCCTTTAACCCCTATAATCCCCAACACCCTATCTGTTCAACCTTGGAGGTAACAAAATGAGCAAGACCGCCACCCGTTCCAGCAACCCCGAATTCGACAGCCTGCTTCCCGGCGCACCTTTCACCCGCCGTACTTTTGTTGTTTCCATGCTCGGCGCGGGCTTCGCGCTCGCCGTGCAGCCTGTCGCGGCGCAGACCGTGATCACCACCAGCAGCGATGGCCTGGTTGCGGGGGAAGTCAAGATACCAGTCAGCGATGGCGAGATGGTCGCTTATCGCGCGCAACCTGCCAAAGGCGCCAAATTTCCCGTCATCCTGGTGGTATCTGAGATATTCGGTGTGCATGAACATATCGCCGATATCTGCCGGCGGCTGGCCAAGCTCGGTTACCTTGCCATCGCCCCGGAACTGTTTGCGCGTCA
This sequence comes from Betaproteobacteria bacterium, assembly GCA_043782425.1. Classification (GTDB taxonomy): domain Bacteria; phylum Pseudomonadota; class Gammaproteobacteria; order Burkholderiales; family Usitatibacteraceae; genus JAYWAM01. The sequence continues at coordinate 1,712 of JAYWAM010000240.1, forward strand.
GGGCGATCCGCGCAAGGTCGCTAGCGTACAGACCATTGTGGATACCATTGTTTCGAAAATACCGGACGCCCAGGTGATGAGCGATCTCGATGCGTGCGAAGCCTGGGCCAAAGCCAAGGGTGGCGATACATCGCGCCTGGCGATAACCGGCTTTTGCTGGGGCGGGCGCATCACCTGGCTTTATGCTGCCCATAACCCGCGTCTCAAGGCTGCAGTGGCGTGGTATGGCCGCATTGACGGACTGGAGAATGCGCTAACGCCGAAATATCCGATTGATCTGGCGGCGCAACTGAAGGCGCCGGTGTTAGGTCTCTATGGCGGCCAGGATCAGGGAATCCCGCTGGCGGATGTGGAAAGCATGCGCGCCGCCATCAAAAAAGCGGATGGCAAGTCCGAGATTCATGTCTACCCCGATGCGCCGCATGCCTTCCTCGCCGATTACCGGCCCAGCTATCGAAAAGATGCCGCCGAAGATGGATGGAAGCGCATGCAGGCGTGGCTGAAGAAAAACGGAGTGTAATTCTAGGGACAGTTGAAATTCGACATTTCCCAGAGGAAAGCGGTGCTCACCCCACTGCATTTCCTCGACCTCAGCCCCTTTAACTCCTCCCGCCTTGTTCTGATCCGGTGTAATGGCGCGCCTCCCTAAAGCACTGAAAATCTCCCTCTTCGCCCTCGGCGGACTGGTGGGGGTTTTGTTGCTCGCGGCGTTGGCGGTGATGCTGTTTGTGGACCTCGATGCCTACAAGCCGCGCGTGGAGGCGGCGGCGTCAAACGCGCTGGGGATGAACGTCAGCATAGAGGGCGGGCTACGTATCGGCTTTATTCCCGGGCTGCACGTCACGCTGGAGAATGTGCGCATTCGCAACCGCGGAACGGAGATTGCGTTCGTGGAAGAGGCCGAGCTTGCGATCCAACTCCTTGCGTTGCTTCAGCAGGAGCTGCGCTATGGCGACATTACCCTGAATCGCGCGCGCATCTCCATCGAACGCGGCCTTGACGGCAGGCACAACTACGAAAAATCACCCGAGGCTAAAAAGACTTTCCACGCATTGCATCTGCAAAAAATATCCTTCCCCGAGCTGATTGTTGCCTATACGGACAAAAAATCCGGCGCCAGTATTGAGGCAAAGAATTGCAACGGCGAGCTAAGCAATATGCGCCACCCAGGGGGAGCGCCGTTCCTGATGCGGCTTTCCCTCACCGGGCAGTTCGCCTGTAACGAGGTGCGTGAAAAGGAAAGGCTGGCAACCGATCTCAAGTTTTCGGTCGAGGCGACCGAGGGTGTGTTCGATTTCAAGCCGGTCACAATGCGTATCTATGGCGGGCAGGGGTCGGGAAATCTGCGCATGGACCGCTCGGTCGCTGTTCCGGTTTTGCATGTCAGCTACTCGTTGTCGAAGTTCCGCATCGAGGATTTTTTCAAGAGGTTGCCGCCGGGCAAGTCGGTAAGTGGGCTAATGGATTTTACAACCAGCCTGTCGATGCGCGGGCGCACCCGCGCCGAATTGCGCCAGAGTGCAAATGGAGAAATGTCCCTGTCCGGAAACAACCTCACCCTTTCTGGCATGAACCTCGACGAGCAACTTTCGAAATACGAGGCCAGCCAGAACTTCAACCTGTTTGACATGACCGCCTTTCTTTTCGCCGGCCCGATCGGCCTGGCGGTCACCAAAGGTTTTGAATTCTCCAGCCTGGCGCAACAAGCAGAGGGAGGCACGCAGATTCGCACTGTGGTCTCGAAATGGAAAGTGGAAAAAGGCGTGGCGCAGGCCAAGGACGTAGCCCTGGCGACAAGCGAAAACCGGCTCGCTCTACAAGGCGGGCTGGACTTCGTCAACGATGAATACGCTGAGGTATTCGTGGTGCTGCTTGATTCGAACGGTTGCGCCAAGGTGCGCCAGAGAATCCGCGGCCCGTTCAGCAAGCCGGTGGTGGAAAAGCCCAGCGTCCTGGCGTCGCTCGCAGGACCGGCGCTGAATTTGCTCAGCAAGGCGAGAGATCTTTTACCCGGCTCCGGCGGCAAGTGCGAAGTGTATTACAACGGCTCGGTAGCGCCGCCGAAGTAGGAAATATAGGTGTCGCTTTTTGCGTGATATCTTGCATATAATTTGGATATACCAATGAAGCTGACTAAGCTGATAATACTAAGCGTTTTCTTTATCATGTTGGAGTGATTTATGACCACCGTTAAAGCGTTAGAGCAAGCTATTCAACAACTGCCGATTCAAGATTTGGCCGAATTTCGCCGTTGGTTTGTAAAGTTCGATGAGGCCGCTTGGGATGCGCAGATTGAAGCTGATGCCGCCGCAGGCAAACTTGATGCGCTGGCTGCCGAGGCAATGGCGGAGTATGACAACGGCAAAGCACGCGAGCTTTGAAACACTAGAGACCAGCAATGACTCGTAAAACCGCAGCCAAACCCTCCGCCAAGTCAGCTTCCCGCAAGGCTGCTGCCAAACAACCACGCTATTCCCGCCAGCGCCGTCCGGAAGACGTTGCTGTCGAAGATTGGCAGATCGCGCTGCGTCGCCAGTTTGGTCGAGAGCAACGTTTTCAGATCGAGAATCTGGGAGACGATGCGGTGTTTTCCGAATTTGCTGTGACCAATCCGGAAAGCGCTCAGCGCTATCGCGTCGCCATTCGCGGGCCGAGGCCAGGCGAGAACTACTGCGCATGTCCAGACTTTACCACCAACGGCCTTGGCACCTGCAAGCACATCGAATTTACGCTCGCGCGCATTGCGGCCAAGCGCGGCGGCAAGGCAGCATTGAAGGCCGGATTCCATCCCGTTTACAGCGAGGTCTATCTCGATTACGTAGGCCAGCGCGTGGTGCGGCTGCGCCTTGGCACAGGTTGTCCGAGTGCGCTGCGCACCTTGGCCGCTACGATATTTGTAGAGAAGCAGAATTGGGCGCTGCCGCCGGGGGGCTATGGCGAATTGCACCGCCTGCTCGCCGCAGCCGAAGCCGCCAAGCATGAACTGCGTTGCTACGACGATACCCTGTCTCATATCGCCGTGCATCGCGATGGTGAAACGCGCAGGCGCATCCTCGATGAGTGCTACCCCAGGGGGGCGACCAGCCCCGCTCTGAAGAATCTGCTCAAGGCAAAACTCTATCCCTATCAGATTGAGGGTGCACTCTTTGCGGTGCGCGCCGGGCGCGCGCTGATCGGCGACGAAATGGGCCTGGGCAAGACGGTACAGGCTATCGCAGCAATGGAGTTGTTTGCGCGTCACTTTGGTGTGACGCGCGTACTGATAGTTTGCCCGACTTCGCTTAAACACCAGTGGAAGCGCGAAATCGCCAAATTTGCTGAGCGCGATGTACAGGTCATCGGCGGCCTGCGTGCTGCGCGCCAGGCAGTCTACGGACAAGAAGCATTTTGCAAGATCACCAATTACGAAACTCTGGCGCGGGATAGCGACCTCATCCTGAACTGGGCGCCGGACATGGTGATTGTGGACGAAGCGCAACGCATCAAAAACTGGAACACCATTGCTGCGCGCGCCTTGAAACGCATCGTCAGCCCTTATGCGCTGGTGCTTACCGGTACGCCGCTGGAAAACCGGCTGGAGGAACTGATCTCCATCGTCCAGTTCGTCGACCAACATTGTCTCGGCCCGACCTGGCGACTGCTGCATGAGCATCAGCGGCGTGACGATCACGGTCGCGTCATCGGCTATCGCCAACTGGATCGTATCGGCGCCACGCTTGAGCCCATTATGTTGCGACGGCGCAAAGCGCAGGTGCTGGCGCAGTTGCCGCCGCGCGTAGACAACACCCTGTTCGTGCCGCTCACGCCGCAGCAACGCATGCATCACGATGAGAACGGCGACATTGTTGCGCGCATCGTGCATCGCTGGCGCAGAAGCGGCTATATTTCGGACGCGGACCAGAAGCGCCTCACCTGCGCGCTGCAAAACATGCGCATGTCGTGCAACAGCACCTTCCTGCTGGATCACACCACCGACTTTAGCCACAAGCCCGACGAACTCGTGACCTTGCTCGATGACATCCTGGAACAGCCGGAGGCCAAAGCCGTGGTTTTCAGCCAATGGTTACGCACCCATGAATTGATCGCGCGACGCTTAAATACGCGTGGCTGGGGACATGTACTGTTTCACGGCGGCGTACCAGGAGAGCAACGTAGTGCACTGGTGGATCGCTTCAACACCGATCCCGAGTGTCGCTTGTTTTTATCTACCGACGCGGGCGGCGTGGGCCTGAATCTACAACACGCCGCCGCCTGCATCGTCAACATGGATATGCCCTGGAACCCGGCCGTGCTGGAACAACGCATTGGTCGCGTCTATCGTATGGGGCAGACCAAGAGCGTGCAGGTGGTGAATTTCGTCGCTCAGGGCAGTATCGAGGAAGGTATGCTGTCACTGTTGGCCTTCAAGAAATCCCTGTTTGCCGGAGTTCTCGATGGTGGACAGAGCGAAGTATTTCTTCAGGGCACAAGGCTTGCCAAATTTATGGAAAGCGTGGAAAAGGTTACGGGCGCGGCGCATGCCGCAGCAGCCGAAGAGGCGCAGGGTAGCGACGCACAGGTGGAAACTGGCGATGTAGCATGCAATGCAACCGAGGTTAACGTCGCCACAGCGGCCAGTGTCGGCCTCGGCGCAGCAGTAAGCTCGCCCAGGCAAGAAATTGAGAAATCAGTTACGCCGCCTACGCAACTGGCAGCAACTGACGCCTGGGCGCCCTTGTTGGAAATTGGAATCAGGGTGCTGCAAGGGTTGGCCGAGGCGACTAGCCCCGCGCGGGAGGCCAACGGCGAAACGCCTGGCGCGCTGTGGATAGACACCGATAGCCGTACCGGCCAGCAATTCCTCAAGCTCCCGCTTCCCGAGCCCCAGACGGTGCAGCGCCTGGCCGATAGTCTGCAAGCTCTGCTGTCGGGTCTGCGCAGACCGTGAGCAGCAGATGCTTGAGTTTTAAGTTAACAAACCTCGGGGCAAGTCCTGATTTGTTATTCCCGAAAATTTTCAGTAATCACGCCGATACGAAGGCACTGGCTGGCGCGTCTGCGGCCTGACGTTGACTTCCACCGGCACTGTCTGACCCGGATCGTAGGACATGCGTGTGACATATTCACGGCCGTTGTAGTTGTAACGCACGTCGTAACCCATGACTTGTTCACGATAATCCGCTACCGTGCGGCAGCGCTGCACGTCGCGTGTCACCGGCACACGTTCAACCTCGACGACATCACGTGATGCGTAGCGGTAGCCGGAATGGTTGTTTTCCATATCATTGCCGATCAAGCCGCCGATGATGGCGCCCGCCCCAGCACCGCGATCACGTCCGCCTGAGCTGTTGCCGAATTGATGGCCGATGGCGCCGCCGAGTATGGCGCCCAGTACCGTACCGGGACCGATGCCAGACGAACGCGGTTCATCGTAATAGACGTCGCGCCCTGGGCGATGCACGCGCCGCTGTTCATATGCGGCGACCTGCTCACTCCAACATTCCTGGCGCGGCGTGGAAACGCGCTCATAAACCGGTGTGCTTGAAATGACTTTGGCGACATCGCCATATTGATTGGCGAGTGCCGGGCCGGTGGTCAGGCCCAGGGTTGCAAGAACTGCGGTGAGAACTGAAGTGGTCAAAAGAATTTTCATTTAAATTTCTCCTTGTAGAGCAGGTGCTCCAAGCGCAAAACGCACGGGTTTGAGCGCGCGTTGACGTGAAGTTTCCCGGTAATTTGTAACCAAGTGCAACAAAGTGCCTTTATGCGAAGCGTATAATTTAGCGTTGGTATTTATGCTTGCTCCAGGGAGGAAACCATGGTCGCCAGTCCGCAAATCATCCCGCAACCCGTCCCGAGCGTTAAGCTGCTGATTAACGGTCAGTTTGTCGAGTCCAAAACGCAAGTCTGGAAGGACGTAATCAATCCGGCGACGCAACAAGTGCTGGCGCGCGTACCGTTTGCAACTGCTGACGAAATCAATGCCGCCATCGACGCGGCGGCGCAGGCCTACAAAACTTGGAAGAACACCCCCATCGCACTGCGCGCACGCGTCATGCTTAAATTGCAGGAACTGATCCGCCGCGACACGAAAAAAATCGCCGCCGCGCTCACCGCCGAGCAGGGCAAGACTTTGCTCGATGCCGAGGGCGATGTGCTGCGCGGCCTCGAGGTCGTCGAGCACGCCTGCTCCATCGGCTCGTTGTCGCTGGGCGAATTCGCTGAAAACGTCGCCAGCGGCGTCGATACCTACTTCATCCGCCAGCCGCTTGGCGTGTGCGCTGGCATCACACCGTTCAATTTCCCTGCCATGATCCCGCTGTGGATGTTCCCCATGGCCATCGTATGCGGCAACACCTTTGTGCTCAAGCCTTCCGAACAAGACCCTATGACGCCCATGCTGCTGGCGGAACTGGCGCTTGAAGCAGGCATTCCACCGGGCGTGCTGAATATTGTTCACGGCGGCAAGGAAGCGGTGGATGCGCTTTGCACTCAGCGTGAGATCAAGGCGGTGTCGTTCGTCGGCTCGTGCCCCGTCGGGGAACATCTTTACCAGTTAGCCAGCACGCACGGCAAGCGCGCGCAATGCATGATGGGCGCTAAGAACCATGCGGTAATCATGCCCGATGCCAGCAAAGAGCAAACACTCAATGCCTTGGTGGGGGCGGGATTCGGCGCGGCCGGCCAGCGTTGCATGGCAACCAGCGTGGCGGTGCTGGTAGGCAAAGCCCATGAATGGATTGCCGACATCGTCGCCAAAGCCAGGACGCTCAAGGTCAACGGCGGAACGGAAAAAGGCGCCGACATCGGCCCGGTGATTTCGCGCCAGGCCAAGGCGCGCATCGAAAGCCTGATCGCCCAAGGCGTGGCCGAGGGCGCGAAGCTGGAGCTCGACGGACGCGGCGTCAAGGTGCCGGGATACGAGAACGGAAATTTTATCGCGCCCACTATTTTTTCCGGCGTGAAACCCAGCATGCGTATCTACAGCGAAGAGATTTTTGGCCCGGTGCTCATCCTCGTCAGCGTTGATACGCTCGATGAAGCGATCACGCTCATCAACAACAACCCCTACGGCAACGGCGTGGGCATTTTTACACAAAGCGGCGCCGTGGCGCGCAAGTTCCAGAACGAAATCGATGTCGGCCAGGTCGGCATCAATGTGCCCATTCCAGTACCAGTTCCCTACTTCAGTTTCACCGGCTCGCGCGGCTCCAAGCTCGGCGATCTTGGCCCCTACGGCAAGCAGGTGGTGCAGTTTTACACCCAGACCAAGACCGTCACAGCACGCTGGTTTGACGATGCGGCGCTGAGCGGCGCGGTGAATACGACGATTTCTTTGAAATAACGTGTAACCACAAAGTACACAAAGCACACAAAGATTTAAGACATCATTGTTTTTTTTGAAACCTCTGAACAAGCCCTCCAATGCTTGTGCGGAGGCAGGGAAGACACCTGCTCAGAGTTCTCTTCGTGTTCTTTGTGCGCTTTGTGGTTCATCCTATATGATTGAAGGAGAGGAAATGAAAATCGGATTTATTGGTCTGGGCCACATGGGCAATCCCATGGCGCGCAATCTGTTAAAAAACGGCCACACGCTCAAGGTCTATGACATCGTCTCTGACCTGCAAAAAAAACTCACTGATCTAGGCTGTGAAGCGGCGACATCGGCGCGCGATTGCGCCAGCGGAGTTGAAGTCGTTATCACCATGCTGCCTTCGTCGCCGCATGTGCGACGCGCCTACACCGCCGAGCACGGCATTTTGCACGGCGTGAGCAAAGGGGTTTTGTTGATCGACTGCTCCACTATCGATCCGCTGACGGCGCGCGATGTCGCCATGGACGCCACGGCGCATGGCAATCCCATGCTCGATGCCCCGGTCTCCGGCGGAGTCGCTGGCGCGGAAGCCGCTACGCTGACCTTCATGGTGGGTGGCGAGGCTAAGAACTTTGCCGTCGCCAAGCCGCTGTTGCAATGCATGGGAAAGAACATCGTGCATTGCGGCGCCGCGGGCAACGGCCAGGTGGCGAAGATCTGCAATAACATGATGCTGGCCATCGAAATGATTGCCACCGCAGAGGGCATGACACTTGCCGCAAAGCTCGGCATGGATCCCAAAGTGTTTGCCGCTGTCGTCAATTCTTCTAGCGGGCGCTGCTGGAGTTCCGATACTTACAACCCTTACCCCGGCGTACTGGAAAATGTGCCTGCGTCGCGCGGCTACAGCGGGGGCTTCGGCGCCGACTTGATGCTCAAGGATTTAACTTTGGTCAGCGACGCTGCAAAGTCGGTCAAGCATCCCGTGATGTTGGGCGCTGCGGCGCAACAGCTTTATCAAATGCATTACAGCAATGGCCACGGCGCGCTGGATTTTTCCAGCATTATCAAGATGTACAACTGACTATGATTGAACACAAAATCACCGGCCACACCTGCTTCATCACCATTAACAATCCTCCCGCCAACACCTTGACTCCGGAAAGTCTCAAGGCGTTGAAGGATCTGGTGGAAAAACTCAATAGCGACAAAACCATTTACGCCGCCGTCATCAGCGGCGCGGGAGAGAAATTTTTCTCTGCGGGTGCGGATCTGAAGCGTTTCGCCGCCGACAAAACGGCAGCACGCGAATTCATCACGCACTTTGGCGACAGCTTCGAGACGCTGGCTAACTCGCGCTTTGTCAGCATCGCCGCGATCAACGGCTATGCCATGGGCGGCGGGCTGGAATGCGCGCTGGCGTGTGACTTGCGTATTGCGGAAGCACACGCACAAATGGCGCTTCCCGAGCCGTCAGTCGGCCTGCTGCCAGGTGGATGCGGCACACAAACCCTGCCGCTGCTGATTGGCGAAGGCTGGGCCAAGCGCATGATACTCACCAATGAGCGCGTCAGTGCGGAAACGGCGTTACGCATCGGCCTGGTCGAAGAAGTGACGGCCAAAGGCAAAGCCGTGGAAAGCGCAACCGCTATGGCGGCGCGCGTCGCGACGCTATCGCCCAAAGCGGTAGAGTATTGCAAGTCGCTGATTCACAATGCGCGCAACGGCATTCCACGTCGCAGCGGCTTGACGCTGGAGCGCGAACGCTTCATGGATTTGTTCAACTTCGAAGACCAGGCAGAAGGCGTGAAAGCCTTTCTGGAAAAGCGCAAGCCTGAGTGGAAAAATGGATAACTTCATTTTCAAATCAATAGTGTATTTTTGCTCCCTTGTATATCGAAAAAGCAATATCTAAGCGACTATAGCCCAGTTTATCCTCTCAATTTACCCACACGAATCCATGAAGACCAAAAACAATCTCGCGCCAAGACGCCAAGGCGCAAAGTTTTTACCCACTCATCATTTTTTGCTTTTTTTGGCGTCTTGGCGTCTTTGAGCGAGCCGCTTTCTTTTTTTAAACCCCTCTCCCCGAAAACGGGGAGAGGGGATGACTGACTTGTTGAAATGGAATCAGAATTAGGCATGCAGCAACAATACGCCGACGGCGAACTCCTCGTTACTATTCACAATCATGTTGCGCACCTTACGCTGAACCGGCCTGCCCAGTTGAATGCGCTTTCGTTCGGCATGCTAAAGGAGATGAGCGCGCTGTTCTCCGTCTGGGCCGGCGATGACAACATCAAGGCAGTGGTGCTGCGCGGCGCAGGCGAAAAAGCTTTCTGCGCCGGAGGCGATATTCGCGCCCTGCGCGACAACATTTCCTCCGGCGGCACGCAGCATCACGATTATTTCGATATCGAATATGCGCTCGATTATCAGTTGCATCGCTTCGTTAAACCGGTGATTTGTCTGCTCGACGGCATAGTCATGGGCGGCGGCATGGGAATTTCACAGGGATCGGGCTTTCGCATTGTCGGCGCCAACACACGCATGGCGATGCCGGAAACCGGTATCGGTCTTTTTCCGGATGTAGGCGCCAGCTATTTTCTTTCACGCGCCGCTGCGCCGCTCGGCCTTTTTCTGGGATTGACCGGCCACACCCTCAAAGCGGCAGATGCGCTTTACACCGGCCTTGCCGACCGCTATCTGTCTAGCGACGCCATCAACGAATTGTTTGCGCGCCTTGATCGCCTGCTGTGGACACGCGCGCCGGGGCAGGACGTGGCGCGGTTGATCGATGCACTCGCCTCAACTCCTGAAGATGCGCCGCCGCTGCTTGCTGTGAAGGAAACCATAGCGCGGCATTTTTCCGTGGAACGGCAAGTCAGCGAAATTATCGCCAGCCTAGATGCCGAGCGGCGCGCTGACCGTGTAGACTGGGCCAGGAGCACAGCCACATTACTCAGAAAACGTTCGCCCACCATGCTGGAAGTGACGCGACAGCAGATCAAGCGCGGTGCCTCAATGTCGCTGGCCGATTGCTTTAGAATGGAACTGGGCATGGTCTATCATTGTTTTGAGCACGGCGATCTCATGGAGGGCATACGCGCCGTCATCATCGACAAGGACTACAAGCCGCGCTGGCAGCCCGCCACACTCGAAGAACTGCAGCCTGCGACAGTGGCGGCTTTTTTTACGCCGCGCTGGAATGCCGGTAACCACCCGCTACGCGACCTTGAACGCCGCTTTGGATAAGGACACCCCATGAAACTTGTCACCTATCAACACCTCAACAGCAGCGAGCTCAAGACCGGCATTCTCATCAGCAAAGACGAGGTGCTCGATATCAGCGCAGAAGTTGCGGCGCGCTCAAGCCGCATCAAGG
>JAYWAM010000241.1:0-31869 GCA_043782425.1 Betaproteobacteria bacterium
CAAGCCCTTTGATAACACCCGCTTTTACGCTATCCCAGCATGAGCAGGAAAGCGCAAAAATCGCAGAAAAAAAGCTTGCAAACGAACAGAGTATCTACAAAATAGCGTTTCTATTGCATTTGAAATAAGGAGAATACCTTGGAGCGTCCGGATAAATTTGTCGAAATACAAAACGTCGGCATGGAATTCAACACCAGGCGCGGGCGTTTCGTCGCGCTGGAGAATATCAATCTTTCCATCGCCAAAGGTGAGTTTGTCAGCCTCATCGGTCATTCGGGCTGTGGCAAATCGACGCTGCTCAATCAGTTGGCTGGCTTGCTGCAACCCACCTCTGGGGTGATTCTGTGCGGCAACAAAGAAGTGCGCGGCGCAGGCCCTGAGCGCGGCGTGGTGTTCCAGAATCATTCTCTGCTGCCGTGGCTGACGTGCTTCGATAATGTCTATCTCGCCGTCGAGCGTGTATTCGGCGCAGTCGAATCGAAAGCCAAGCTCAAGCAGCGCACCCATGCCGCCTTGGAAATGGTCGGCCTGACGCACGCCGAACATAAGCATCCCAATGAAGTCTCAGGCGGCATGAAGCAGCGCGTCGGCATTGCGCGCGCGCTTTCCATGGAACCCAAGGTGCTGCTGCTCGACGAACCCTTCGGCGCGCTAGACGCACTCACGCGCGCCAAGCTGCAAGACGAGCTGATGGGCATCGTGGTGAAAACCGGCAGCACAGTGTTGATGGTGACGCATGATGTGGACGAAGCCGTGCTGTTATCGGACCGCATCGTCATGATGACCAATGGACCGGCGGCGACCATAGGACAGATTGTCGATGTCGTCATCGACCGCCCGCGTGAACGTCTCAAGCTGGTGGCGCACCCCAAGTACATCGATTGCCGCAGGCAGGTGCTGGAGTTTTTATATCAGAAGCAGTTGCGCTCGGCGGCGTGAAGCAAGAAAGAAGTTACGTTAACCCTCACTTTGCCGATAAGACAAGGATGAGATAAATCAGCAGCGCGTTAAGCGCGAAAGACAGTAGCGCGCTAGCGCGCCAGCGTTCTGCGGCGGGGCGGCCCAGCAGGGGTGTGGAGGGCGGCGGCGCCAGCGGGCGCGCGGCACCGCGCTCCAATGCCAGCAGGAATTCTTCAGCGGTTTCAAAGCGCGCGGCGGGATCGCGCGCCACGGCTTTTAGCAATACGTTCTCCAGCCACAGCGGGATGTCGGGGCGATAGCGCGTGGGCGGGGCCGGGTCGCCGAAGCGCGGATGTTGAAACGGCTCGATTTCGCCGTAGGGATATTTGCGCGTCAGCGCGTGATAAAGCGTGACCCCTGCGGCATACAGATCAGATTGTGGCGACGCCGCACCACCGCTGAATTGTTCGGGCGCGATGTAGCTCGGCGTGCCAGCCTGCGCGCGCACGCTGGTCTGGGGCGACAGGCCGGAAATGGCAATACCGAAATCGAGTAGGCGCATTTCGCCATCGGCGCCGAGGTGCACGTTGTCGGGCTTGACATCGCGATGCACAATTGAGCGCCGATGCAAGGCGCCCAGCGCGCGCGCCAGCGAGATGCCGGTCTGTATCATTTCTGGCACAGAAAAGTGGCGTCCATTTTTCAGCCAGCCTTCCAGCGTGGCGCCCTCGTGCCAGGTCTGCACGTAGTAAAGCGCGCTACGGCGCTGCGGGGAGACGTCTATCACTTGCGGAAAAAAACGCGCGATTGCGCGCTTGGCGATCCAGCTTTCGTGCAGGAAATGATTGCGCTCAATAGCATCTGCGCCGCGCTCCGGCGTTAACGCCTTGAGCACCAGGCTGCGCCCACTTTCCATGTCGCTGACGCGGTAGATGATGGTTGCCGCCGAGCGGCGCAAAATTTCTTCGACGCGAAAGCCGTCCAGGTCCTGTCCGGGTTTTAATTGCGGCGGCGGCAGCAGGTCAGCGCCCAGGGTCACCACGTCTTCCCAGTCGTCGGCGGGTAGTTCGTCGATATGCACCACGATGGCGCTGACGTTGTCCTGGCTGCCTGCTGCAAGCGCCGCCTGGCACAGCGCGCCTGCCGTGAGATCGGGGTTGCTTGAAGCCGCCAGCAAAACCTCAATTTCCTTTTGCGCTAGCGCCGACCACACGCCATCACACACCAGCAGGAAGCGGTCATTTTTCTCCAGCGCGCCATTGCCGTAATCCGGGGTCAAGCGCGTGTCGAGGCCAATGCCGCGCGTCAGCACGTGATTCATGTCGGGTCTATCCCACACATGGTCCGTGGTCAGGCGCGTCAGTTTTGCATTGCGCCAAAGATAAATGCGTGTATCGCCCACATGGGCGAAGTAATAGCAGCGCCCGCGCAGCAGCAACGCTGTGAGGGTGGTGGCCATGCCGCCCAGCTCGCGCCGGTTTTGCGCCTGCGAAAGCACCCAGCGGTTGAGAGGTTGCAAAACGCGGTCGAGCGCCACCAGTGGCTCCCAGGTATCAGGCGTGGCGTAGAAATCGGTGATCAGGCCGCGCACGCAGAACTCGGCCGCCTCGCGCCCGCCGCTGTTGCCCGACACGCCGTCGGCGATGGCCGTGAGATAGCCTTTATGCACGCGCTCGTCGCCGGTCGGGCTGACGATGCCGACAAAATCTTCGTTGCGCTCGCGAGGACCGGTGAGCGAACTATGGCCGAGCTGTACAACTAATGGCATGGGACTACACTTTAGCAGCAGTTAAGTGTGCTGCGCCCCAGGTAGTGCGCCAACGTTTTTTAACACTCGTTAAACCGATCAAGGCGATGAAGGCCAGCGCGGCAAAAATCAGCAGGCCGATTTGATAGCTGCCGCTCCATTGGCGCGAATAGCCGAGGCTGGAAGCAAGGTAGAAGCCGCCGATACCGCCCGCCATGCCGACCAGCCCGGTCATCACGCCGATTTCTTTGCGGAAACGTTGCGGCACCAGTTGGAACACCGCGCCATTGCCCATACCCAGAAACAGCATGGCGGCGACAAAAACTGCCAGTGCGAGCCACACCGATTGCGGCGCAAAGCTCACCACCACCAGGCACACGCCCGCCGCGACATACATCACCGACAAGCTGCGGATGCCGCCGATGCGGTCGGCAAGTTTGCCGCCTAACGGACGCATCATCGAGCCGGCGAACACGCACGCGGCCGTCATGTAGCCGGCCAACACCGGCGCGATACCGTATTGGGTATTGAAATAAATCGTGAGCGAGGCGGCCAGACCGACGAAGCCGCCAAAAGTGACACTGTAGAAAAACATGAACCACCAGGCGTCCTTGTCGCGTAACACTTTCAGGTAATCCCACAAGGGTTTGGGGGCAGGGCACTCTGGACTGTCCTTGGCGAGAAACCAGTACACAAGCAGCGTTAGGATAAGTGGTAGCGCGGCGATACCAAATACATTGCTCCAGCCATAGGCGACGGCGAGTGACGGCGCCAGCAGGGCCGCCAGTGCGGTGCCCGAGTTGCCCGCTCCGGCGATACCGAGCGCCGCGCCCTGGTGTTCCGGCGGATACCAGCGCGACGCCAGCGGCAAGGCGACAGCGAACGAGGATCCCGCAACGCCAAGCGCCAAACCCAGCAGCAACACCTGTTCATAGCTCTTGATGCCAAAATACCAGGCGGCAATCAGCGCCACGATGACTATTACCTGGCCGATGACGCCCGCCAGCTTGGGTTTCAAGTGATCGACCAGAACACCCATCACCATGCGCAGCAATGCGCCGGCGAGCACCGGCGTCGCCACCATCAACCCTTTTTGCGCAGCGTTCAGGCCCAGATCATTGGCGATCTGCACGCCTAGCGGGCCGAGCATCACCCACACCATGAAACTTAAATCGAAATATAAAAAAGCTGCAAACAGCGTCGGCACATGGCCGGATTTCCAAAACGAAGTTGTCACAGTGATATCCAGTTTAGAGTGCAAAAAAGAAAATCTATCGCAAGGCGCGTGCCAAAAGGAGATTTACCGGGCTGCGCACTATTTCGGTGAACAATTTCGCGCCGATTCTGCGCCGAATTGGTGCAATAGAGTGAATGGTGCACCGCAATATGGCGGAAATTATTCTCGACTTCCTGGTCCGCGTGAGCGGGAGCGGGTTGGATGGAGATCAAAAATCGCTGGCATCTTTCTTGCGAGTCAATATTGAGAATTTCTAAGCCGGACGAGCCGGAAGCAAAAGCGATTCTCGCGCCAAGACGCAAAGACGCAAAGAAAATCAACCCCGTATTAGACGACGGCGACTATGAAGAAAATGAAATTGGTAATGGTAGGCAACGGCATGGCAGGGGTGCGCACGCTTGAGGAATTGCTCAAGCTTGCCCCTGATCTTTATGACATCACGGTATTCGGCGCCGAACCTTACGCTAACTACAACCGCATTCTGCTGTCGCCGGTACTCGCTGGTGAACAAACCATCAAAGACATCATGCTCAATGATGTCGATTGGTATGAAAAAAACGCTATCACCCTGCACCTGAACAAAAAAATCACGCGCATTGACCGCAAAAATCGCATCGCGTACGCAGAAGATGGTGTGAGCGCCGAATATGATCGCCTGATTCTCGCCACCGGTTCCAATCCCTTCATGTTGCCGGTGCCTGGCAATGATCTGCAAGGTGTCATCAGCTTCCGCGACATTCACGACGTGGATGCAATGGTTGATGCATCGGCCAAGTACCAGCATGCAGTGGTGATCGGCGGCGGTCTGCTCGGACTGGAAGCAGCCAATGGCCTCAAGCTGCGCGGCATGGATGTGACCGTGGTGCATGTTCTCGACAATCTGATGGAACGTCAACTCGATCCCACCGGCTCGAAATTGCTGCAAAAAAGCCTGGAAGATAAAGGGCTCAAGTTCCTGATGGGCAAGCAGACCGAACAGTTGACGGGTAAGGATGGACGCGTCGCTACGGTGCGCTTCAAGGATGGCAGCGAAATACCGGCAGACCTGGTGGTGATGGCGGTGGGCATACGCCCCAACACCGCGCTGGCCGAATCGGCGGGCATTCACTGCAATCGCGGCATCGTGGTCAACGACACCATGCAGACCTACGATCCGCGTATCTATGCGATAGGTGAGTGCGTGTCGCATCGCGGTGTGGCGTATGGCCTGGTCGCGCCGCTGTTCGAGATGGCCAAGGTGTGCGCCAATCATCTGGCCGAATACGGCATAGGCCGCTATACCGGCTCGGTCACCTCGACCAAGCTCAAGGTGACCGGCATCGAACTGTTTTCCGCTGGCGATTATCTGGGCGGCGCGGGCACGGAAGATTTGCTGCTGTCCGACCCCAAGGGCGGCCTGTACAAAAAACTGGTGCTCAAAGAAAACAAGCTGGTGGGCGCAGTGCTCTACGGCGAGAGCGAGGACGGCAACTGGTATTTAAAATTAATCCGCGAAAGCACCGACGTTTCCGCGTTGCGTAACCGCCTGCTGTTCGGCGAAACCCATCTGGGCGATGCCGGCCACGGCGGACAAAATCGCGCTGCCGCAATGAAAGACACCGATCAGGTGTGCGACTGTAACGGCGTGTGCAAGGGCGCTATTGTCAAAGCCATCGTCACCAAAGGTTTGTTCACGCTCGATGACGTCAAGGCGCATACCAAAGCCTCCGCATCCAGCGGTTCCTGTACCGGACTGGTGGAACAAATTCTGGCGCAGACCCTCGGCGGGGATTACGAAGCCCCTCAATCCAAGCCGATGTGCAAGTGCACCGACTACACCCATGACCAGGTGCGCGCCGCCATCCGCGAGCAGAAGCTGACTTCCATTCCCGCAGTCATGAACATGCTCGAATGGAAACGTGCGGACGGCTGTCCATCGTGCCGCCCCGCGCTCAATTACTACCTGATTTCCACCTGGCCCAAAGAAGCCAAGGACGACAATCAATCGCGTTACATCAACGAACGCGCCCATGCCAATATCCAGAAGGACGGCAGCTATTCGGTGATACCGCGTCTGTGGGGCGGTTCGGTAACCGTGGATCAGTTGCGCGCCATTGCCGATGTGGCCGAAAAATTTGAAGTGCCGACGATGAAAATCACCGGCGGTCAGCGCATCGATTTGTTGGGGGTGAAAAAAGAAACCTTGCCCGAAGTGTGGGGCTTCCTCGCCGACCGTGGCCTGGTTTCCGGTCACGCCTATGGCAAGGCGTTGCGCACGGTGAAAACCTGCGTCGGCTCCGAGTGGTGCCGCTTTGGCGTACAGGATTCGACGCAAATGGGCATTGATCTGGAAGAAATGACCTGGGGCTCGTGGACCCCGCATAAATTTAAGATGGCAGTAAGCGGCTGCCCGCGCAATTGCGCTGAAGCAACCATCAAAGACTTTGGTGTGGTCGCCATCGAGTCAGGTTGGGAACTACACATCGGCGGCAACGGCGGCGTGAAAGTACGCGCCACCGATTTGCTGTGTCGTGTCACCACTCGCGAAGAAGTGCTGGAATACGCCGCTGCCTTCATGCAAATCTACCGCGAAGAAGCGCGCTATCTGGAACGCACCGCGCCCTGGGTCGAACGTGTGGGCCTGCCTTATATCAAGGGCCGCGTGGTGGATGACGCCGCAGGCCGCACCGCCGCTTACCAGCGCTTCCTCGAATCGCAGGAAATTTACCGTTTCGATCCCTGGGAGCAGCGCGCCAAGGGCATGGATAAACATGAATTCATACCGCTGAAAGTGATAGAGGGACAACCCGCATGAATGCTGTAATCAAAAAAGTCGTCACACAAGAACAGCAATGGATTGAAGTCGGCAATGTGAGCGACATCCCCAAAGACGGCGCACGTGTGGTGAAAACCCCGCTGGGCGATATCGCCGTGTTTCGTAATATGCAGGATGAAATTTTTGCCTTGCGCGATAAATGTCCGCACAAGGGCGGGCCGCTGTCGCAGGGCATCATTTTCGGTCGCACCGTGGCGTGTCCGCTGCATAACTGGAATATCGCGCTGGAGACCGGCATAGCGGTGGCGCCGGACGAAGGCTGCGCCGCCTCGTTCCCAGTGCGGCTGCAAGGTAAGAAAGTATTTCTGTCGCTAACGCCGAACATAGGCTGCCCAGAAAACTAATTCCCATTCGCAATGGAAAAAAGATTGGCGTAGGGCGGATGAGCGTAGCGTTATCCGCCGAATGGTGGCCGGATGTTGGATGTTGGATATCAGATGTTGGATGTCGGAAGGCGCTGCGCTTTTCCGACCTACGTTCTGGATAAATAATTTAGGTTTTAACGAGAGATGGAACAAGATGCTGTTCGGACGACATACCAAAAACCCTATCAAAATCGCTGACAAGGGTGTAGTCGAGTGGAAGTACGCCGCCTGCGGCTACTGCTCCACCGGCTGCTCCATGGAAGTGGGGCTGAATGCAGTGGGCAAGCCGGTGTCCTCGCGCGGGGTAGCCGACGCCGATGTGAACCGCGGCAAGCTGTGTTTGAAGGGCCTGTTCGAACATGAACTGTTCAACTCCGCAGGCCGTGGCGTCCAACCCCGGATGCGCGAACACTGGCACGACGAATGGCAACCCGCCACTTGGGACGCCAGCTTGGACAAGTTGCACGATGAGATCGAACGCATTCAGGCAAAACATGGACGCGATTCTTTCGCCATCATCTCCACCGGCCAGTTGCTCACCGAAGAGTTCTACACCCTGGGCAAGCTCACGCGCGGCCTGATCGGCACCAACAATTACGACGGCAACACTACCTTGTGCATGGCCTCGGCAGTGTCCGGCTACAAGCGCTCTTTCGGCTCCGACGGCCCGCCCGGTTGTTATGAAGATTTTGAGCACACCGGCTGCCTGATCGCCTGGGGCTCCAACTTGCCGGAACAGCACCCCATCATTTACTGGCGCATGAAAGAAGCGCAAGCGGCGCGTGACTTCCCGCTGATCGTGGTGGACCCGCGCGTCACCATGCTGGCGCAAAATGCACACATGCACCTGGCCATCACCCCCGGTACCGACGTGGTGCTGATGAACGCACTGATGCATGTTATTTTCGCTGAAGGGCTGGAAGACAGGCGCTACATCGAGGCCAACACCAACGGCATCGAAGCTCTGCGCGCCGAAGTCGCCAAATACGATCCGGTGAGCGCTTCAAAAATCTGCGGCATCGACGAAGACACCATACGCGTGGTGGCGCGCACTTTCGCTAAGGCTGCTGCCGCCATGCAAATCTGGACCATGGGCATCAACCAGAGCACGCATGGCTCCGACGGCGTGGTGGGCATCAACAATCTAGCGCTGATTACCGGCAATATCGGCAAGCCCGGCGGCACTGCGCTGTCCATCACTGGCCAATGCAACGCGATGGGAACACGCGAGTGGTCATCCTGCTCTGGCCTGCCCAATCACCGTTATCTGGAGAACGCCGAGGATCGTGATGAAATCGCCAAGTTCTGGAATATGGACCCGGAGTTCTTCCCAAAAAAACGCGGCATGTTCCAGACCGATATTTATCAGGCGATGGAGGCCGGTCAGATCAAGGGACTGTGGCTGATTGCCACCAACCCACTGTCGTCCCTGCCCAACACGGCGCGCATCCGCAAGGCCATGGAGCAACTGGAATTCTGCTGTGTGCAGGACTGCTATCAGGATGTCGAAAGCGCCCAGTATGCGCATGTCTATCTGCCCGCCGCCACCTGGGCGGAGAAGGATGGCGTGATGACCAACACCGAGCGGCGCATCAGCCGGGTTAAGCCGCTGACACCGCCACCGGGTGTGGCCAAACCCGATCTATGGATTTTTAATCGCATGGCAGAGCGCTTTAATCAGGATGCCAAGGTGATGTTTCCCGAGCAGGCCGCCGATATTTTTCTGGAAATGGGCGAGTTATCTCGCGGTCGCCTGGCCGATATCTCCGGCATGAACCATGAGCTGCTGGAAAAAAATCGCGGCATCCAATGGCCCTACACTGCCGAGCAAGTGGCACGGGGCGAAGCACCGCCGAAAGGCGGCAAACGCCTCTACACCAGGGACGGCGAGTTTCGTTATGCGGATGGCCGCGCCAAATTGATTCCGCTGCCGTTCATTGATAACAACGAAGCGCCGGATGAAAAATTCCCCGTCTGGCTTAATACCGGACGCTTGATTGAGCATTGGCATGGCCGCACCAAGACCGGCAAGGTCGCCAACAACAACAAGTTCAGCCCCATCCCCTTTATCGAAATCAACCCTGCCCTGGCGGATGAGCTGGGCATTCAGCGCGGCGAGTATGTGCGCATGGTGTCGCGCCGCGGCGATGCGGTGGCGATGGCGCAACCGACACAAAGGGTGCCGAAGAATATGGTGTTCCTGCCCTTCCACTTTTTCGACTGCGCCAACCGCTTGACGCTGGGGCTGCTCGACCCGCATTCGCGCCAACCTGCTTACAAGCAATCCGCCATTCGCATCGAGAAGCTCGCCGACCAGAACGCGGCGGCGAAGCTGTCAATGGAAATGCGCAAGTTTTAACGAGACCTCCATGTTTCCCATCCGCTCTAACGAACCCGATTACGCGTTGCTGAAAGACCCCACCAGCCAAGCCTGCAACCGCTACGGACAGCCTATCGAAACCGTGCCAGCCGGTGACGAACTGCGTGACAAGAGTCTCAACATCAACGGCGACGGTGCAATCGGCAACAATCCCAATCGCTACAAGCAGCACGGTTTTTTCTTCAACGCTGACAACTGCATCGCCTGCCACGCCTGCGAGTCGGCGTGTTCGGAAAAGAACGATGTCCCGTCGCACCTGGCTTTCCGTTCAGTGGGTTTTGTCGAGGGCGGCACTTACCCGAATACCCAGCGCCTCAACCTCTCGATGGCGTGTAACCATTGCGATGATCCGGTGTGCCTGAAAGGTTGCCCGACGCGCGCCTACACCAAGTTCGCCGAATACGGCGCGGTGTTGCAAGACCCGGACATCTGTTTCGGTTGCGGCTATTGCACCTGGGTGTGCCCCTACAATGCGCCCCAGCTCGACCCGGTTAAGGGCGAAGTATCCAAATGCAATATGTGCGTGGATCGGCTGGAAGTGGGACTCAAGCCCGCCTGTGTTTCCGCCTGCTTGGGCAAGGCGCTGGATTTCGGCGTCATTGAAAATATTCCAGAAGGCAACACTCAGGCAAAAATCGAAATTCCCGGTTTTCCGCGCAGCGACATCACGCATCCCAATATCCGTTTTCAGCAAACCCGCGTAACCCAGCGTGACATGCTGCGGCTGGACAGCACGCCGCTGAAATACCATCGCGACGAGAGCACGGGACGGTTCACCCCTGAGCTGGATCCCAAGCATGGTTTTCAACGCCAATGGAATCTGAAAAAACTGTTGGGTTCGCACGAGAATGCCCACATCGCTTTCACCCTGTCGGTGCAATCAGCAATGGGCGCTTTCCTGATGCTGGTGTTGGGCGGCTGGCTCAACGTTTCATCGGTAACAGAATATGCTGCCAGCGCTGCCTGGCTGCCGACCCTGGGCGTGATGCTGGTGTTGATGAGCTTGGGCTTGTTCAAACTCAATATGCACCTGGGCAAACCGCAACGCTTCTATCGTGGTTTTAATAACTGGCGGCTATCGCCAGTGAGCCGCGAGATCATCGGCGTGACGTTATTTTTCGCTGGCCTCGGCGCTTATGCTTTCTTCAACCTGTTCCCCGCATTTCCCTTTGCTGGTTTGCTCAAACCCGTCAGTGCGGTGGCGGGATTGTTGGGACTGAGTATCGGTGCTTATTACATGATAAAGATCTACCGCATCCCGGCGCGGCCCTTCTGGAACCACTGGCATACCGATGCTGCTTTTGTCGGCAGCGCATTCAGTCTGGGAGGGTTGTTGATTGCGTTGGCGGCACTAATCTTTGGCGCATTGACGCCGAAACTAATTAGCCTGCTGGCGGCTATGATCTGTTTTGGTTTGCTGCTGGAAGCCATTGGCCTGCTGGCGCATGCCCGTGATCTCAAGGCTGCGCGCAGCGAAGGCGCGGCCTCGTTCTACGAACAAACCACCACCTACGGCTACCCCTACTGGCTGCGCAATGCTCTGCTGGGGCTCTCCTTGCTGCTGGCAGCAGCCATCGCCGTTACCGGCAATTTGCTGCTGCTTGCCGCGCTGGTGTTGACTGCATTGAGCGCCGCCATCCTGGGCCGCGCCTTGTTCTACGTGCTGGTGATTCCGACTACCATGCCAGGCGCATTCTTCTGGCGCAATCGCGGCTTCGAGGAACATGCGCGCGCAACCGGGTTGGCGAAGATGCCGCAGGTGGGGGTGCTACCATCAATTCATTAATTTCTTGATCCCTTAGTGGTTTTCCAATACTCTGGCACTCCCGCTTGCGCGCGAGCGACTACTCAGATGATTGCATGAAAAATACCACACGCCTTATCCACTCGGGCCGCGATAATCTTGGCGATCCGGCCATCGTCAATACTCCCGTCTATCGCGCCTCTACCGTGCTGTTTGACAGCCTTGAGCATATGCAGAGCGTGCAGGCCGCATGGCAGCGTGACGAGGCGGCGGCGACTTACGGCGTGACCAACATGCCCAATGCGCTGGCGCTGGAAAACGCCGTGGCGCAACTCGAAGGCGGCTATCGTGCGCTGAGTTTTCCCTCCGGGCACGCGGCGGTGGCTGCCGCGCTGCTGGCCTGCACCAAGGCGGGCGATCATATTCTAGTTACCGACAGTTGCTACGGCCCCACGCGAAACACCTGCGAACACCTGCTGAAACGCTTCGGCATCGAAAGCGAATTTTACGATCCGCTTATCGGCGCTGACATTACGGAACTGATGCGCGATAACACCACGGTGATCTATACCGAAAGCCCCGGTTCGCACACTTTCGAGGTGCAGGACATTCCGGCGATGGCGCGCGCAGCGCATGCGCGCGGCGCGAAAGTCATCATGGACAACGCCTGGGCCACCGGCATGTACTTCCGCGCCTTCGAGCACGGTGTCGATATGGTGGTGCAACCGGCGACCAAATATCTGGCGGGACATTCGGATGTGCTGGTGGGCCTGGTGGTCGCCAGCGAAGCCACCTGGCCACTATTGCGCGATTGCTCGCGCGATCTCGGCCAGCATGTCAGCCCCGACGACAGCTTTCTTGCCCTGCGCGGTCTGCGCACTATGGGCGTGCGCCTGCCGCGCCATCAGGAAAGCGCGCTGGCGTTGACACAATGGTTGCAGCAACAGCCGCAAGTACAGCGCGTGCTTTACCCGGCATTGCCGAGCGATCCCGGCTATGCGTTGTGGAAGCGCGATTTTCTTGGCGCGTCGGGCTTGTTCGCCGTTGAATTATTGCCGTGCTCTATGCAGGCCATCGCCGCCATGATCGACCACTATGAGTTGTTTGGCATCGGCTATAGCTGGGGTGGATTCGAAAGTCTGGTAGTACCGGCGCGCATCAATCAATCGCGCAGCGTCAATCAGTGGAAGGGTGGGCCGCTGATCCGTTTCCACGCCGGGCTGGAAGACGCCGATGATTTGATACGCGACCTGGAGGCCGGCTTCGCGCGCCTGAATGTTTCGCGCTAATGTCAATTTCCCCTGAGCCTCTCGCGGCATTCATCGCCGCCGCCACCGGCAGCGGCTTTCGCGTGGCAGCGACACAAGCCATTGCCAGCGGCTCCAAATGGCGCGCGCTGCGCATTGATAATGCCAACAGCGCAACGCCGCCGCAGGTGTTTGCCAAGATCGGCGACGCCGCTGCACTCGCAGTATTCGAGGCGGAGCGCGATGGTTTGGAACTTTTACGCAGCGCCAACAGCGCGCTGCGCATTCCGCGCGTCATAGCCTGTGGTGAGGTAGCTGAACAATCGCTGCTGATACTCGAATGGCTAGACCTCAAGCCTCTGGTCGCGCACAGCGGCGCCGCGCTCGGCAGCGCGCTCGCAGATGTGCACCGCGCACGCGCCGATAAGTTTGGTTTGGAGCGCGATAATTTCATCGGCGCTACAGTGCAGGTCAATACACGGGAAAACGATTGGGTGACGTTCTGGCAACATCATCGCCTGCACTATCAACTCCGTCTTGCCGCGAAAAACCGCTACCCTTCGCGCCTCATCAATCGCGGCGAACGGCTGGTGGAGGATTGCGCAGGCTTCTTCCAAAGTTATCGCCCACAAGCCTCACTGCTGCACGGCGATGCCTGGGCCGGAAACGTAGCGGCGGATGCTGCGGGAACGCCAGTCATGTTCGACCCCGCCGCATATTACGGCGACCGCGAGACGGATTTGGCGATGAGCGAATTATTCGGTGGTTACCCAAATGATTTTTACGCGGCGTATCGCAACGCCTGGCCGCTCGATGATGGCTACGCGGTACGCAAACAGCTTTACAACCTTTATCACATCCTCAATCACGCCAACCTATTCGCCGGAGATTACGTGCGCCAGGCCGAGCGCATGATTGAAGCGTTGCTGGCCGAGTTAGCTTAAGCATTTATTTTTTCGAGTTGCTCTACCCCCGATTGCGTCATGAGCAGTTACAAACTTTTACAGAATAGAGGCTTGCACAATCACAGAGGGATGATTACTCTGACTCGAATCATCCATTTTAGCACATACATCCCCCACACTTTATGATGACCTTAAGCCCTCGCATAACTTTGCGCCCGCCATTGCGCCGTCTTGTGCTTAGCCTTGCATTGCTAGTAAGCGCCTGCGGCGGCGGTTCCGGCGGCGATACTTCGCCAGCGCCAGATCTACCCGTATCTCCGGTGCAAGTTTCGAAGGTTTTTGCGCTGATGGACGTTGGCGATTCAACAGCGCTGCTCGATAGTTTCGCCGCACGGGAGACGGTCGATGGACTTGCTTTACGTACATCGTGGGGGATGCTGGAGCCGCAAGACGGCGTCTACGAATGGAGCACGCTAGACGCTGCCTTCGACACGGCGCGCGCGCGTGGCAAACAAGTGACGCTGCATATCGGCGCATCCTCCCTCGGCGTGCCGCGCTGGCTGGCCGCGTTGGGCGTCGCCATGTACACGTACACCACGCCGATGGGCGCGGCGGTTACAGAGCCACTTCCCTGGGACGCCATTTACATTTCACGCTACACACGCTTTGTGGCGGCGCTTGCCGCGCACATGCAGACGCGCGGCGACACCAGCCTGCTTTATGCCGTATCGGACGGCGTCCCGGTGGCGGAAATGTCTATCGTCGGTTGCCGTAACGGCATACTGAGCGGCGGCACTCCATACAGTCGCAGCAGCTATCTGAATGCATGGAAAACTACCATCGACGCGCATGCAGCGGCCTTCCCGGAGCCCAGGCTGTTCATTTCTTCCCCCATCGCCATCATCTGCATACCTGACAATGACGGCAAAGCGTTTTATACCGAAGTGATGAACTACGCGCTGGAAAAAAGCGCAAAAGCCACGGTATTTGCGGCCGATCTGAACGCGCTGGGAAGTGCGCGCCTGGCGCAGGTCGATGCGTCGATCAGCACGCGCGCCGCCATCGCCTTCCAGATGATCTGGTCAGCCACCAACGACACGCAAAATCGTATGCAAGGCGCCCTCAAGGATGCGCTGTGCAAAGGCATCGGTAACGGGGCACGCTATTTTGAGATATACAAAGTGGATATTTCAAGCTCGGATGCCGCTATACAAGATGCGATTCAACGCGCGCGCGCCGCTCAGCCATGCTGAAAAATAAAAATCACCATGCCGATTCTATGTTTGACCACTAGAACCACTTGAAGAGCCAGTATTTTTCGTATGCTACTTTGCCCAGATGCATTAGCAAGCTGGGTTGCTTGAGGTTAGTCTGCGGCGCTGGGTCGGCGTAGAAGTTGCCGCCACCGTGCCGCCGATTCCGTCACCGAGGACAAGGACAGTTTTTCCGTGTGTCATGGCAGCTCCTTAAAATGTGATCACTTTGTCGCCCCACTGGGTCCACGCGGTCAGTTCAGCCAGGGTGCTTTTATGGGTTCCCTCGATGAGTTCTGCTTCGGTCATCCCGCGCGCGTCCATGCAGGTGCCGCACACGCCGACTGCGCCGCCATTGCGCAGCACGCGAGCGAGCATCACCTGGATGTTGTAGAAACCCTCGGGAACCTTTTGGCCGTTCTTGGCGCAAGAGGCGGCATCGCCGATCAGGAAGACTTTGACTTCTTCGCCTTGCACCTTCGACAGCGATCCCGCCAGGCGCAGGCCGTTGTAGTTGCGTTCGCTGCCGTAAGGCGCATCGTTTAGGATGAACAGAGTTTTCATGGTCTCACCTCATGTTGTGGGCCGATGGAGTAGCCGCCGCTCCCGCTATGGAATGGCTGTAGCAGCATCCGCTCGAGCCGCAGTTCGCGCGGCGAACGGAACTGCTCGATGCCTATTGTCATCGCACCATGGCCGGCTTGCGGCTGCGCGCGGTAGGTGCCGAACAGGCGGTCCCACCAGGGCAGGTTGAAACCAAAGTTGCTATTGGTCTCGCGCGCCTCGATGGAGTGGTGAACGCGATGCATGTCGGGTGTCACGACCAGCCAGCGCGCGATCCGGTCGACCGCCGCCGGGATACGCACGTTGCCGTGGTTGAACATCGCCGTGGCGTTAAGCAGAATTTCGAACACCAGCACCGCGACCAGCGGCGGGCCCAGCAGCAGAATCATGGCGAATTTGATGAGCATCGACAGCAGAATCTCGATGGGATGAAAGCGCGCGCCGGTGGTTACATCAAAATCCAGGTCCGCATGGTGTACGCGGTGCAGGCGCCAGAGCAGCGGCACGGCATGAAACATCAGGTGCTGTAGATAGATCGCCAGATCGAGCGCCAGGATTGTCAGCACCAGCGCCAGCGGAAACGGGATGTCGATGAGATTGAACACGCCCATGCTGTGTTGCGCAGTAAATGCGGCGACGCCAATTGCCGCAGCCGGGAAAAGCGCGCGCACAACGATGCTGTTAATCGCCGTCAGCGCGAGGTTGTTGGTCCAGCGCAGCGCCTTGTTTTGCTGCAAAGCGCGGCGCGGCGCCACGATCTCCCATGCCGCCATGATGGCGAAGATGGCGAAGAAGAAAGCGAGCCGCATCGGAGTCTCATAAGTCTGGATAATAGTGTTCATAATTTGTGGGTGCGCCTGGCTGACGACTGAGTTTGCTGGGTATGGAAATTGTGCTAGTATTCAATATATCAATTGAGTAGTTGTATATCGTACGCGGATCCAGGCAAATGTCAAACCCAAATTTCAAGAGCGATTTATTCGAACAGTTCGCGCGCATCGGCAAAGCGCTGTCGAGCGGCAAACGGCTGGAGATGCTCGAATTCCTTGCGCAGGGCGAGCGCAGCGTGGATATGCTGGCGAAGATGACCGGGCTGTCGGTGGCTAATACTTCCCAGCACCTACAGCAGTTGCGCCAGGCCGGACTGGTCTGCGCGCGCAAGGAAGGTTTATATGTGTTCTACCGCCTCGCCGGAGATGGCATCGTGCAACTTCTGTCCGCATTACGCGCCGTGGGCCAGGAACATCTGGCCGAAGTCGACAAGCTGGTGCGGCTATATCTGGGCAGCAAGGATAGTCTGGAGCCATTGCCCGCCAAGGAGTTGATGCAACGCGCCCGGAAGGGGCTGGTCACCGTGCTCGACGTCCGTCCTCCCGAGGAATATGCAGCGGGACACATCCCAGGCGCGATCAACATGCCCGTGACCGAACTCAAGAAGCGTCTGCACGAGATACCGAAGGGCCAGGAAATCGTGGCCTACTGTCGTGGGCCGTATTGCCTGATGGCGTTCGAAGCAGT
This sequence comes from Betaproteobacteria bacterium, assembly GCA_043782425.1. Classification (GTDB taxonomy): domain Bacteria; phylum Pseudomonadota; class Gammaproteobacteria; order Burkholderiales; family Usitatibacteraceae; genus JAYWAM01. Next base: position 16,676 of record JAYWAM010000241.1, read on the forward strand.
GGCGGCGTTGCGTAAGAAGGGACGCAAGGCGCGTCGGCTGGAGGATGGCTTCCCGGAGTGGAAGAGCGCCGGGCTGCCGGTGGAGCGCCCATAGTTGATAGTTTTACTCGGGAATAGTAATCTACGTATTTCTGTTCTATAGGCGTTTCCTTATGTTTAGCAAACTGAAAGAAGACATACTTTGCGTTTTCGAACGCGATCCCGCAGCGCGCACCATATGGGAGGTTTTGACGTGCTACCCAGGTTTGCATGCGCTCACTTTTCACCGCTTTTCCCATTGGTTATGGATGCAAAAGCTCAATTGGCTGGCGCGTTTTGTTTCGCATATCGCGCGCTTTCTCACCGGTATCGAAATTCACCCAGGGGCAATCATAGGAAGGCGCGTGTTTATTGACCACGGTATGGGGGTGGTGATAGGCGAAACCGCTGAAGTCGGAGAGGATTGCACGCTTTATCATGGTGTGACGCTAGGCGGTGTGTCGTGGAATCACGGCAAGCGCCACCCCACGCTAGGCAAGGGTGTGGTGGTGGGTGCGGGCGCCAAGATCCTCGGCCCTTTCACGGTGGGAGATGGCGCCAAAGTGGGCTCCAACTCGGTGGTCGTCAAGGCGGTTCCCGCCGGGGCGACGGTGATCGGTATTCCGGCGCGCGTGGTTGAAGATCATGCGGCGATGCCCGCGGCAGAACGCATGGCGTTTTCCGCTTATGCCGTATGCGATAGTCGCGATGATCCGCTTAACAAGGTGCTAAACGTCCTGGGAAATCGCTCTGCCGAGACCAGTGAACAGTTGGCGGCGCTCCTCAGGCGACTTGAAGAAGTTGAAAGAAATATAAACAAAGCAGATGCTTCAGAAGAAAAAGGCTTGCGCATTGCGGCGCGCGCGGGTGAAAAATAGGGTCAAAAAATAGTTGACCTTAACACTCGGGTATTGTAAACTTGAGCGAATCAGTCAGGATTAATCTGATTCAAGCGCCAACCTTCTGAGAGTGCCCCATGCGACTAACCACCAAAGGTAGATTTGCCGTCACCGCCATGCTCGATCTGGCGCTGCATTCTGCTGAGGGACCGGTGACGCTGGCGGGAATCAGCGGGCGCCAGAAAATCTCACTTTCCTATCTTGAACAGTTGTTTGGCAAGCTGCGCCGTAACGCCATTGTTGAAAGCGTGCGCGGTCCGGGCGGCGGTTATTGTCTGGCGCGCGACGCATCACAAGTGACGGTGGCCGACATCATTTTGGCGGTTGAAGAGTCGATCGACTCCACCCAATGCGGCGGACGCGAAAACTGCATTGACGACAAGCGTTGCATGACTCACGATTTGTGGGAAAACCTCAACGGTACGGTTTTGACATATCTATCATCGATCAGGTTGTCCAAACTGGTCGAAGATCAAAGGGTCAGGCCAGTCAGCGCCCCAAAACCACGGCGCGCCGCCCTGCTTCGCGAGACGGCATCGCTCACCTAGAAGCTCCAACTTAACCATTTGCAATCCAATGTCCTTGAAATGAAGAGCCCAGCCATGCAAACCCGTAGTAGGCCGATTTATCTTGATTATTCCGCCACCACACCGGTTGATCCGCGTGTCGCGCAGAAAATGATTCCTTTTCTCACCGAACAGTTTGGCAATCCGGCCAGCCGCAGCCACAGCTATGGCTGGGAGAGCGAAGAAGCGGTGGAAAACGCGCGCGCAGAAGTGGCGAAACTGGTGAACTGCGACGCCAAGGAGATCATCTGGACATCGGGCGCGACGGAATCGAACAACCTCGCCATCAAGGGCGCGGCGTTGTTCTATAAGACCAAGGGCAAGCATCTAATTACGCTCAAGACCGAGCACAAAGCGGTGCTCGATCCGTGCCGCGAACTGGAGCGCCAGGGTTTTGAAGTCACCTACATGGACCCCGAGCCGGACGGCCTGCTCGATCTGGAAAAATTCAAAGCGGCGATCCGCCCCGACACCATTGTTGTGTCTATCATGTATGTGAATAACGAAATCGGCGTGATTCAGCCGATCACTGAAATTGGCGAAATCTGCCGTGAAAAAGGCATCATTTTCCATGTCGATGCCGCGCAGGCAACCGGCAAAGTCATCATCGACCTGCAAAAACTCAAAGTCGATTTGATGAGTTTCTGCGCGCACAAAACTTATGGGCCCAAGGGCATAGGCGCGCTGTACGTGCGCCGCAAGCCACGCGTGCGCCTTGAAGCGCAGATGCACGGTGGCGGGCATGAGCGCGGGCTGCGCTCCGGCACGCTGGCCACACATCAGATCGTCGGCATGGGCGAAGCGTTTCGCCTGGCGCGTCTTGAAATGGCCGCCGAAAACGAGCGCACGCGCATACTGCGCGACAGATTGCTTGAGGGCTTCAAGGATATCGAAGAAATTTACGTCAACGGTGATCTGGAAAAGCGCGTTCCGCACAACCTCAACGTGAGTTTCAATTTCGTCGAAGGCGAATCGCTCATCATGGGCATCAAGGAACTGGCGGTATCGAGCGGCTCGGCGTGCACTTCGGCGAGTCTTGAGCCATCGTATGTGCTGCGCGCTTTGGGGCGTAACGATGAGTTGGCGCACAGTTCCATCCGTTTTACCCTGGGCCGTTTTACCACCGAAGCGGAAATCGACTTTGCCATCAAGCTCCTCAAGGAGCGCATCGGCAAGCTGCGCGAAATGTCGCCGCTATGGGAAATGTTCAAGGACGGTGTGGATTTGAATTCCGTGCAATGGGCCGCACATTAATGGTTAGGTAACTTCAGCACTAGTGTCTTCCCCACGAAAGCGGGGAACCATTTTTCCAAACAAAAAATGGATTCCCGCTTTCGCGGGAATGACAAGTTCAGAGGTTCCTTAGCGTACAGGTAACTTAGGAGAACATCATGGCATACAGCGATAAAGTACTGGATCACTACGAAAACCCGCGCAACGTCGGCGCCTTTGGCAAAGATGAAGCCGGCGTCGCCACCGGCATGGTCGGCGCACCGGCGTGCGGCGATGTAATGAAACTGCAAATCAAGGTCGGCAAGGATGGCATTATTCAGGACGCCAAATTCAAGACCTATGGTTGCGGTTCGGCCATTGCGTCTTCTTCGCTGGTGACCGAGTGGGTGAAAGGTAAAACCCTGGATCAGGCGATGGAGATCAAGAACACGCATATCGCCGAAGAGCTGGCGCTGCCGCCGGTGAAAATTCATTGTTCGATTCTGGCCGAAGACGCCATCAAGGCGGCGATCGAGGATTACAAGGCGAAGCACGGCAATGCGGCGCAAACCGCTGATCGCAAAGTCGCTCACGCTTAGGCACACACACTTAGCAGACAATCAAGGAACCAGCATGGCAATCACAATGACAGAGCGCGCAGCGCAACACGTTCAGGACTACATGAGCAAGCGTGGCAAAGGCTTTGGCGTGCGGCTCGGTGTGCGCACCACGGGATGTTCCGGCCTCGCCTACAAACTTGAATTTGCCGATAGCGCCAATCCTGAAGACCAACTGTTTGAAAGCAATGGCGTCAAGGTTCTGGTCGATCCTAAAAGCCTGGTTTACATAGACGGTACCGAGCTCGACTTTGTGCGCGAAGGCTTGAACGAAGGATTCAAGTTCATCAACCCCAACGAGAAAGACAAATGCGGCTGCGGTGAATCTTTTAATGTTTGATTGATTCCCGCCTCGCCACGCGCTTGCGCGGCGGGCAGAGGTGAGGGGCCGCAGCAAGCGCCGCATTCGTTGCCGTTCCACGCATTTTATCTTTCTGTCCTTTGTGCTCAGCCTGCACCTGAAAATGCAAGTAGATTTCACCAAAAACCACTTCGAGTTGTTCAGCCTGCCGCAAGCCTTTCGCATTGAAATGCCGCGTCTGGACAACGCCTATCGCCAACTGCAGGCGCAAGTTCACCCGGATCGTTTTGCCGCCGCCACGGGCGCAGAGAAACGCATTTCCATGCAGTGGGCGACGCGCACCAACGAGGCTTACCAGACGCTCAAGCGCCCGCTGTCGCGCGCGCGTTATCTGCTTTCCCTGCGCGGCGTCGATACGCAGGAAGAAACCAATACCGCCATGCCCGCCGATTTTTTAATGAGTCAGATGGAGTGGCGCGAGGCGGTTGAAGATGCGCGCTGCAAACACGATGCGCCCACTCTCGAGCGCTTGTCGGCAGAACTGCGCGACACAGAAAGTGATTTGCTACAGCAACTGGAAAAACATCTCGCAGACAACGCCGACCTGGCCGCCGCCGCAGTGGCGGTACGCAAACTGCGGTTTATCGAAAAACTCGCTGAAGAAATCGCCGATGCACATGAGGCGCTGGAGAACTGATGGCGCTATTGCAATTATCCGAACCCGGCATGTCCAGCGCGCCGCACCAGCACCGCCTGGCGGTGGGCATCGACCTGGGCACCACCAATTCGCTGGTCGCCAGCGTCATGAGCGGTACTGCGCAGGTGCTGCGCGATCAGCAAGGCGAGCCGCTCCTGCCCTCGATCGTGCGCTATTTTCCCGACGGTCGCGTGGTGGTGGGGCGCGAAGCGCGCGCTAGCCAGAGCGAAGATCCGCAAAACACCATCGTCTCAGTCAAACGCTTCATGGGGCGCGGCGTTGCCGATGTGGCGCACTATGGCGTGCTGCCTTATCGTTTTGAAGACGCACCCGGCATGGTGCGCATCCATACCTGCGCGGGAATCAAATCTCCCGTTGAAGTCTCAGCGGAAATCCTCAAGCGCCTGCGTGTGCAGGCTGAGCAAGCCTTGCTGGGTGCAGATAGCGGTGAGCTGGTCGGCGCAGTGGTTACCGTTCCCGCCTATTTTGATGAAGCGCAGCGCCAGGCCACCAAGGATGCCGCGCGCTTAGCCGGCATCAACGTACTGCGCCTGTTGAATGAGCCGACCGCAGCGGCTATCGCTTACGGGCTGGATAATCGCAGCGAAGGTAATTTTGCCGTGTTCGATCTGGGCGGCGGAACGTTTGACATTTCCATACTCAAACTGACGCGCGGGGTGTTTGAGGTTCTTGCCACCAATGGCGATTCATCGCTGGGCGGAGACGATTTCGATCAGGCCATCGCCAGCCACTGGCGCAGCAAGTTGGGCATTGCCGACGCCAATCAGCGCGACACGCGGCGCCTGCTCATGAAGGCGCGCGAAGTCAAAGAGCGGCTGACGCTGGAAAGCGCGATAGATACCGAAATTGTTCTGACCATGGGCCAGAAATTTCACGTGCGCCTGACGCGCGAAGAGTTTTCCGCGCTCACTGAGGGCTTGGTCAATAAGGCGCTCGGTCCAACACGCAAGGCGCTACGCGACTCAGGCCTGGCGCTTGCCGACATCGATGGTGTGGTGATGGTCGGCGGCGCCACGCGCATGCCGCATGTGCAACAGGCGGTGGCGAAGTTTTTTGCACGTGCGCCGCTGAACAATCTCGATCCCGACAAGGTGGTGGCGCTCGGCGCCGCCATTCAAGCTAATATTCTTGCCGGCAATCACAGCAGCGATGATTTGTTGTTGCTCGACGTGATTCCGCTCTCGCTTGGACTCGAGACCATGGGTGGTCTGGTCGAAAAAATCGTGCCGCGCAATTCGACCATCCCCATTGCGCGTGCGCAGGAATTCACCACTTTTAAAGATGGCCAGACGGCGATGGCGCTTCACGTTGTCCAGGGCGAGCGCGAGCTGGTGAGCGATTGCCGCTCGCTGGCGAATTTCGAATTGCGCGGCATCCCGCCTATGGTGGCCGGTGCGGCGCGCATCAAAGTTACTTTTCAAGTCGATGCCGACGGCTTGCTCTCAGTTGCAGCGCGCGAAACGCGCTCGGGTGTCGAGGCCAGCGTGATTGTCAAACCGTCTTACGGATTATCGGATGACGAAGTAGCCAATATGTTGCAGGCCGGATTTGAGCACGCTGAACACGATGTTGGCGCGCGTGCGCTGGCGGAGCAGCGCGTCGATGGTGCGCGCCTGGTCGAGGCGGTGGAAGCTGCGCTGAAGGCCGACGCAGCATTACTTTCCGCCGCAGAACGCCGCGCCATCGAAAGTAAAATGCGCGCCTTGCAAAACCTGCTGGAAGCCACCGACCATCGCGCCATCAAATCCGCTGTTGACGCGCTGTCGAAAGAAACCGAAGCATTTGCCGCGCGGCGCATGGACAAAAACGTCTCCGCAGCGCTCACTGGAATGAAACTCGAAGAGGTAAAACTGTCGTGACCCAGATAGTCGTATTGCCCCACGAAACGCTGTGCCCGGGCGGCGCAGAATTTGATGCCGCGCCCGGCGCGTCGATCTGCGATAGTCTGCTCGCACACGGCATAAATATCGAGCACGCGTGCGAAATGTCCTGCGCCTGTACCACCTGCCATGTAGTGCTGCGTGAAGGCTTCGATTCGCTCAAACCCTCGGAAGAAAAAGAAGACGACCTGCTCGACCGCGCCTGGGGCCTGGAGCCCGATTCGCGGCTTTCCTGTCAGGCGCTGGTGGCTGACACCAAGCTCGTGATTCAGATTCCCAAGTACACCATCAATCACGCATCGGAAGGAAAACACTGATGAAGTGGACCGATACGCTGGAAATCGCCATCGCCCTTGCCGACAAGTTTCCCGATGTCGTTGCCAAGCAGGTGCGCTTTACCGATCTGCACCGCTGGGTATGCGAGCTTGAAGAGTTCGACGACGACCCGGATCGCTCCGGCGAAAAAATTCTTGAAGCGATACAAATGGCGTGGATTGATGAAGTGAGCTGAGGAATTTCTGTACCAACCGCATAGCAATGCTGTTGCTAAGCGCCAATGAAATCGCTAACATAAGCACATAGACGTTTATGTGTATAGACGTTTCACTTGCGCCGGAGGTATTTATGGATGATCTAGTTCGTTGGACCGTCAAGGTTTCGAAAGACACAGACGTATCGCTGCGCTCGTTCCTCGCGCAACGCGGGATGAAGAAGGGCGATCTTTCCAAATTTATCGAGCAGGCGGTGCAAAAGGCAGTTTTTACCCAAACGGTGGCAGATGTCGAAGCACGCAACGTCAATATTTCCGATAGCGAGATTGAAGCCAGCATTGACGACGCGCTTCGCCAAGTACGCGCCGAAATGTGGGGAGCGCCAAGAAAAAGTAAACCAACCAGAAAGACGGCGAAGCGTGCGTAGGCCTGCCGCGTCATGCGCGTTATTCTCGACACCAATATTCTGTTGTCTGCTTTTTTCAAAGCGGACTCTGCGCCGAACCAGCTCGTTCACGCCTGGATGGATGGGCGATTTGACTTGCTTTCCAGCAACGAACAAATCGAAGAAATCACCCGTGTCGCGCGCTACCCACACATCAGGAAATTGATTCACTCGGCCGAAATCGGCTGGCTCGTCAACCGGTTGCGGGATCGCGCAACCCTGCTAACCAATTTGCCGTCGCTCGATATTTCGCCTGACCCGGCTGATAATTTTCTTTTCTCTATGGCGGCGGTTGGCGCTGCCACCCACTTGGTGACTGGTGACAAGAGCGGTGTCCTGGGGTTTCGCAAGCATCTTTCCACTCGTATCGTCACTGCACGGCAGATGGTCGATATTCTGAAAATTTAAGCCTGAATCATGCCTTCAAAACCAACCAGTCATTCATTGGCCTCCGGCATCCGCGACAACCATTTTCGCGGCAAACTCGGCGAATACCGCCTTCAGGGCAGCGGGCAGTAGCCCTTGCTAACTTCCCCAAGCGAAAACGCCGCCGTCTGGTAAAATACGCCGCTGTCTACCGGTTTTCCGTGGCGCGTAAAAATAGTTGCCGCGCGAAAGCGCCGATCCGCAGCGAATTTTGCAAACAACAACAGGGAAATGAAAACCCTATACCTCCTGGTACCGCTCGCTCCGCTGCTTGGCGCCGTGCTCGCCGGTTTTTTTGGCAAGCTCCTGGGCCGCGCTTTTGCGCATTCCGTGACCATTGCCGGGGTGGCGCTGGCGTTCATTTTGTCGTGCGTGATATTTCAGGATGTCATGGCGGGCAACACCTTCAATGGCCCGCTTTACACTTGGGCCGTCAGTGAAGGCGTGCGCTTCGAGGTCGGCTTTTTGATTGACCGCCTCACGGTGCTGATGATGCTGGTGGTGAGCTTTGTCTCGCTCATGGTGCACATCTACACCATCGGCTACATGGCCGATGACGATGGCTATGAGCGTTTTTTCGCCTATATCGCGCTGTTCACCTTCTCCATGTTGATGCTGGTGATGTCGAATAACTTCCTGCAACTGTTTTTCGGCTGGGAGGCGGTGGGTCTGGTGTCATATCTGCTGATCGGCTTCTGGTTCAAGCGCCCCACCGCCATTTACGCCAACCTCAAAGCGTTTCTCGTCAACCGCGTCGGCGATTTTGGTTTTCTGCTCGGCATCGGCCTGATCTTCGCCAACATGGGCACGCTTTCCTATAGCGAGGTATTCGCCAAGGCGCTGGACTTGAAAAATCACATGGCGCCCATTCCGGGAGTGGAATGGAATCTCATCAGCGCTATCTGCATCGCCCTGTTTATCGGCGCGATGGGCAAGAGTGCACAAATTCCGCTGCACGTGTGGCTGCCCGATTCGATGGAAGGCCCGACGCCGATTTCCGCGCTGATCCACGCCGCGACCATGGTGACGGCCGGTATTTTCATGGTGGCGCGCATGTCGCCGCTGTTTGAGATGTCCGAGACGGCGCTGTCGTTTGTCATCATCATCGGCGCTATCACCACTTTTTTCATGGCGCTTATCGCCGTGGTGCAGTACGACATCAAGCGCGTGGTGGCGTATTCAACTTTGTCGCAGTTGGGCTATATGACTATGGCGCTGGGCGCATCGGCTTACTCGGCGGGTATTTTCCATTTAATGACGCACGCTTTTTTCAAGGCGGTGTTGTTCTTGGGCGCAGGCTCGGTCATCATCGCCCTGCACCACGAGCAGGACATGCGCCGCATGGGCGGCCTGCGTAAATACCTGCCCATCACTTACGTCACCATGTTTATCGGCGCGCTCGCCAATGCCGGTTTCCCGCCGTTTTCCGGGTTCTTTTCCAAGGACACTATTATCGAGGCGATACACGCTTCCACCACGCCCGGAGCGGGCATTGCTTACGTCGCTGCGCTGCTGGCGGTGTTCGTTGGCGCGCTGTATTCCTTCCGCCTGGTGTTTTATGCTTTTCACGGTAAGGAACGCTTTGCTGCGCACGCCAGTCACGCGCACGGACACGATGCACATGATGCGCACGGGCACGGCCACGGAGGCAAGCCGCATGAATCGCCGTGGGTGGTGACGCTGCCGCTGATTTTGCTCGCCATTCCCTCGGTCGCCGCAGGCTGGCTGATCGGCGATGTGGTATTCGGTGACTACTTCGGCGCGGCAATTTACATTGCGCCCGAGCATGCCGCCATCGCCAAGCTGGCGGATGAGTATCACGGCATCATCGGCATGCTAAAGCACGGGTTCAGCGGCTTGCCGTTCTGGCTGGCCTTGGCGGGCCTGGCGACGGCTTGGTATCTGTATATCGTGCGTCCTGATTTGCCGACCTTGATCCGCGCCAAGCTCAGCTTCCTGGTTAACATCCTCGAACAGAAATATTTTTTCGACCGCTTTAATGATTGGTTCTTCGCCGCTGGCGCGCGTCGGCTTGGAACTGGATTATGGAAAATCGGCGATGTGACCTTGATCGACGGCCTGATGGTCAACGGCACGGCGCGCCTCATCGGCTGGACATCAGGCGTGATGCGCAAAGTGCAGACCGGCCATATTTATACCTATGCGTTCACCATGATTATCGGCGTGTTTGCGCTGCTGACTGTGGTGTTTGGCAAACTATATTGATGGGCTTGGGTGCATCGTGGTTTTGCGCACACCCTCACCCCTACCCCTCTCCCGCAAAGCGGGAGAGGGGAAAACGACATTTTCGCGCCTCCCCTCGCCCGCTTGCGGGAGAGGGGCCGGGGGTGAGGGTGAAAACTTAAGGGATTGATTGCAGCTTCTCTGCCATAGCATCAAATTGAAACTACAATTCTTCAAGATATGTTTTCGTAAAGCCGCATCCACACTGAATTGTACGAAAGCTACTGCATCCGAAAAGAAACATTTACCTCACATAAAACGCTAATCACACAATGTTTCAAGCTCTGCCGCTGCTCAGTCTAACCATTTGGGTGCCCATCGTTTTTGGCATCCTGGTGCTGTTTTTCAACAGCGAGAAGTTAACCGCCACTGCGCGCTGGATCGCGCTGGCGGGCGCGGTGCTGGGCTTTCTGGTGTGCATTCCGCTTTATACCGGTTTCAATGTGACCACAGCGAGCTTGCAGTTCCGCGAACTCATGCCGTGGATAGAGCGCTTTAACATTCACTATGCGCTGGGCGTGGACGGCATTTCGGTGTTGTTCATTCTGCTCAGCAGTTTCATCACCGTGCTGGTGGTGATTGCCGGATGGCAGGTGATTAAAGACAAGGTGTCGCAATATCTGGCGGCCTTCCTCATCATGTCGGGCCTGGTCAACGGCGTGTTCGCCGCGACCGATGCAATTCTGTTCTATCTATTTTTCGAAGCGATGTTGATTCCGATGTTTCTCATTATCGGCGTGTGGGGCGGCCCGAATCGCGTGTATGCCGCGGTGAAGTTTTTTCTTTACACCCTGCTCGGTTCGCTGCTGATGCTGGCGGCGCTGATTTATCTTTACTTTGCTACAAACGGCAGCTTCAACATTTACGATTACCACAAGGTGCCGCTCGGTCTTACCGCGCAGATGTTGCTGTTTTTTGCTTTCTTCGCCTCGTTCTCGGTGAAAGTGCCGATGTGGCCGGTGCATACCTGGCTGCCCGATGCCCACGTCGAGGCGCCCACCGGCGGCTCGGTGGTGCTCGCGGCCATCACGCTGAAAATCGGTGCTTATGGTTTCCTGCGTTTTAATCTGCCCATCGCCCCCGATGCCAGCCATGAGCTGGCGGGTTTCATGATTACCCTGTCGCTCATCGCCGTGGTGTATATCGGGCTGGTGGCGCTGGTGCAGCAGGACATGAAAAAACTTATCGCCTATTCATCTATCTCGCACATGGGTTTTGTCACGCTGGGATTCTTTATTTTCAACGTGCAGGGCGTCGAAGGCGGGTTGGTGCAAATGCTTTCACACGGCTTCGTGTCCGCCGCCATGTTCCTGTGTGTCGGCGTGTTGTATGACCGTATGCACTCGCGCGAAATTGCCGCTTACGGTGGCGTCGCCAACACCATGCCGGTTTTTGCCGCTTTTGCAGTGTTCTTTGCGATGGCCAACTCCGGACTGCCCGGCACCAGCGGATTCGTCGGCGAGTTCATGGTGATTCTCGGCGCGGTGAAGGCGAATTTCTGGTACGCCTTTCTTGCCGCCACCACTTTAATTTTCGGCGCAGCCTATACGCTGTGGATGGTCAAGCGCGTGCTGTTCGGCGAAGTCGCCAACGCGCATGTCGCCGCGCTTTACGATGTGAAGCCGCGCGAGATTGGGATTCTCGCCGCACTCATCATCGCCGTGTTGTTCATGGGCCTCTATCCCAAGCCGTTCACCGATGTGATGCACGTTAGCGTCGATGCGCTGTTGAAGCATGTTGAGATTAAAAAGTTTGATAAAAATGACTGAATCGTCACTAAATCTTTTCATCGCCACGCCGGAAATCCTGCTGCTGTGCCTGATCGGCGTGGTGATGATGGTCGATTTATTTTCCAGCCCCGCTAAGCGCGCCAACCGCCTTTATGGTCTGGCTATTGCGGTTCCGATTTTGGTGCTGTTGCTCGGCAGTTTTCCCTGGGGCGCCAACGTCACCGCGCAGTACGCTTTCAATAACATGTTCGTTCTCGATGGCATGGCGCTGCTGCTCAAGATTGCGTTGCTGGTCGCAGTGGTTTTCGTGGTGATATACAGTCGCGCCTATCTGGTGGCGCGCAATCTGCTCAGCGGCGAATTCATCATGCTGCTGTTGTTCGCCACATTCGGCGCCATGATTATGATTTCCGCCAATCACTTTGTCACGCTTTACCTCGGTCTGGAAATTCTGACGCTGTCGTTGTATGCCCTGGTGGCGTTGCAGCGCGATTCGGCGGTGGCGACCGAGGCGGCGATGAAGTATTTCGTTCTCGGCGCGCTCGCCTCGGGCTTGTTGCTGTACGGCATGTCTATGGTTTACGGCGCCACCGGTTCGCTCGACATCGCAACCATCGCCAAGGTGGTGGGCGGCAGCGGCGGCAACGATTCTTTGCTCACCTTCGGCATTGTGTTCCTGGTGGCCGGCCTGGCCTTCAAGCTCGGCGTGGTTCCGTTCCATATGTGGATCCCCGACGTGTATCACGGCGCCGCCACGCCGGTCACGCTGTTCATCGGCTCTGTACCCAAGCTCGCGGCTTTCGCTTTTGTGTTGCGCATCCTTGCTGACGGGCTGGCGGGCATGGTGGGCGACTGGCAGGGCATGCTGATTATTCTCGCGGTGCTTTCCATGGTGCTCGGCAACGTGGTCGCCATCGCGCAGACCAACCTGAAGCGCATGCTCGCCTACTCGACCATTTCGCACATGGGTTTTCTGTTGCTCGGCATTCTTTCCGGCACGCTGAACGGCTATAGCTCGGGCTTGTTTTACGTCATCGCTTATGTGCTGATGTCGCTCGGCGCTTTCGGCATGATCCTGTTGCTGTCGCGCGCCGGATTCGAGGCGGAAAACATCGACGACTTCAAGGGCCTCAACCGGCGCTCGCCGTGGTACGCCTTCCTCATGCTGCTTATCATGTTCTCGCTCGCTGGAATTCCGCCCACGCTGGGCTTCTTTGCCAAGCTTGCCGTATTGCAGTCTGTGCTAGGCGTGGGCTTGATATGGCTGGTGGTATACGCGGTGCTGATGAGCGTGATCGGTGCGTATTATTACTTGCGCATCGTCAAGCTCATGTACATGGATGAGCCGCTCGACAATAGCGCCATCATTGCGCATCCGGAAATGAGCGCGCTGTTGTCGGTTAATGCCTTTGCGCTGCTGGTGCTGGGCGTTGTCCCGGGCGGGCTGTTCGAGTTGTGCAAGCGCGCCATCGCCGCTTCGTTTTGATCGTTTTCCATGAAGGCTGAGTACGACCTGATTATCGTTGGTGGCGGCATCAACGGTTGCGGCATCGCGCGCGATGCGGCGGGGCGCGGCCTGTCGGTGTTGCTGGTGGAGCAGGGCGATCTGGCCGCCGCCACCAGCTCGGCGAGCAGCAAGCTGATACACGGCGGCCTGCGTTATCTGGAGCACTATAAATTCCGCCTGGTGCGCGAGGCCTTGCAGGAACGCGAAGTGCTGCTCAAAATCGCGCCGCACATTATTCACCCGCTGGAATTCATTCTTCCCCACGATGCTTCGATGCGCCCGGCGTGGATGATACGCTTGGGCTTGTTGATGTATGACCACCTCGGTGGAAAAATTTCCCTGCCGGGCTCGCGCAGCGTTTCCTTTCCCCACGCCCAGTACAGCGCCGGTCTGAAGAGCAATATTCAGCGCGGTTTTTTTTATTCCGACGCACACGTGGACGATGCGCGGCTGACGCTACTCAACGCTGTGGCGGCGCGCGAAGACGGTGCCGAGATATTGACGCGCACACGTTGCGTGGCGGGGCGGCGGCGCGGTGGCGTGTGGCATATCACGCTGGAAAACGTCGCCAGCGGCGAGCTTTTCAGCGTTGCGGCCAAGGGCGTAATCAATGCCGCCGGCCCGTGGGTCAAGCAGGTGCTCGATGATGCGCTGAATATTCCCATGGCGGCGCGTTTGCGTCTGGTCAAAGGCAGCCACATCGTCGTGCCGCGCATACATAGTAGTGAGCACGCCTATATTTTGCAGAACGATGACCGGCGCATCACCTTCATCACGCCCTTTGAGGAACGCTTTAGTTTGATCGGCACCACCGATGTCGCCGTCGCCTCGCTCGATGCCGCGGCGCGCATTACACCTGAAGAGACTGCTTATCTGCTGCGCTCAGCCAACCGCTTTCTGGCGACGGCGCTACGTGAGCGCGATGTGGTGTGGAGTTTCGCTGGCGTGCGACCGCTGTACGACGACGGCGCCGGTAAACTTTCTGATGTCACGCGCGATTACGTTCTCAAGGTCGACCACCATGAAGGCAAGCTGCCGCTGCTCTCCATTTTCGGCGGCAAAATTACCACATACCGTCGCCTTGCCGAGCACGCTCTAAAGCTGCTGCAACCTTTTTTCCCCGATATGGGGCCGGCGTGGAGCGGGGACGAGCCTTTGCCGGGCGGTGATTTTAGTGATGCGGGGAGCACGCTGCGCGCGCTGCAACTGCGTTACGCCAAGCTGCCTGGCGATTATCTGGCGCGCTTGTTCTCGCGCTACGGCACGCGTGTCGAGCAGCTTCTGCGCAGCGCCAAATCGATGGATGATTTGAAGCCGCTGTTCGGCAGCGGCGCCAACCAGCTTTCCGCACTGGAAATCGACTATCTGATACGTGAAGAGTGGGCGCGCGAGCCTGAGGATGTGTTGTGGCGGCGCACCAAGTGCGGCCTGCACCTCAGCACCGCGCAGCGCGAAGCGGCGCAATCGCATATCCGCCTCGGTGTCGAGCGCTGGCTGGAGGCGCAATCGTGAAGCCGCTGCGTGAATTTCCAGCGCAAGCGCGCGCCGCGCTGCGTGGCGTGCTGTTCGATATTGACGACACCCTGACCAGCGCAGGCAAGCTCACGGCCCAAGCCTATAGCGCACTGCAAAGCCTCAAGCGCAGCGGGCTGCTGGTGATTGCCGTCACCGGGCGCCCCGCCGGCTGGTGCGATCACATCGCGCGCATGTGGCCGCTCGATGGCGTGGTGGGCGAAAATGGCGCGTTCTATTTCACCTATGACGCCGTGCGGCGCAAACTTCAGCAACGCTTTATCGTCGACGCTAAAACGCGCAGCGCTCAGCGGCACAAGCTGGCCGCAATCAGCGCGCACATTCTGCATGAAGTGCCAGGCTGTGCGCTCGCCTCCGACCAGGCTTACCGCGCCGCCGACATCGCCATCGACTTTTGCGAAGACGTTACGCCGCTGCCGCAAGCCGCCGTCGAGCGCATCGCAGCGTTGATGCGTGAAGCGGGGTTGCAAGCCAAAATCAGCTCCATCCACGTCAACGGCTGGTTCGGCGACTACGACAAACTTTCCACCACGCGCTTGTTCCTGCGCGAGCATTTCGCTATGGATCTTGATGCGGCAAAACAGCACTTCGTTTTCATCGGCGATTC
>JAYWAM010000242.1:0-4624 GCA_043782425.1 Betaproteobacteria bacterium
GTGGTATCGTGATCGGTCAGCGCCAGCGCATCGCAGCCGCCCTTTTTCGCCAGTTCCACCAGGGCGGCAGGCGTTAACATGCCATCGGAGAAATTCGAATGGTTGTGCAGATCAAAGTTTTTCACGAGGTTAATTTGCTGTTCAATCGCCAATCATAGCAAAGTTGCACTTGGGTCTTGCTTCTAACTGCACTAAAGCGCCTACCACTCAACCCCGCCTGGCGACCACAGAACCCGAATTGAAATCAACCCCAAATAGCTGCAACTGGCCTAAGAGACGGATTTGCCGGTAGAATCGCAGGCGCAAATCGGGGAATCAACGCAAATGGACAAAAGTGCGCAAGCCGCGAGATAATAGAAGGTTATTGAATTCATGCAGGTTTTATGAAGTTTCTGTTCGATCTTTTTCCGGTCATACTATTTTTTGCAGCCTACAAGATCTTCGACATTTTTGTCGCGGCGGCAGTAGCCATAGTCGCGGCCATTGTGCAAGTTACGTGGACGCTGGCACGCAGGCAAAAAGTCAAACCGGTGCAATGGATAGGCCTGGGATTTCTGCTTGTCTTTGGCGGCGCCACTATCCTGCTTCATGACGAGTTCTATATCAAGGTCAAATGGACGCTATTCTATGGTTTGATGGGGATCTTGATTCTTGGCGCTGTGGCATTGCGCAAGAACCCGCTGAAAAGCCTGCTGGGCCAGGAATTGGAATTACCCGACGCGGTATGGCGCAAACTGGCGCTGGCGTGGGGCGTGTTCTTTCTGACCCTGGGCGTGCTCAATCAATACTTCGCCAATACGCTGACGCTTGATGCCTGGGTGAAAGTCAAGATTTTTGGCGGATCCGCTTTAACATTTGCGTTTGTCATTGCGCAGGCATTCTGGCTCGCCAGGTTTTTGCCTGACGATGCACCCGATAGTGCTACAGAAACCAAGGAATAGCCGCATGCTTACCACAGACATTATTCGCCAGCGCCTCGACTGCTTCCATCCGGTGGCGATCAATATCGTCGATGACAGTGTTTCGCATGTCGGCCACGTCGGCGCCGCAGGCGGTGGCGGGCACTTTCAGCTCACCATCGTGTCAGAGGCGTTCCAGGGGAAAGCGTCAGTGGCGCGTCACCGTATGGTTTATGATGCGCTTGCGGATTTAATGCACAAAGAAATACATGCTCTGCAAATCGAAGCGTTTACTCCAGACCAGATCTAAAACCGTGTTTCATCCATGTGAAGTATCACCTCTAAAAGGAACCACCATGCAACTTAATCGCAAAAAAATCGTCACCGCACTTTTCGTCGCTACCGCCCTGGGTGTAAGCGCCCCTGTTTTCGCGCAAAAAGCCAAGGAGGGTAAGGAAAAAGCCGATAAATCCCTGGGCGCACCCAGCAAAGTTTCCGTTAATGGCGTATTGATCCCACAGGCCTATTTCGACATGTTGGGCCACCAGGCAGCCGCCTCACCAAACCAGGCCGGCGCCCCCGCTGATCCTAAGGCCGCGATTCGTGATGAGCTGGTGAACCGTGAAATCCTGTCGCAAGCCGCAAAAAAGAAGGGCCTGGACAAGAACGCTGAAGTCGCTGCGCAAATGGAGCTCGCGCGTCAAGGCGTGCTTATCCAAGCGTATCTTGAGGACTACGTCAAATCCAATCCAGTATCGGACGAAGACCTGAAGAAGCAATACGAACAGATACGCACGCAATTGGGCGACAATGAATACAAGGCGCGTCATATCCTGCTGGAAAAAGAGGAAGACGCCAAAGCCGTCATTGCCGACCTGAAGAAAGGCGGTGATTTCAGCCAGATCGCTAAAGAAAAATCCAAGGACCCCGGCGCCAAGGATAACGGCGGCGATCTCGATTGGGGTCCGGCTGGGCGTTACGTTAAGCCTTTCGCCGATTCGCTCAAGGCGCTGCAAAAAGGCCAGACCACCGATGTCCCGGTGCAAACGCAGTTTGGTTGGCACGTCATTCGCTTGGAAGATGTACGCCCAGTCAAAGCGCCCAGCTTTGATGAAATAAAAGAAAGGTTGCGCCAGCGCGCGCAACAAGAGCAGATCGGCAAAGTGGTGGCGGATTTGCGCAGTAAAGCCAAAATCGAAGAAAAATAATTTTGCGTTGAACGTGCAGTGAAAAAATGGGCGGCCTTGGCCGCCCATTTTTTTGAAGGCTTTTCTGGTGCCCCGTTCTCGCGGTTGCCACCCAGGGATTTTGTGGTTCATAACGACTGCGCGTAGGGTGCGCTGGGTGCGATTCAAACTGATGTGGCGTATTACCCATTCTCGATAAAATGTGAATAAATTCGCCTAATTTGTCATTCCCGCGGAAGCGGGAATCCATGTTTTTCAAGAGAAAAATGGTTCCCCGCTTTCGCGGGGACGACACTTGTTCTGAAGTCCCTTAAACTCGTTTTCACATCAGTTTGAATCGCACCCTGCTTCACCTACCCCAACCACTTGCGCGCGTTGCGGAATAGGCGCATCCACGGGCTTGCTTCGGGCCAGTCTTTTGGGCGCCACGACAGATTCACGCTGCGCAACACGCGCTCGGGATGCGGCATCATCACGGTGAAGCGTCCGTCGGGCGTGGTGAGGCCGGTGATTCCCTGCGGCGAGCCGTTAGCGTTGAAAGGGAAAGTTTCGGTGACACGGCCGTAGTTATCCACGAAGCGCAGCGCCACCAGCGCGCGCGCGGCGTCGCTTTGCGCGGCGCTGGTAAATACCGCGCGGCCTTCGCCGTGCGCGGTGACAATCGGCATGCGGCTGCCTTCCATGCCGGTAAAAATGAGCGAGGGCGATTTCTGCACTTCCACCAGCACGGTGCGCGCTTCGTACTGCTCGGAGAGGTTGCGCTCGAAATGCGGCCAGTTTTGCGCACCGGGGATAATGTCTTTCAAGTTGGACATCATCTGGCAGCCGTTGCACATGCCAACTGCAAAACTGTCCGCGCGCTGGAAAAATGCCTCGAACTCATCGCGCGCGCGCGCATTGAACAAAATTGACTTGGCCCAGCCTTCGCCCGCACCAAGCACATCGCCGTAGGAAAATCCGCCGCATGCGGCAAAGCCCTTGAAGTCCTTAAGCGAGATGCGTCCGCTCAGAATGTCGCTCATATGCACATCTAGCGCGCTGAAGCCCGCCCAGTCGAACGCTGCGGCCATTTCCAGTTGTCCGTTGACGCCCTGCTCGCGCAGGATGGCGATTCTTGAGCGCGCGCCGCGGGCAATGAAGGGCGCGGCAACATCTTCGGCGGGATCGAAAGTCAGCACGGCATTCAGCCCCGGATCGCTGGCGTCAAGAATGCGGTCGTATTCCTGCTGCGCGCAGGCGGGGTTGTCGCGCAGACGCTGGATGTGATAACTCGTCTGCGACCACGCGCGTTGCAGGTCTATGCGTTTTTCGAGCAACACTGTTTTGGCGGCGCGGATGATGCGTAGTTCATCATTGTCGTTAACCTGGCCGATGACGTGGCTGTGCTGCGCCAAGCCCGCCGCGCGCAGTGTGTGCATCACCTCACTGCGATCCGCTTTACGTATCTGCACCACCGCGCCGAGCTCTTCGTTGAACAGCGCGCGCAAAATCGCTTCTTCTGCGGCTAACTTGCGACCGCTGGCGCTGACATCGTAATCATCGACATCGGATTCGCGTTCGTTAAAGCACAACGCATCGAGATTCACTGTTATACCGCAGTGCGCTGCAAACATCATCTCGACGAGCGTGGCGAACAGGCCGCCGTCAGAGCGGTCGTGATAGGCCAGCAATTTGCCGTTGAGCTTCTGCACGGCAGCGAAGAAAGCCTTGAGTAACGCAGCATCGTCCACGTCGGGACACTCGTTGCCGACCTGACCGTATACCTGCGCCAGCGCTGAGCCGCCGAGACGATTTTTTCCTGCGCCCAGATCGATGAGCAGCAGCTCGGTGTCGTTGTCGCGCGTGTCGACATCACGCATCAATTCGGGAGTGAGTGTGTTGCGCGCATCCTGCACCGGCGCGAAAGCCGAGACAATGAGCGATAGCGGGGCGACGACTTCCTTGTCCTGCGCGCCTTCCTTCCATGCGGTGCGCATGGAAAGCGAATCCTTGCCCACCGGAATACTGATGCCCAGTTCCGGGCAGAGCTGCATGCCGACAGCCTTCACCGTGGCGAACAGCTTGGCGTCTTCACCCGGATACCCGGCGGGCGCCATCCAGTTAGCGGAAAGCTTGATGTCGCCGATGTCAGCGATCTGCGCCGCTACAATGTTGGTGAGCGCCTCGCCCACCGCCATGCGGCCCGACGCCGGGCCGTCGATCAACGCCAGCGGCGTGCGCTCGCCCAGCGCCATCGCCTCGCCCGCATAAGTGCGATAACCCATGAGCGTGACGGCGCAATCGGCCACCGGCGTCTGCCACGGCCCCACCATCTGGTCGCGCGCCGTTAAGCCGCCGACGCTGCGGTCGCCGATGGTGATAAGAAAACTTTTGTCGGCCACGGTGGGCAGGCGTAACACGCAATAGGCGGCGTCCTTGAGATTGACGCTGCTGCTATCGAACGCCGCCAGGTGCGCGGTCTTACTGGTCACTTCGCGATGCATGCGCGGCGGCTTGCCGAGCATCACGCCGAGATCCATATCGACTGCGTAATTGTTA
>JAYWAM010000243.1:0-12116 GCA_043782425.1 Betaproteobacteria bacterium
AAACTGACTAAAGAGCGACTCTATTTCTTTTTTCTTCGAAAATCCGAACATAGTGGTTCTCGCTAACGCTGCGCATAACCGGCGAACCAAAGCAGAGTGAAGCGGCGCTTTGGCGAGTCCGAGTTTACGCGCTTGTTGGGTGTCATCAATGCCATTGTTGTTTCATAGACTGAAATACTGTCACCATGTTGGTTTATCGTTAGGCATCATGCAGCCTTCTGCGGAATCAGTTTTACTTGAAGTTCGCACCCGACTGCGCGCGCGTATCGCTTCAGCGTTGCAAGCGACGGCGCGTGCTTACCGGCAGACTCAAGCCTTGAAATAGCGCTCTTGGTGGTGCCCATGCGCTCCGCAACTGCATCTTGCGTGAGTCCTGCGCGCGAACGCGCCTTGAGCATCTGGCCCGCGACTTGGTATTCAAGTTCCAGTGCGTTGTACGCCTCAGTAAAACCCTTGCGAGCACTAGCCTTCGCCAGAAACTCTTTGTGGTTGTGTGGAACCGGTTTGTGTTTCAGTTCAGCCATTTTTCAACTCCTTCAGGCGCGAACGCGCCAACTTCAGTTCACGATCCGGCGTTTGTGACGTCTTCTTGATAAACGCATGCAACACCGTGACGCGCTTACCGACCATAAAACAATAGAAAGCACGGCCAATGCCAGATCTTCCACTTGGCCGCAGCTCGAAAAGGCCATCGCCAAAAGCGCGCGAGTGCGGGAGCCGAAGACTCGGGCCGTATTCGATTAGCAACTCGGCCAAACGAGTGTAGTCCGCAAGCACATCAACGGGCCAAGACTCGATTTCCGCAAGCACGCGCGGATGGAAATACTCGATTTCAAACGCCATATCAGAATGTTAGCAAATACGCTAACTCTTCGCAAGAGGAAATCTATGACGCCCAAGGGCAAGCTTCGCGGGGATAACAAATCCGGACTTACGCGCTTAACGAACGCAAATATTCGAATGGGAAAATACCGCGTGTATGCCCATCGCTGAATTGCAGATTGATGGAATTGGGGCCCATGGGCTCGATCAAAGTAATGCGCATGTCCGAAGTAGATTTCGTAGTAGGCTGATCCGCGTGACCTGTCTTGCCCACCGCGCTCTTGCAAAGCGCACAGCGGCAGGCAGCACGCAGTGCGGCGGCGCTAAAGCGCGTGCTAGCGCCATCTTGCCAATCAATTTCAAGCTGCGTGGCTTGTTGCGTCAGACGAATTTCAGCAGGCCGGTCATTCATTAACAGTCTCAAGCTGCCGCCAAACACACTTTCCGCCGCTTGCTTTGTCTATGCCCTGCACCTGGGCGGCGTGTAACTGCAATTCCTCTGGCGTGGCCTTGATGACCTTGAGCTTGGCGGGACGCGCTTTGCGGGCTTGCAGGCCCACACCGCTTGCCACGTCATCCAGGCCGATGGCGAGACTGTCCTGGCCGCGCGTCATGGCGATATACACATCGCCCAGCAATTCGGCGTCGAGCAGCGCGCCGTGTCGCACACGCGCTGCGTTATCCACGCGATAGCGATCACACAACGCATCGAGCGAATTCTTCTTGCCCGGATGCAGCTCGCGCGCCATAGCCAGGGTATCGACTATCTTGCACAACGTTTCGATGGGCGCTTTACCTAGCCTTTCCAGTTCGGCATTGAGAAAGCCGACATCGAAGGGCGCGTTGTGAATCACCAGTTCTGCGTCTCTCAGGTAATCGAGCAATTCATCGGCGATGTCGGCAAACTTTGCCTTGTCGGCCAAAAAATCGCGCGTCAGGCCGTGCACCTGGACAGCACCGACATCGATTTCGCGCTCAGGATTCAGGTAACGGTGAAAATCATTTCCGGTCAGGCGGCGGTTAATCATTTCCACACCGGCCACCTCGATAATGCGATGGCCGAGTTTAGGCTCCAGCCCAGTGGTTTCGGTATCCAAAAGAATCTGTCGCATCAGCCTGCCTTCAATGCGCTCTCTACGCCGCGATTGGCCAGCACGTCGGCGCGTTCGTTTTCCACATGGCCGGAATGGCCGCGCACCCATTTCCAGTGCACGCGGTGTTTGGCGGCCAAGGCATCAAGACGACGCCACAGATCGGCATTTTTTACGGGGGCCTTGGCGGCGGTTTTCCAGCCGCGCGCTTTCCAGCCGTGTATCCATTCGGTAATGCCTTTTTGCACGTACTGCGAATCGGTGTGTACTGTCACTTCGCAGGCGCGCGTGAGTGTCGCCAGCGCCTCGATCACCGCCGTCAATTCCATACGATTGTTGGTGGTGCCGGGTTCACCGCCGAAGATTTCTTTTTCTTCTGCGCCAAAGCGCAGCAACGCCCCCCAGCCGCCCGGCCCGGGATTGCCCTTGCAGGCCCCGTCGGTAAATATTTCAACACTCATTGCCGGAGTAAGCATTGCGTCACTTCACCACCCGCAAATGCGAGGCTTCGCGCGCGTGTTCGCGCTTGGCGGCGGCGGCGAATTTTTTCTCGCTGGCTTTTAGATCACTCCAGGCTGGCGTGATAATACGCATGCCGCGCACGCGCTTGATGGCTTGCAGCATATACACACCGCCTGCGACACCCCACCAGCGATCACCGGCGTGCTCCATGAAGCGGAAACGCTTGATCCATTTTTCCGTCTCAAAGGGCGGAACGTAACACGCCAGGCGTCCTGCGGAAACGTCGAAGCCGAGCAACTGCAACCAATCTTTTATGCGGATCAGCGACACGAAACGCCCGTTCCACGGATATTGATCGGCGCGCCCGATACTGCGGCGCGCGCCGAACAGGCTCCAGGGATTGAAGCCGATAATAATGATGCGTCCCTCGGGAATCATGATGCGATCGACTTCACGCAGGATTTCGTGCGGATGCGCGGAAAACTCCAGCACATGCGGTAATACCGCCAGATCGACACTTTGCGTGGCGACGGGAATTTCCTCAAAACGCGCCAGCAAATCGGCGGGGCCTTGCGGCGCGACTTTCATGCGGTGGGCAATGCGCGATTCACGCAGCAAATCGACTTCCGGCAAACCCAACTGCAAGGCGTGGTAGCCAAAAATATCCGGCGTGGCCTTATCGAGGTAGGCGCGCTCACGCTCAAGCAGAAACGCTCCCAGCGGCGTGCCGAACCACTCATGTAAACTATTGGGCTTCATAAGATCGAATTGTAAGGCAAATTTCCCCCGTGGCAATTCAAGTTACACCGATTCGCGCATTTCAGGACAACTACCTGTGGCTTTTAGACAACGGTCGTGAAGCGGCAGTGGTTGATCCGGGCGACGCCGCGCCGGTGTTACGCCACCTAGAAGCCCGCCATCTAACGCTTAGCGCCATCCTGATCACCCACCATCACGGTGACCATATCGGCGGGCTGACGGAGTTGCTGGAGCGTTACCCGGTACCAGTATTCGGCCCGGCGCGGGAAGATATTGACCAGCTCACCCAGCGTTTGAGCGAAGGCGACAATATCTGCGTCCCTGGTCTGGATATTTCCTTTGCGGTTCTGGATGTCCCCGGACACACGGCGGGACACATAGCCTATGTGGGGGGCGGCATGCTGTTTTGTGGCGATACCTTGTTTGGCTGCGGCTGCGGGCGCTTGTTCGAGGGCACTGCGCAGCAGATGAGCGCATCGCTTAACAAGCTCGCCGCCCTTCCCGGTGACACCAAGGTCTATTGCGCGCACGAGTACACGCTGGCCAATATCCGCTTCGCGCAGGCGGTTGAACCGGGTAACCAGGCGTTACAGGAACGCAACAACAGCGACAGCGCCAAACGCCAGCAAGACCTTCCCACCCTGCCCTCGACTATTGCGCTGGAGCGTGACACCAATCCATTTTTGCGCGGCACTTCTGCTGAAGTTATCGCCGCCGCCGAACGCAAGGCAGGCAAAGCTTTACCCCATGCGCACGAGGTATTTGGCGCCTTGCGCGAATGGAAAAACACTTTCTGATCCGAGAGAATAATACCGATGGAAAATTTCATCATCCGCCCCGCCACACCTGACGATGTCGATGTCATTTTCGATCTCATCGGACAACTCGCTGTATATGAAAAGCTTGCGCATCTGGTGACTGGCGATGCGGCCATGCTGCGCGAAGCTTTGTTCGGCGCGCATCCCGCCAGCGAGGTGGTGCTGGTAGTCGAAGCAGGCATTCCCGTAGGATTTGCGCTTTACTACAGCACCTTCTCCACCTTTCTATGCCGCAAGGGCATGCATCTCGAAGACCTTTTTGTACTACCCGAAAAACGCGGCCACGGCTACGGCAAGGCGTTGCTTAAATATGTCGCCGCACTTGCCACGCAGCGTCAATGCGGACGGCTGGAATGGAACGTACTCGACTGGAACACGCCTTCAATTGCGTTCTACGACAGCATAGGCGGCGTTTGCATGAAAGAATGGCTGCTTTATCGCATGACGCATGAGCGTTTCAGTGCTTTTGCAAAATCGTGATGCTCGCGGATTCGATGGAGACCTCGGTCACAGAAACTACGGAGCAATTCCAATTCCACTACAGTTCGCTAATAGAAACATCCCCTCTCCCCGTCTTTGGGGAGAGGGTTAGGGTTAGGGTGAGGGGCGGTGACAATTGAGAATTCTTAGCACTTGACACCCTCACCCCAACCCTCTCCCGCAAGCGGGAGAGGGAGTAAAACATTCGTTTGTGGTTTGATCTTGAAATAACCAAACAGGAAACACTCGTGCTCTCATCCATTCAAAAAGACTTTCACAGCCTGGCCCCACAGGCGGACTTTTGTTCGCTGCGTTTTGTCGAGGAAACTTCCGAAGTGCTTTGTGTGCGCCAGGATGTGGCCGAGCCGCCGCAAACTTTTATTGATCGCGGCGTTATGCTCACGGTCATCAAGGATGGCGGCCTGGGCTATGCCGCCACTTCCGATGTTTCGCATCAGGGGATCAAGGAAGCGCTGGCGCGCGCACAGCGCTGGGCGAAACTGACGGCAGGGCGCTCGGTAATCGATTACTCGAAGCTTGCCATGCCAAAACCGCATGGAAACTATCGCGCTCCCCCGGCAGAGCTGGCTTCGCGCTTGTCAAAGCGCGAAAAGGTCGAGATGTTGCGCGCGGAATCGGCGCAAAGCAAAATCGACGCACGCATTGTCGATTGGTCAGCAAGCTTGTGGAGCACGCATACGCATCTGGTGTATCTCACCGCCGATGGCGCTTCGGTCGATCAGGAGTTTCATTTCCTCGTGCCTAGCCTGCTGGTAACAGCGTTCGACGCCGGTGAAACCCAGTCGCGCTCCTTCGGCGGGCGCAGTAACGGCTTTTGTCAGCAAGGCGGGATGGAAGTCATGGCGCGCGCGCATTTCGCCGGCAGCGGACGCCAGACCGCCGAAGAAGCGCTGCAACTCCTCACGGCGCCCAACTGCCCGAGCGGTGTAATGGATGTGCTGTTGATGCCCGACCAGATGATGCTGCAAATTCATGAATCCATCGGCCACCCGCTGGAACTCGACCGCATCCTCGGCGACGAACGCAATTTCGCTGGCACCAGTTTTGTCACGCTCGATATGTTCGGCCGCTATCAATACGGCTCGAAACTGCTGAATGTCACTTATGACCCGACGCGTCAGGAACAATTCGCCTCTTTCGCCTTCGACGACGACGGCTCGCCCGCGCTGCGCGAATTCATCATCAAAGACGGCATCCTGCAACGCCCGCTGGGCGGTGCAGTGTCGCAGGCGCGCGCCGCCATGCCCGGCGTCGCCAATGCGCGCGCTTGCTCGTGGAACCGCGCGCCAATCGACCGCATGGCCAATCTCAATGTCGAGCCCGGCGACTCCACATTGGATGAAATGATCGCTTCGATCAACGATGGCGTGCTGATGAAAACCAACGTGTCGTGGTCCATCGACGATTCGCGTAACAAGTTCCAGTTTGGTTGCGAATTCGGTCAGCGCATTCGCAACGGCAAGCTTGCCGAAGTGGTGAAAAATCCCAACTACCGCGGCATTTCCGCCACTTTCTGGCGCTCGCTATCGATGGTCGGCAACGCGGCAACGTTTGAAGTGATGGGCACGCCGTTCTGCGGTAAAGGCGAACCCAATCAAGTTATCCGTGTCGGACACGCCTCACCGGCATGCAAATTTTCCAACATCGATGTATTTGGCGGCGAAAAATAATGCAAACTTATTTTTACGAACTCGCCGACTATCTCAATACACTTCTCAAACCAGATGAGGTCTATCTTGCCTGGCTGTCTGCGGAACAATCGGATTTCATCCGTTTCAATAAAAGCGCCGTGCGCCAGGCTACCAGTGTGAAACAGATTGCACTGACGGTGACGCTGATTGCGCAGCGGCGCCGCGCGGAAGTGCGCCTCATGTTAAGCGGCCAAGCGGATAGCGACCGCGCGCAAGTCAGACAGGCGCTGGAAAACCTGCGCCGCGATCTGGGCGATCTCAATGCGGATCCTTACCTGCTCTATTCTACCGACGTGCATTCCAGCGCACACCACGATCAAGCCGTGTTGCCCGATGCCACGCAAGTGCTCGACGCGGTGCTAACGGCTGGACGCGGGCTAGATCTTGTCGGCCTCTACGCCGGCGGGCCGATTTACAAAGGCTTCGCCAATTCGCTTGGGCAGCGCAACTGGCACAGTGCCGCTAACTTTAATTTCGAGTGGTGTCTTTACCACGCCGCCGACAAGGCGGTAAAAAGCACTTATGCGGGCGCTCGCTGGGACAGCAGCCAGTTCTCACAAAAAATGGCATTCGCCAAGCAACAACTCGTCAAGGTGAGCGACAAGGCGCTGGAACTGAAGCCCGGGCAATACCGCGCTTATCTTGCGCCCAGCGCAATGAGCGAAATTGTTGGCATGTTGTGCTGGGGCGGTTTCGGCGCCAAGTCACAGCGCACCAAACAAAGCTGCCTGCAACGCATGATAGAAAGCGGCGCCACCCTGAATGCCGCGCTGACATTGCGCGAAAACACGCGCGCGGGCATAGCCTGCGGCTTTCAGCAAGATGGCTTCATCAAGGCCGATGCGGTAAACCTTATCAGTCAAGGCAAGCTCGATCAGCCGTTGATCTCGCCGCGTTCGGCGCAGGAATTCGCCATCCCCACCAATGGCGCCAACGCCAATGAAACACCCGAGTCGCTCGATATGACGGGAGGAACCCTGGCCGCGTCAGATGTATTGAAGACGCTAGACACCGGCATTTTTATCGGCAACCTGTGGTATCTAAATTTCTCCGATCGCGCGGCGTGCCGCCTTACCGGCATGACGCGCTTTGCCACCTTCTGGGTGGAAAACGGCGAGATCACCGCGCCGCTCAATGTGATGCGTTTCGACGACAGCGCGTTTCGCATGCTGGGCGACAATTTGCAAGGCCTCACGCGTGAGCGCGAACTGCTACCCAGCTCTGCAAGCTACGGCGAGCGCTCCACCGAATCGCAAAGACTGCCAGGTGCGCTGGTAAATGACTTTGCCCTAACTCTGTAGACCAGGATAAATTTGTTCTCAAGGTCCGCGTGACCAAGAATCCGTAGATGGGTGCAACCCATCACCCCGGTTCACCGGCGGCGTTGTCACTTTATTGCCAGCGGGCGCCCATAAAGGCTGATGGGTTTCACCCATCCTACGCGCTGAGTGATTGACCAGGCTATGAACCTGCTTTAGCATGGCCTTACTTTCATCAACGAATACAACCAGCAGGCGAAGGAATCTCATGCGGCAGGTAATATTTTTTGTTCTGCTCACAAGCGCCGGCTTTGCGCCTGCCTATGCTGCGCCGTTGGCGGAAGCGGCAAACGAAGCCGCCGCGCCGCAGGCGCAGTCGAACAGCGCGAATCCCACCCCTATCCTGAATACCAATGCAGAAATCGCTGACACGGCGCCAACAAATACGGACGCAAGCACCGATGCCGATCTGTGGCAACGCGTGCGCGTAGGCTTTCAGCTCGAGCCGCTTGATTCGCCGCTGGTGCTGGACCATGAACAGTGGTACAGCAACCGCCCGGAATATATCAAACGCTTCGTTGAGCGCGGCGCAAAGTATTTGCACCACATTGTCGATGAAGTCGAAAAGCGCAACATGCCGATGGAAATTGCGCTCCTTCCCGTGATCGAAAGCGCCTTCAATCCCCAGGCCAATTCGCGCAGCCATGCTGCGGGCATGTGGCAATTCATTCCTTCCACCGGCAAGCACTTCGGCCTGAAACAGGATTGGCACGCCGACAGCCGACGCGACGTTCTGGCCTCAACCGTAGCCGCGCTCAATTATCTTCAGAAGCTGTATGCCATGTTCAATTCGTGGGAACTGGCGCTCGCCGCCTACAACTGCGGAGAGGGTTGTGTTGCACGCGCCATCGCTCACAACCAGCGCAAAGGCCTGCCTACGGATTTTCTTAGTCTCAGCCTGCCGCTGGAAACACGCAACTACGTGCCCAAACTTATCGCGGTGAAGAACATCATCCTTGCGCCGGGCAGCTATGGAATCGAGCTGGATCAATTGCCCGATCAGCCTTACTTCACCACCGTCAAGGCGCCGGCCAAGATCGATGTAAAACTGGCAGCGAAGTTAGCCGATATGCCGCAAGATGAATTCCTTGCCCTCAATCCCTCTTTCAATCGCCCTGTCGCTGCGCCACAAAGCGGAGAGTTTTTGTTGCCGCTGGAAAAAGTCGAAGTATTCCGCGCGAATCTGGAAAACTACGATCAGCCGCTGGTTTCATGGACCACCTACCAGGCCAGGCGCGGAGAATCGCTGGAGCAGATCGGCAAGCGCTATGGTGTGAGCGGATCTTATTTGCGCGCTGTGAATATCTCGTTGAAAGAGCGCAAGAAAAAAATTGCACAGCCCACCACAATCATGGTGCCCATCAAAGGCGCAGCACAGGGAAGCTTTGTTAAGGTCGCAGCACCGGTCGCGCAACAAAGCATCGCCGCTACCGCGCCGATTAGCAGCCACTACACCATTCGCCGCGGCGATACGCTGTATTCCGTCGCCAGGCAATTCGGCATCGCACTCGGCGATCTGCTGCTGTGGAACAAGCTCTCGCCCAAGTCGATTATTCAGCCTGGCCGCAGACTGCGCGTGTCCGCGTAGATTTCTTTGGATGCAAGAAAAAAACCCCGCAGCAGCGGGCTGTGCTTATTCCAATTCTCGATAGCAGCGCGAATAAAGCTGGTTTCCTGAGCGGGCTTGCCCGCGAAATGGCTGTTATCGCGGGCAAGCCCGCTCCTACGTAAAGGTCGTTTCTATCGCAATTTAGAATTAGCGAGATAAGTACGGCGAATTGCGCAAGTTGCATATACACATATTTATACATAAAATAGCAGGATGCGTTTTACCTTTGATCCGGCGAAGCGGACCCTTAATCTGAAAAAGCACGGCTTCGATCTGGCGGATGCCAAGCCGGTAATCGAAAGAGGGGGAACGGTTACGTTCGAGGATCTCGTCGTTTTGACTATGGAGAAGAGCGCTTCGTAACGCTGGGGTTCTTGCACGACGCTCTCGTCGTAATTGTAACGGCTGAAACTCCCGATGAAATCCGCGTGATCTCAATGCGAAAGGCGGAAAAAAATGAGGAAAAAATCTACTTCCAGCAGCTTGGATGATCTTCCCATCAAGGCGGCCGATATTGCCTCGGGCAAGCTCGTCTTGCGCAAACGGATGCCTGGCGGCAAGGTGTTGCCCGCAAAGCGGCGCGTGAATATCTACCTCGATAGCACCATTGTGGAACATTTCAAAGAGAAGGCCGGCGAGCGCGGTTATCAAACGCTCATCAACGAGACGCTGAAGAATGCGATTCAGTCAGAAAGCATCGAGCGAACGATCCGCACGGTGATTCGTCAGGAGCTGAAGACTTACAAAGTTGGCTAGCCCGCACGCGGATTTTTCAATACTGCGAGGCGAGATAGCGGTGCAGAATGGGCACGGTCATGACCTAAAGCAGACTGATATCGCGCCTGCGGAAAAATTCGACAGTTGCACGCCCCTCACCCTGCCCTCTCCCCGCAAGCGGGGCGAGGAATAAAACCCTACCTCGTCCCTGTGATCTCTTTAAAAAACGCCTTGCTGTCCGGCTCGCGTCCGAGAAAATCACGCACCAGTTGCGCGGGATGTTTTTGTCCGCCTTGCGCGAGAATTGTGTCGCGGTAGCGCTTACCCACTTTGGGGTCGAGCAGGTTATCGCCATAGCCGGAAAGCATGTCGAGCGCCATGACTTCAGACCACATGTAGCCGTAATAGCCCGCCGCATAACCGCCTGCGATGTGCGAGAACGATGCCGGGAACAGCGTGCCCTCTTCATAACCTAGAGGAGTTTCGCTTTCCATGCGTTGCCACACCGCCAGCGCCGCTTCGGGCTTTTCCGAGGATAGCGCCATGTCGAACGCGGCGTAAAGCCATTGGCGCGCGTACCTGACGCCTCTGCCGTATTTGCGCGCTGCGTCGAGGCGTTTGATTTCATCTTTGCTCAGTTGCGGACATTGCGCGCACACCTGCTTGAACAGCGCCAGGGTCTGCTCGCGCCGCGCCCATTCCTCAAACATCTGTGACGGCGCTTCGACGAAATCACGCATCACGCTGGTTCCGGCATGCGGATTGTAGTCGGCTTGCGACAGCACACCGTGCAGCACGTGGCCGAACTCATGCAGCAGCGTTTCAAATTCGTCGTGATCGAGTCCCTGGCGGTTGAAATTGGTCACCAGCACGCTAAGCGGCGTACGCTGCGCGAGCTTCGATACGCCGTAGATCGGGAAGGCGGCGGCGTGGTTATATTTACCCTCGCGCGGATACAGGTCGAGATAAAAACCGGAAATGAATTTGCCTGTTGCGGCATCGAGCACATCGTAATATTTCACGTCCGAATGCCAGCTTGGCGTCTTCACTTCCTTGAATTTAACGCCGTAGAGCGTGCTGGAAACCAGCAGCACGTACTCAACCGCTTTGTCAGTCGGAAAATACTTGCGCAGTTTTTCCTGGTCGATGTCGAAGCGCGATTTCTTGAGCTTTTCCTGATAATAGGCCGTATCCCAGCGCTTAAGCTTGGTCTGCGCCAGCGGCTGGCCGCTATCCTGCGCTTTCAAGGCGCGCAGCTCCTCCACTTCCTGTTTCTCCAGATCAAAAACTGCCGACTTGACCTCGCCCAGAAACTTGAGCACTTTCTCCGGGGTTTCAGCCATTTTGCGACGGATGACATAGGCGCTAAAACTGGGAAGATCGTAGAGTTTCGCCAGTTCGAGACGCAGCTTGAAAATTTCATCGAGCAGCGCAAGATTGGCTTCGCCGCCCTCGTGCTGCCTGGCGATCCAATAGCGTTTACGCGCTGCTTCGCTGCTTGCATTGGCGATGAAGGGAACATAAGTCGGGTAATCGAGGCCGAGTACATAATTACCCTGGTCGTCTTTCTTTTGCGCGGCGATGTAAGACTCGGGCATGCCGTGCATTTCATCGGGCGTCATGACTACCTTGGTTGCGTCGTCGCGCAGGTTACGGTCAAAGTTTTGGCGCAAATCTTCTAGCTTGTCGATGATTTCCTTGGCGCGTTTGCGCTTTTCGTCGGGAAGCGTCACGCCGGTATCTTCAAAGCCCTCGATCAAATCTTTCTTGAGCATGGCCTGATGAGCGTTATGCGTTTTGGCGGTCTGGATGCGCTTGAACAGCTTTTCGTTCTGAAAAAGGTCAGTGTTAAAGCGCGTCATCTTGAGCACGCAGGCATCGCCGGCATCGCGCGCCGCTTTGTCGGTGTGCACGTTGGCGAGCAAGTAGACGGGGCCGAGCAGATTTTCGATATCAATCTGTAGACGGTTCCATTCATCGAAAATACCGTCGGCGCGCGGCTTGGCTTGCATCTTCCTGACCGATTGCGTAACCCTCGCGAAGGTTGCATCACAGCGCTGCGCAATTTCTGCGGCATTCAATACCGGCACGAGCGGGCGCGCTGTAGCCAGCAGCGGAAGACACAGCGCGGCGATCAAGATAGACAAAATCTTCATAAGAGCTCCTATTCAAAATGCAGGCCGAAATAAACTATTGAGTGTTTCCTAATTCATGACAGCTTCTTGAATCCACCACCCCCTCACCCCGGCCCTCCCTTGCAGGGCGCGCTGTCCAATGCACTGGACAGCCGTTGCGCAGGCGGTTGGCATGCCAACCGAAACCCCTGC
>JAYWAM010000244.1:0-31458 GCA_043782425.1 Betaproteobacteria bacterium
AATCCTCAATTTCACCGCGTAACGGTCGACTACCCAGATTAATTTGCTGCCCGATCTGGATGAGCTGTTGGAGATTTGCACCCTTCAGTGAAATCGAAAAGCGTCGCCGCAGGCTTGCCAGGTCGGTTTCATAGCCGTGATAACTGGCTACCATGGCAAGGCAGGCCAGGCCGCACTCGGTCGCTTCAGTTTGCAACATCACCGGGACGCGGGCGCGTCCCCAAAAATGCAAGCTTGTCATTACACGCGGCCCTTGATGCTGAACAAAGGTTCAAGCACCCATTGATAAATAGGGCGTTTATCGAGCAGCACATCGGCTTCCAAGGTCATGCCAGATTGCAGGGGAAGCTTTTCACCGTAAGCCTGGATGTCTTGTGCATCGAGGGCAACGGTCACCAGATAAAAGGGTTCTTGCGTCTGTATCGGACCCGGTAGTTCGTTGGGAGTGACGATGGCTTTGGAAACTTGCCTCACCGTGCCGCGTTGATGACCAAAGCGTTGATAGGGATAGGCGGCGTAGCGCAGATTGACTTCTTTGCCCAGTTGGATAAACCCCACTGCCGTTGCCGGGGCAAGTAGGCGCGCTTGCAAGGCGGAACCGGCAGGGAGAATACTCAACAAAGGAATATTGGGGCTGGCGATCTGACCTGGCTCTGCCTGTATGGCGGTGGCGATACCATCGCTTGGGGCTACTACGATGAGCTCGCGGCGCGCATCAACTTCGGCCAGATCTTGTTCCAGGCTGCTCAATTGCCGTTCGAGAGCGGATAAATCGTTTTGCGAGCGGAGCGCGATTTCCGGCAACTGCTGCTTGGCTGCAACGATTTCGCGTGCCAAGCCGAGTTTGCTGCGTTCTAGATTTCCCAGTAACACTTCCTGTTCAAGTTGCAAGCCGATCTGCTGCTGGAGCTGATTGGCGGAAATAAAGTTTTCTGAGAGAAGTTGTTTGTAACGTTCCGCCGTTTTGCGAAATGTTTCTACGCGCTGGCGCTGGAGTTCGATATCGCGGTCTATTTTGCTGTGTTCGTCGGACAAGGCGGCGATGCGCTTGTGTAACTGATCGGCCTGCGAGCGGCCGATGGCGGCAAGTTTGGATTTTTCCTGGAGCAGCGCTTCGCGGCGGCGACGCGTTTCGGTGACGGCGACCTGTCCTGCTCCGACGCCTGACATGCCACCCCGGTCCAGGGATAAAACGAAAAGGATGTCGCCCTTCTTGACGCTCTGTCCTTCTTCGACGCGCCGCTCGGCGATGGTGGCGACCTCGCGCACGTGCACCTTCACAAAACCTTTGGTGGGCGCGAGAAAGCCGGTGACGTGCACCTTGCGGGTGTACTCGCCCCATATGGCAAAGGCAATGAACGCGACGCCTGCCAGTACTGCTCCGAGGGTAATCAATTTGAGCGAGACGGGCCAGATAACCAGCGCTTCGCCGAACAGACGGTTGCGCTGATGGTCGAGTGCTTCTTGGCGGAAAAGAGGGGAGGTCATAGGGGGATTTTACGGAGTTGAGAGTCTACCGCACTGCGGGCTTACTTAACAATCAGAGGGCTAGCCCTACTGGTGGCGGGTTAAGGAGCAAAAATATTCGTCGTCCCAGCGGAGGCTGGGACCCAGTCCCATCAACATCACTTTGAAACATTAGTCAGATCGTTTAATGGACTGGGTCCCAGCCTCCGCTGGGACGACGGTCACAACGCTCCCTTTTCCTGCTTCATTTGCAGCGCCAGGGCATACACGGTATTGCGCTTGGCGCCGGTAATTTTTGCGGCCAGCGCCACTGCCTGTTTGACGGGCAACTCTTCCATCAATAGCGCTAGCGTGTTTTGTGTTTGCGCATCATCGGTGGACGTTTCTGTCTCTTGCTTGCCCTCGACAATCACCACAAACTCACCGCGCTGCTGGTTGGCGTCGGCCTCAATCCAGGCGAGCGCTTCACCCGACAGGCAGTGATGTATGGTTTCAAAGCGCTTGGTCAGTTCGCGACACAACACCACGGGGCGATCCTCGCCAAAGGCTGCGGCGATGTCGCCTAGCATATCGACGATGCGATGCGGCGCTTCGTAGAACACGATGGTTTGCGTGCATCCGGCAAACTCTGCCAGGCGCGCGCGCCGCTCCCCCGCCTTGCTCGGCAAAAATCCCGCGAAGCGAAACTCCGTTTGCGCCACACCGCTGGCGCACAGCGCGGCTATCAAGGCGCTGGGGCCGGGGATGGGAATCACGCTTAAGCCTGCCAACCTGACGCTGCGCACCAGGAGCGCGCCGGGATCGCTGATGGCGGGGGTGCCGGCATCGCTCACCAGCGCCACCGCCTTGCCCTCGCGCAGCCACGCGACAATACGCTCGGCGGCAGTGCGCTCGTTGTGCTCATGCAGCGCAAAAAGCTGGGTGGAAATTGCGTAGTGCTGCAACAGGGTGCGGCTATGGCGCGTATCTTCAGCGGCGATGATGTCAACCGCCTTGAGCACATCCAGCGCGCGCAGCGTAATATCGCGCAGATTTCCAATGGGTGTCGCGACAACATATAATGTCCCACCGCTCACCTGATCCTTTGCGGAATGCGAAACTATTTCTTGAGTACTCACTTGCGCTTCTTGCACTTTCGTTCCTTCCTGGTCTGCGCCATCGCGCTGCTATTGTGCGCCTGCGCTGCGCGCGACGCACGCCGCCCGCCCGCGCCGCAGGGCGAGCGCAGTTTCCCGACTCAACCCACTGCGCCTATGCCCTCCAGCAGCGATCCGACGCTGTCGCCCGATAGCCCCACTTCTGCGCCCATTGCTACGCCGTTGCAGAGTGTTCCCCCCGTTACGAGCAACGCTGCTGCGCATATCGCCCTGATTCTCCCCTTGGCGGCAAAAAATTTTGGCGCAGTGGCCGATGCCTTCAAGCAGGGTTTCGTTGCAGCCGCCAATTTTGAAGGCAGAAATGCCCCTGCGTATCGTATTTACGCCGCCGATAACGAGGGTGAATCACTGGCCTATTCCTTTCGCAAAGCGCTTGGCGATGGTGCAACACTGGTGATTGCCGGCCTCACGCGCGACGGCGCGACGCTGCTGGCGCACCTCGCTGCGCAGCATTCGGAACTGCCAATTCTGGCCCTCAATGCTCCGGACGCAGACGTTCCTGATCGTTACTATTATGTTTCCCTGTCGCTCGACAATGAGACGCGCCAGACTGCGCTGTTTGCCGCCGCGGAAGGAGCGCGCAATGTGGCAGTGATTCATTCAAACACTGGCCTTGCCAAGCGCATCCAGGAAGTGTTTGAAAAGGAATGGACCCGGCTGGGCGGCAGCATCGTGGCGCGCATTGCGTTTGACGGCGAGCCCGGCGCTGCGCAGCGTATACGCGCCAAGCTGGAGTACCTCGCGGCCGATAGCGTGTTCATTGCCGCAGAGCCGGATAGCACGCGCTTCGCCCGGCCCTACGTGCCCACCGGCATGCCGGTCTTTGCCACTTCGCTTTCGTTCGACCCGCGCGCTGACGCGCTCGCCAATATCGATCTCGACGGCGTGCGCTTCCTTGATATGCCGTGGTTTGTGCAGCCCGATCATCTGGCTGTGATGATTTACCCGCGCCCCGTCGGCGCTGCGGTGGAACAGGAACGCCTCTATGCGCTAGGCGTGGACGCATGGCGGCTGGCGCTGTTGTTGCAGGATGCGAATCAGCACAATCCGGTACTCGATGGCGTGACCGGGCGGCTCACGCTCGATGCCGGGCGGCAGTTTTTGCGCGCGCTTACCGCAGTCGAGTTTCGCGATGGCCGCGCACAACTCTACAAACCCAATGCGGAATGACGCGAACCCGAGTAGCACGAACCAAACAAATGCCAGCCGCGCAGGCGATGCGGCGGAACGCTTGGCGGAGCGGCATTTGCAGCAGGCGGGGCTCAAGTCTGTGGCGCGCAATTTTCGCTGCCGCATGGGCGAAATTGATCTCGTCATGCAAGACGGCAACCACCTGGTATTTGTTGAAGTGCGGCTGCGCAAGCATCAGAGCTTCGGCGGTGCAGGGGCCAGCATCCATACGAAAAAGCAGCAACGCATCGTCAAGGCGGCGCAGCATTATCTCGCCACGCTGGCGCATACGCCGCCGTGCCGCTTTGATGTCGTCCTGCTCGATACGCTCGATGATGCCAGTATCGAGTGGATCAGGAACGCCTTTGATGCCTGACTGTCCTATTCCCGTGCCAACAATTTCGTAACCACTCAGCAGTCAAAAATAGAACGCTGATGACGCGGATAATTATGATTAAATAAGATTTTTTCTTGTTTGATTTCTGAGTACTTATAGTATCTGCGTTCATCATATTCATCTGCGTCATCTGCGTTCCATTGACCCCATAGTGCTGAGTAGCTACACAAATTGAACGATAAATAAACCGATGAACCTCGAAAAACGTATCGAAAAAATTTTCACCGACAGCGCAGAGCTCAAGCTGGCGATTGCGGCCAAGCTTGCTGCTCCCATCGCGCGCGCAGCGCTTAGCATGAGCGAAAGTCTTAAATCCGGCGGCAAGGTGCTGGCGTGCGGCAACGGCGGGTCGGCGGCCGATGCGCAGCATTTCTCCGCCGAGCTACTCGGGCGTTACGAGCGCGAGCGCCCGGAGCTTGCGGCCATTGCGCTCACCACCGATACTTCGGCCATCACCGCCATCGCCAACGATTACGGTTATGACCAGATATTCGCCAAGCAAGTGCGCGGATTGGGTCGTAGCGGCGATGTGCTGATCGCCATCTCAACCAGCGGCAACTCGAAAAGTGTCATCGAAGCGATGACCGCCGCCAGGAGCAAAGGTATGACTATCGTTGCGCTCACCGGGCGCGACGGCGGCAAAATGGGCAGCATGCTCACTGCCGCTGATGTTCATTTGAATGTAGCGTCGCAAATAACGGCGCGTGTGCAGGAAGTGCATATCCTCATTTTGCATTGCCTGTGCGACGCCATCGATTGTCATCTACTCGGAGTGGAATAATGCGTATACCCCTGATCTGCCTTACCCTGCTGTGTGCTGCAACTTTGCAAGGATGCTTCCCGCTGGCTGCAACCGGCCTGGCGGCATCCGCCCTCATGATAGACGACCGCCGCACTACCGGCACCTACATCGAAGACGAGAACATTGAATGGAAATCGCTTGCGCGCACACGCGAAA
The DNA here is from genome assembly GCA_043782425.1 of Betaproteobacteria bacterium. GTDB lineage: Bacteria > Pseudomonadota > Gammaproteobacteria > Burkholderiales > Usitatibacteraceae > JAYWAM01. The sequence goes on from JAYWAM010000244.1 coordinate 5,150, forward strand.
AATTTCGTGATGTCCATATCAGCACCACCAGCTACAACCTCAACGTGCTGCTCACTGGGCAGGCGCCCACCGAGGCAGTTAAGAATGAGATTGCCGATGTGGTTCGCACCATACCGAGCGTCAAGAACATAACCAACGAAATCGCCGTGTCCGGCAATGTCTCCCTCGCTGCACGCGGCAACGATGCACTTGTCACCTCCAACGTCAAAGCGCGCCTGCTCGGCAATGGCAAGGTCTCGCCCAATCATGTCAAGGTGGTGACAGAAAATGGTGTGGTGTATCTCATGGGCATCGTAACGCAGCAAGAAGGCGATGCGGCTGCTGAGGTCGCGCGCACCACCAGCGGCGTAGCGCGCGTCATCAAAGTTTTTGAGTACATCACCCAGCCACCTAAACGCTGACGCTTTTGCGATAGCCTGCCGCCGTTGGCAGCCCCCACACCCGCGCACCTGCAACATGAGTTGCAAAAACTCATGGCGCAGCTTGACGCCGACAACACTGAGCCGGCGCGCGCCGCGCTTCGACAATTAGCCGAAACATCGCCCGATAGCGCGGCTGTCCACTACCTGCTTGGCGTAGCGCATTTAACGGCAAACGATGCAGCCGCCGCTCTGGTTTCTATCGAGCGCGCGTTGCGGCTCGACAAACACAATCCGCTTTATCAGTTTCAGTGCGCACTCATTCTGCAATCGTTGGGGCGCAACGTAGACGCCGCCACGCGCTATCGCCAGGCCATCCGCCTGAATCCCAAATTCCCCGAGGCGCACTACAATTTCGGTCTGCTGCTTCAGCAGCAAGGCGATACTGACGGCGCGCTCACCTGTTACCGTAGCGCCATCATGCACCGGCCTGACATGGTCGAGGCGCTTAATAATCTGGGCAATGTTTTACTCGCTAAGGGGAAGCCGCAAGAGGCGCTGCAAGTGTTGCAACGTGCTGTGGCGCTACGTCCCGGCTTTGCCGTTCCCCACAACAACCTCGGCAATGTGCTGGTCAAACTAAATCGACGCGAAGAGGCTATCGGCGCATTTAAGCGCGCCCTGGAACTCAACGCCGATTTCGTCGAGGCCATCACCAATCTTGCCGAGCAGTACCAGCAGCTTGGCAAGTTTGACGAGGCGCTGGCGCTGTATGATCGCGCGCTTAGTCTCGATGCGCAAAATGAACTCACGCGTTTCGCGCGCGACGCGCTGGCGCACGCCAATCCTGCCCGTCCGCCGGATGAATTTGTGCGCAAGATTTTCCGCGATCTGGCGCCTAACTTCGATCAGCATCTGGTCGAAAAACTGGGGTACGCGATTCCCAACTTGCTTATCAAGCAACTGCAACCCTGGATAGCGCGCCGCAGCAGCTTGTCTGTGTTGGATCTGGGTTGTGGCACGGGGCTGTTCGGCTTTGAGATACAGCCCTATTGCCAGAATCTGGTGGGAATCGATCTGTCCGCAGAGATGCTTGCCGAGGCGCGGCGGCGGCAAATTTACCAACGCCTTGAAGAAACTGACCTAGCATCCTTCCTCATGAGCGCCGTTGCGACAAGCTATGACCTGGCGGTCGCAACTGATGTCTTCGTTTACGTAGGGGATCTTGCGACAACTTTCGCTGGCATCGCGCGCGCCCTCAAAACCGGCGGGCGCTTCGCCTTTTCTGTTGAGAGCATTGCCGACCGGGAAGGCGCCTACTTGTTGCGCGCAAGCAGCCGCTATGCGCATTCACGCGCCTACATTGAAGCACTCGCCGCGCAACATGGGTTTAGCATTGCAGCCGCCATCGACACGCCCATTCGCAAGGAACGCAATGTGCCAATTGCGGGTTATCTGTTTATTTTGGAAAAGCACGCAAAGAGGTAGTGGCGTCGCACAGCCCAAGCAATGCATGCTGTTCTGATTTATGCTATGAGCCATTTCCGTTAAACAAAGGAAGCGAGCAATCATGCTGTTCCTAAATCGAATTTCGTTTGCCGTGCCAGTCGCTCTCATTTTCATTACTGCTGTCCTCCAGGCTCAAGCAGCAGAGCCGGCCAACGGCATTCGGCAAGTCGCCATGGGCGAACGCCACACTTGCGCTGTTACTTTCGGTGGCGAACTTCTATGCTGGGGAGATAACAGCTTTGGCCAGATCGGTGACGGAACTGTCGGCGACAAGTCCAGGTACCCGACGCAAGCGGTCAAAAGGTACCCGACGCAAGTGATCGCGAGTGGAGCGACATCGGTCTCAGCGGGGTACGCCCACACTTGTGCGGTGATTAGCGGTGGGCTGCAATGCTGGGGATGGAATCAATCCGGCCAGGTCACGGGTACGCCGGGCGACAATGTCCTGAAGCCTGTACAAGTGATTGACAGTGGCGTAACCGCGGTCGCGGCTGGAGGCATGCATACCTGCGCGGTGGTGCGCGGTTCGGCGCTGTGCTGGGGCGCAGGTGTACGCATGATCGGCAATGCCAATAACAGCAGCGACGTTCCATTCAAACCTACGCAAGTCATCGCGAGCGGAGTGACTGCTATCTCGGCACAGGCGCAATCTACCTGCGCCATCGTCAACGCTGGGCTGCAATGTTGGGGCGACAACCAGTTAGGCCGGGTCGGCAATGGTCACGCCGGCGGTAACGTACTTGAGCCCACGGAAATCATCGCGAACGGAGTTACCGCCATCGCGGTCGGAAGCGGCAGCGGTTGCGCGGTGGTGCGCGGTGCGCTGCAATGTTGGGGAAGAAAGCACGACATCGCGTGGAGTACAAGCCTCGCGGACTCTTGCGCCGAAAAGCAGTCGAAACTCAACAAGAAATTGGAACCATCGGAATTTTCCGCAGCAGTAGAGGAGTGCAATAAACGCATTAATGCTGGTATCGCGGTGCCGCGCCCGACGCAAGTGATTCCCGAGGGAGTGACCGCAGTGGCGGTGTCGGGCATCGCCTCGGTCTGCGCGGTCGTTCGTGGCGCGTTGCAATGCTGGGGGTTTAACAGCATGGGTAGCCTCGGTCTAGGTGCCTATACCAACATCACACCAAACCAGACGCAGGTTATTGCCGGCGGGGTGACGAGCGTCTCCATGGGGGCCGGCGCTACCTGCGTACTGGTCAATGGCGCGTTGCGATGCCGAGGGTACAACGGGTACGGTGCTATTAGCAGCACCATCGCTCTGGATAAGATCGCCGATTCCCGACCGTTCAGTGACAACAAAGGCGACGTTCTAACGATTAGTCACGCTGCGGCGGACGCCGTTGCGGTGATAGAGAAAATGCCGGAAATGGTTGCCCCCCATTTGCAGAGCAAGTTGATCGTGCACAACAATGCGGTTTATTTCGTTCGCCGGGCGCGCGCCACCTATCTAGGTCAAACCGCCGGGGAGAGTATGATATTTAATCTTGATGTCACTCCCCTCTATCCGACAACAAGCGTCGTTGGCGGCTCAGCGAATCGCGATACAGCGATTCCCGCGGACGCTGAATGTGGTGGGAGCGCTCTTCCGAGTCAACTCGCCACATCCTTAATTGGCCTACGAAAAGATAATGGATTCGTCGATCTCAGGAGCGCGTTGAAAAATGTATTTCCTGTATTGCCGCCGCTCGCCGAGGGCGATGAAAATTTCCATCTGTCTTTCAGCGCAGGCGATATGCGCAAGATTGAATCCTGTGCGCAAGCGATCAACGACGCCTGGGAGCACAGCCCCGTCAAAGCGATCAAACTTGGCGGAATAGAAATCCCACGAACCCTGGGTAAACCATGGAGCATTCCTGGCGAAGGTGAGCACGCTGCTGATTTGGCCCTAACCGTAGAAGCTAAACCGGGCCAGAAGGCGGATTTTTTCGTGGAGGCACAGAGCGTCTCGGTGATGAAGTGTGGCAAGGTCGCGCTTAGTCGATGGAAGCGTGGTGTATCGTCCCCGTGGAAACTGTATGGAGTGACCGAGGGGGCGGTGGGATATTTTGAACTTGATGAAGATATCATTCGCGCCGTCGATTTACCGAAATTTTCCACCTATACGCAGGATGAACTTCGCTGCGCGATAAATCTTGAACAGGGACGACAGGGCTTGACCTCGATCGAAGCGGCGCAGGCATGCGTTCCGACAATCGAAGGATACAAGTATACGATTCGTAATCAGTCAAGTATCGTCCAGGAAGTATATAACCCTGGTTTTAGCGCGATCCCGATTCGGAGCTGCCAGGAAGCATCGCCTACACTGGCGCTGCGCGTCGCTGACAAGCTGGGATACTTGCGTGGTAAGAGAATCCATACGGCGATATGTAAAGCATGGCCGGGCAATCCTGCCAAGCACATCGTTGCCTTGGCGCGGCCACAAGACGGCGCAACCGATGATTTGGCCAACTACGATCTCGACGTTGTCGTGGTGAATACCCAAAGCGGTGAAATTTTGCAACACGTCCTGCGTAAAGGCGCTATCACTTCGGATGCCATGCGCTTCGACGGTATCGGTCTGGACACCGCCAACTATGCGCTGGCGCGTGGCGTGCGCGCATTCGGCGTGCGCACCAGTCATAGCCACATAGGCGGCACGAGTTCGTCCGACGGAACGCTCAGCCTTTACGTACCCGATGGGAACGAGCTGAAACCGGTTTTGCTTGACCTGCCTATGGACTCATCTGTTAGCGACCGCGGTGGCGAGTGCAACGAGGCACGCGAAACCGCGCGGACTTTGGTTATGGACAGCGCAAGCAGCCACGGCTACGCTCACCTGGTCGTGATCGAAAAAAGAAGCAATCAGGAAATAAAAACGCTTAAGGAGGGCGGTTGCGTGGAGACCGTAAGCCGGTCGTCTCACCGCTACGTCCTTCAGTTCGACGGTACTAAATATGTAGCGCCTAAGGAATTGCAGTAAGTGGAAAACGGAGGTGGCCAGGTCTTGACATGACGGTTTTACCGCTCGCCGCTGATTATTTTACTTACCGTCGATTAGTGTGCGCCCGCGTGTCTTGCAATCGCTGCCATGCTATAGCCATACTCCAAATACGCTTTCCGAATCGCCACGTCTCGCGTCGACTACAGCCGCTTCTACACTACTTACTACGGGTGGCTCCGCCCCTGCGCCCTGCTTCGATACTCTCGCCTTGCAGGTTCGCCGCTCTCGGCTTCTCTCTTGGCATCAGGACAGCAGGTTCCCGAGTTCCATACCAGAGCCTGTAACAGAGTCACGCCACATCAGTTTGAATCGCACCCGTGGCGTCGCTATTTATGAGTCACGACACTTGTCCTCGACTAAAATGCTTATTGATCGCTTACTGAACGGATATCTAAATGACTGAGCAGCGCAACAGTTCCAATACGGTGTGGCACAACGCCACGGTCACGCGCAAGCGACGCGAAGCGCAGAATGGACATCGCGGCGTCATTCTCTGGTTCACCGGCTTGTCGGGATCGGGAAAATCGACCTTGGCGCACACGGTCGAAGAAATGCTGCACAGCGCAGGATGCAAGTCCTTTGTGCTTGACGGCGATAATGTGCGCCACGGATTGTGTGCCGACCTGGGTTTTAGCGAGCAGGATCGCAGCGAAAACATCCGCCGTATCGGCGAGATGGCGAAGATTTTTGTCGAGGCCGGTGTGATTGTTCTTACCGCCTTCATTTCGCCGTTTCGCGCGGACCGTGAGCGTGTGCGCTCAATGGCGTCACAGGGAGATTTTCTTGAGGTCTACTGCAACTGCCCTCTGGAAATATGCGAGCAGCGTGACGCCAAGGGGCTTTACAAACGCGCCCGCGCCGGTGAGATTGCGCATTTCACCGGCATTTCCTCGCCCTACGAAGCGCCCCTCGATGCAGAACTTGAAGTGGTAACCGATGGCAGCGTGACGCTGGAGCACACTGCGCAGCAGGTCATTGCCCTGTTACGTGAGCGTGGTGTGTTGCACGCCGTCTGACAGGTTTTTTGGATTTGCGCGGCATAATTTATTAGCCAGCGCGCAACGCATCGACAATTTTCAGTCGCGACGCCTGCATCGCCGGCAAAAAGCCGCCGATAAATCCCATGAGCAACGAAAACAGCAGCGCTTGCACGATGATCGCCGGGGTCAAAGAAAATCCAAATGCGAGTTGCGAAAACGATTGAAAGTTCAGGGTCGAAATGGTAATGACTTGCAGGAACGACGCGAATAGCAATCCGGCAATTCCACCCACCAGCGCCAACAGCAATGATTCCAGCAGAAATGCGGCGAGTATGGTCGGCCGCCTAAAACCCAGTGCGCGTAGGGTGCCGATTTCTGCCGTGCGCATCGCCACCGCTGAATACATGGTGATCGCGGCGCCGATCATCGCGCCCAGCGAAAAGATCACCGACAGCACAGTGCCAAGTATTGAGATGAACGTGGACAACGCTCGCGATTGGTCTTCGTAGAAAAGCCGTTCGCGTTTGCCCTCGACGGTCAGCCGGATATCGGCTTCGACCGCAGCCTTCAGCGCGTCATAGGAGTTGCTGTCCGCGAGCCGCGCGATGGCCGAGGAGTAACCGGTTCGGCGGAAGGCCTGCATCAGTTGTTCGCTGTCTCCCCAGACCTCGGAATCGAACGCGCTCTTGCCGCCATCGAACATGCCGACCACCAGCCAGTCGCGTTGCGCGAATCGCAGCGACTGGCCGATCGCGACACCTTCGAAGTCTTCAAACACACTGCGGCCGACCACGATCTCTGAGGAGCCGGGCTGAAACATGCGGCCGCGCTCGATCTTTACCTGCGGGCGCAAGCTCAAGCCCATCGGCGGCAGCCCGCGCGTGACGATGTTCGAACCTTTATCTTGGCCACGCTTGGTCAACGAAATCAGCACGACCGATTCCCTCGATACCATGGCATGGCCGTCCGCGTCGCGCGCGATCTGCGGCAAGCTTTCGAGGAGTGAGGCCTGGTCGCGCGACACGCCGCTCTGGATTTCCGTTTCCGCCGCCTTGCGGATGAACACCACGTTGTCGAAACTACCGGTGCCAACCATGGTCTTCTTCAGACCGGCATCGAGCATCAGCACCGCCGCGAACACGAATGTCACCAGCGCCATGCCCCCCGCCGTCAGCGTGGTGGTGAGCTTGCGCGCCCAAAGGTTGCGCAAGACATATGAAAAGGGGACTTTCACCCGACGTGCCTTAAACCGTCCACAATCTTGACGTTCGCGCTGCGCCATCCAGGCGCCAGCGAGGCGATGACGCCGACGACGATTCCGCTGGCGAACTGCATCAGCACGGTGTTATGCGATACTTTAAAGACCGCAAACACCGCTCCCGCCGGTGACGCGGCAAAACCGCGCGCCACCGGGAACGTCAGCAAAATGCCGACGCAGGCGCCGATCAGCGCGAGTACCAGCGCCTCGCCGAATACCAGCGCAGCGACAAAGCCGGGCGAGAATCCCAGCGCCTTCAGTGTCGCGTACTCGGCCAGGCGTTCGCGCGCCGTCATGGCCATGGTATTGGCGACCACTGCCATGATGATCAGAATGACAACGAACGAAACCACGCGAATCGCCACCACGATCGCCTCCGACTGCGCGATGAATCCCAACTGAAAGGACTTCTCGGTTTCGGTGAGTGTTTCGGCCAGCGAGTTTCTGAATTCGGCATCTATCGCCTTGCCGATATCGGCGATGCGGCCAGGATCGGTGACTTCAATATTGAATATGCCGATCTGGTCGGCGCGCTTCGGATAGCGCTTCAACAGGTATTCGTTAATGTAACTGAACTGGAAATAGAACTGGCGCGTGATGGTAGTTTCATCTTTGCCATCGAAGATGGCGCGAATGGTGAATTGCCAATTACCGGGAAAAATCGTGCCGCGGATGGGAACCACATCGCCCACCTTCCAGCCGTATTGGTCCGCCAGTTTGCGGCCCACGACGGCGCCCTGGCGATCACGCTTGAAGGCCAGCAGCTCGTCCGGCTTGATGATGAACTCGGGATACATCTCAAAGTAATTCTCGCTGTCCACCGCAAACTGCGGAAAGAAATTCCTCGGCTCGATATAGATGCCGCCGAACCACTGCGAGTGTGAAACCGATTTGACGCCGGACACCGACTTGATGCGATCGCGGTAGTACAAAGGCATCGGAAAGACCAGGGAGATCGCATTGCGTGTGACCATGCGCGCGCTCGAGGATGCATTGGCGCCCGCAAACCAGGCATCGACAACGGTCTGCAACAAGCCGAACGCGAGGATTGCGATCACCAGGCCGATGATCGTCAGGCTGGAGCGCAGCTTGGCGCGGAAGACGTTTTTGAAAATGAGTTTCAGGTAGTACATGGCAAGGTCAGTTGGCGCGGCAATTGCGCATCAGTCGGGAACGTCGTCGCGCTCGATTTGGCAGAGGCTCCGCTGGGACGACGGCGCAATTTATCGGCAGATCGAAGGAATAGCAATCCATGCTCAAACCGCCACCGGCTCATCGACAAACTCACCCTTTTCAAGATGGACAATATGCTTCGCCGCCGCCGCCGCGTGCGCATCGTGTGTGACCATGATGATGGTCTTGCCCATTTCCGCATTCAATTGCTTCAGCATGCCGAGCACATCGCTGGCCGATTGCTTGTCGAGATCGCCGGTCGGCTCATCGCACACCAGGATGGTCGGATCGGTGACGATGGCCCGCGCGATCGCGACGCGCTGCTGCTGTCCGCCGGAAAGCTCGTTGGGGTAATGCTCCATGCGGTCCGACAGCCCCACCAGAGACAGCGTCATCTCGACGCGCTCGCGGCGTTCGGATTTCGACAGATTCGTCAGCAGCAACGGCAGCTCCACATTCTCGAACGCGTTTAACACCGGCATCAGATTGTAGAACTGGAAAATGAAGCCGATGTTGGCCGCGCGCCAGTCGGCCAGTTCGCCCTCGGAAAGCACCGTGATGTCTTCGCCGTCGATCTTCAGGACACCTGAATCGGGTTTGTCGATGCCGGCAATCAGATTGAGCAGCGTGGACTTGCCCGAGCCGGAAGGACCCATCAGCGCGATGAACTCGCCGCGCGCAATATTGAGCGTGATGTTATCCAACACCGGAACGGCTTGCCCGCCGCGCGTGTAGCCTTTGGTGAGATTCCTGATTTCCACCAGGAGGTTCGATGCACCCGTCTTTGGCAAATCGGCCATGAGAGCTATTTCTTGAGAATGGCGATTGCGGCGCCATCTTTCATTTTCTCGGAAGGCGCCAACACGATCTTGTCGCCGGGCTTCACGCCGGAAACCTGAACCAGGTCACCGATCTTCTCGCCCACGGTCACCGCGACCTGTTTGGCGACATTGTTATCAATCAGGAAAAGCACATCCTTGCCATCGCGTTTGACCAAGGCGGCCGCTTGCGCGGCGATGACCGGCTTACGTTCTTCTGGCTTCAGTTCACGCGACAAGAAAGCCACTTTGGCGCTCATGTCAGGCAGCACGCGCGCATCCTTCTCGACAAATTCCACCTTGACCAGCACCGTCGCCTTGGAGCGATCCACCGTCGGCACGATGCGGCTCACCTTGCCGAGCAAACGCAAATCGGGAAAGGCGTCGAGCTGAATCTCCACCGCTTGTGCAACACTGATTTTGGAGAGCGATATTTCCGACACATCGGCCTCGACTTCCAGCGTTGCCATATCCGCCATGTTGACCACCGCGCCCTTGGAATCAGCCGCCGAGGAAAACGGCGTAATGATGTCGCCGACGTTGGCGTTTTTGGTAAGCACCACGCCATCGAAGGGCGCACGGATCAGTGTTTGTTCAACCGAGACATTGGCGGCGCGTACGTTCGCCTCCGCAACGCCGATGGCGCCGTTGAGCGAGGCTACTGCGGCGCGAGCTTTGTCGAAGCGCGCTTTGGCGGTATCTAGCGTGGCAGGGGAAATGAAATTCTTGTTGGCCAGGTCTTCCGAACGTTTCAGGTTAGATTCGGCATCGCGCAATTCCGCCATGCCCTGCTCGACATTTGCCTTGGCGGCGCGCAAACTGGCCTGCGCCTGATCTTGCGTGGCAGAGACGTCGCGGTTCTCGATGCGCGCCAGAATCTCGCCAGCTTTCACGATAGAGCCTTCCTGCACCCCCAGAAACTCCAGCCGACCGGTCGCCTTGGTTGAGACCGCAGCCTTGCGCTGGGCGGAGACACGCCCGGTGGCATTCAGCGCGGTGATGGCTTGCGAGGGATAGGCGCTGGCGACGATGCCGCTTTCCACCTGTTGCGTCCCGCCGCCACGCAACGCGACGTATGCGCCGCCGATAACGACGATCACCACAGCAATAATCACCCACTTGCGGCGGCCAGACTTCTTGCTGGAAAATAATTTTTGCTCGCGTGAAATGGTAAGTTTGGAAAGATCGGGAGTAGCCACTGTGGTGCTCCTGGAAAAAGTTTCAAGGCGTGTAGAGATTTGCAGCAGATTATATGCGATCAAGCGTGGCGAAACTTGATGCCATGCGCCCAGTGGTAACTTTTCCGGAGCCAGATGCAGCAGCGCGGCGCGAATCAAACTGATGTAAAACGAATTCAGAAACCCCCAAACAACTGCCATCCCCGTGAAAGCGGGGAACCATTTTTTGCTAGCAAAACATGGATTCCCGCTTTCGCGGGAATGACAAATCAGGAGAGTTTATTTCAGCTTCTATGGAAATTAGAAAACGCCACATCAGTTTGAATCGCATCCGGGGCCAGGGATGCACAATGGCGCAGTGCGCTGAGCCGGTAGAATGTACTCCTTCCCCACCCCAAACCCTTGAGTCGCGCGTTGAAACCTATCCGCATCGGTATTGATCTTGGCGGTACAAAAATCGAAATCCTCGCTCTGGATCAGGACGGCAATGCGCTGTTGCGCCACCGCATTGCAACACCCGCAGGCGATTACCCGGCCACTGTGCGCGCCCTTACGCAACTGGTGCTGGACGCTGAAAAATCTCTCTCCGCTTACGGCAGCGTCGGCATCGCCACGCCAGGCGCGCTGGCGCGCAGCGGCGCATTTTCCGGGTGCATCAAGAACGCCAATTCCACCTGCCTCAACGGGAAACCCCTGGTGCGTGATTTGCAGCATGCCTTGCAGCGCGACATCCGCAGCGAAAACGACGCCAACTGTTTTGCCCTATCAGAGGCGAGCGATGGCGCAGCGGCAGGCGCGCGCAGCGTATTCGGCGTGATTCTCGGCACGGGCGTCGGCGGCGGCATAGTCATTGACGGCAAAGTTCTGACGGGCTGCAACGCCATTGCCGGTGAGTGGGGCCATAACCCGCTACCCGCGCCGAACCCGGAAGAGATGGCGCAAACGCCGCTTTGTTATTGTGGTCGCAGTAACTGTATCGAAACCTGGCTGTCTGCACCTGGAATGGCGGCTGATCATTTTCGCGCCTGCGGTCGGCAGATAAATGCAAGCGAAATTGTCGCGCAGGCGCAAGCTGGTGACGCCGCCTGCGAAGCCACATTGCAGCGCTACGAGCAGCGCCTGGCGCGCGCCCTGGCAGGCGTCATCAACATCATCGACCCCGAAGTGATAGTGCTGGGCGGCGGGCTGTCCAACATTACGCGCTGGTACGATAGCGTGCCCAAGCTATGGGCACGCCACGTATTTTCCGATCACATCGCCACCCGGCTCGTACCACCAAAGTATGGCGATTCGAGCGGCGTGCGCGGCGCAGCGTGGTTGTGGAACCATGAATAATTCCATTTACGGTAAATAGCCTCAAATACGAAAATCGTGATGGGTAATGCGGGAACCCGTCGTCCCAGCGGAGGCTGGGACCCAGTCCGCTACACGATCTGATTATTGCTTCAAAATGATGTTGATGGGCTGGGTCCCAGCCTCCGCTGGGACGACGAATATTTGCAATTAATAGCAGTCATTATTTGTGAACTAACGGTTGAGAAATGGAATAAATACCCCCAATGAACATTGCCAATCTCCCCGCATCCATGCGCTCGATTTCTCTCACCGGCTTCGGCGATCCCGAAGTCATGCAACTCGCCGCAACTGCACTGCCGACACCCGGCGAGCATGATGTACTCATCCAGGTCGCTTACGCCGGCATCAACCGGCCCGACGTGGCGCAGCGCTTGGGGCGCTACCATCCGCCGCCGGGCGCATCACCCATTCTCGGCCTGGAAGCAGCCGGCAGGATAGTGGCAAAGGGCGCGCAAGTCGCGCAATGGCAGGTGGGCGATCAAGTGTGCGCGCTCACGCCCGGAGGGGGTTACGCTGAGTATTGCAGCGCGCCCGCAGCGCATTGCCTGCCTATTCCTCTAGGCTTGTCGGTGTTAGAAGCGGCAGCGCTGCCGGAAAATTTTTTCACCGTGTGGGTGAATGTATTCGACACCTGCAAGCTCAAAGCGGGCGACAACTTCCTGGTGCATGGCGGATCGAGCGGCATCGGCCTTAGCGCTATCCAACTCGCCAAAGCATTCGGCGCGAGTGTATTCACCACCGTGGGCAGCGACGCCAAGGCGGCGTTCTGCAAGCAGATCGGCGCCGATCATGTCATCAACTACAAGACGCAGGATTTTCTCGCGGAAATCCAGGCGCTGGCCGGCAAGAAAGGCATGGACGTGATTCTCGATATGGTGGGCGGCGCCTACATCGAAAAGAACCTGAAGCTGCTCGCTCTCGAAGGCAGACTGTGTTGCATCGCCTTCATGCAAGGCAGTCAGGCGCAAGTGGATTTCATGCCGCTGATGTTAAAGCGCCAGACCATCACCGGCTCGACGCTACGCGCGCGCCCCGATGCACAAAAAGCGGCTATCGCCAGCGCATTACGCGAAAAAGTCTGGCCACTGATCGAGTCCGGGAAAGTGAAGCCGGTAATACACCAAGTGTTTCCGCTGGCCGAAGCAGCCCAAGCGCACCGTCTCATGGAATCGAGCCAGCATATCGGCAAGATCATGCTGGCGGTGGGGCAGAGTCAGCCATCGGCCTGACCAGCCTGGAGCAAACCCCGAATGTTTTTCGAGGTGTTGTTATTCAAGGTCTTTTGTTATTACATTCGCCTTGCTATTATCCAGCCCATCACTTCCAGACCTCCATGACGGGTACTCGCAGGTACGCCCTGTCATGCACAACACGACAGAGAGCCGGTTAGTGAAGACTTATGAAGCGGATTAGAGATGAGAAATGTGCAAATGAAAGACTTGACCCCCAGATGGAGGACTTGACCAATGAACATTGTAGAAATTATTCCCAAAGATAATTTCACGCTGTACATCAAAGCAGAAGATGGAAAAGCAGGTTTGTTTGACGTAAAACCTTACCTGGAATCAGAGGCCTTTGCGCCGCTGAAAGATAGAAGTGTATTTGAACGAGTTCAAAACGGCAGATACTTTGTTTCATGGGACTGCGGGGCGGATCTTTCTGCCGATACGATTCAGGCACGATGGGTGGCATTGTCAACTGTTAACGCCCAATAAGGCGCACTTGCCGCCGCCGAAAAGCGGCGCGGCTGAGCTTTATCGTTAGTCGCCAAATAACATGGAGCTTAAGCCAGGTATCAAACTTGGCTCAGAATTTTTCGGCAAATCGATATACAATGTTCTTTCCAAAATATTCATGGAGACGCAAATGCAAAAAGCACTCGCCATATTGTCGGTATTTTTCGCTTTGACTGGCACCGCGTCGGCGGCCAACATTGTCGGTGTTGTCGTTCAAGGCAACGGCGACAAGGCGCAGTTCGAGCGCGCCGTCAAGCTGGCTTCTAACATGCGCGAAGAGCTGACTGATACGAAGTTCGAGGTGGTGGTTTTCGGACCAACGGTGAAACTGCTCACCAGTTTCGGCGACGAGCTGCCGCTGATACAGAAAGTGCAGAGCGAAGGCATCAAGATAGTCGCCTGCGGACGTTCCATGAAAACCGACAACGTCAGCGCGAGCGATCTCGCGCCCGGCGTCGTGGTTGAGGATTTCGGTGCGGTGCATATTATGAAACGGCAGAAGGAAGGCTGGCAGTATTTCAAACCGTAAAACGTCCAGATTCTCTGTGCATCCTACAGTGATGATGAGCGCACATGTCCGACCTGAATGATCCGAGAGTGCTGTTTGCTGCTGAGCGCACGCTGCTTGCCTGGAATCGCACCAGCCTGACCTTAATGGCATTCGGTTTCGTGATTGAACGCTTTGGCCTGTTTGTTCATATGCTTTCACCCGAAAAAAGCGAGCCGCTGCAAAGAAGCCTCTCTTTTTGGATTGGCCTCGCCTTTATTTTGTTGGGCGCACTTGCCGCCGCCGCCGCGGTTGCACAGTACCGTGCAGTTCTTCGCACCCTTAAGCCGGTTGAAATCCCCGAGGGCTATCGAATAAATCTTGGCGTGCTTGCAAACTTGGCCGTTGCCGTTCTGGGGATTGCCCTTACCGTCTATCTATTTGTTCACGGGCCGGGGTTATAACGGCGCATTCGGACGGCATTATTTCGCCAGCGCCCATGAAGTTTGCTTCATTGCTGGTGACCCGAAGTCGCGTGTCAACATGCGCCAAGATCAATTCACGCCCATGCTTACGCACGCCAACGACGCCTTCGTCCAGAAGCCAGAGCCGCAGTATGCCCGCAACAAACATGACGGTTTCCAATGCGGCAATCCGAGGCGAGAGGCTGGCCCGCAGGCTGCTGTCAATCATCGCTTCCTTATAGACCTTGGCAAGCTCTGCGCAAAGCCGGTCGCTGTTCTTCACCTGATCCTACAGTTCCTGTGCGAGAGAGCCGACATATCAGTTTGTATATACTGACACCCTCTCGCTCTTTCCGACGAGCCTGAAATGAAAGGACATCCCTTGTCTGCGAATCCGAGTTTTGTTCCTTCAACGACACGTCAGGCGATTTTCCGATTCGCGTGTTGCGCGTTTAGCCTCGTCGTCGTTGCATGCGGCAAGACGCCCCAAGAGACAGGCAGCAAGGCGGGAGCCGCCCCACCTGCCATGCCTGTGAATGTGCAGCGCGCCACCAAGCAGCAAGTCCCAATTTCGCTGGAAGCTGTGGGTCAGGCCGAGGGGTCTCGCGAAGTGGAGGTGCGCTCGCGTGTGTCCGGTATCATCGAGAGTCGAGCATATCAAGAAGGTTCCCCGGTTAAGGCCGGATCGCTTTTGTTTACCATAGAGCGCGCGCCGTACGAATTCGCAGTGGCTCAGGCTAGGGCGGCGCTTGTCCAAGAACGCGTGCGACAGGAGCAAGCGCGGCGCGAATCGGCCAGATTGAAGCCGCTGGTCGAGGAGAAAGCCATCAGCCGACGCGAATTCGATGACGCGACAAGTACTTTCGAGCAGAGCACTGCGGCCATTGCGGGCGCCGAGGCGCGGCTTTCCGAAGCAGAACTCAACCTTTCCTATACAAAGGTCACTGCACCCATCAGCGGCATCAGCGGTCGCGCGTTGCGCTCAGAAGGCAGTCTAGTGACAGCAAATACCGATTCAAGCCTTCTCACAACGATGACTCAAGTTGATCCCATCTGGATTCGTTTCTCGCTGGCTGAGTCCGACTACGAAACCATACGCGGCGCGGTGCGCCATGCACACGTGAAAATCATGAAACAGGACGGTTCGTCACCCGCCGAGAGCGGCCGACTCAACTTCACCGGCCAAGCAATCGACGCCAAGCTCGGCACCCTACAGCTACGGGCGGAGTTTTCGAACCCGGGAATCAAGTGGCTTCCGGGTCAGTTCGTGAAGGTGCAGATACTCGCGGGAGAGCGAAGCGCATTCCTTGTATCCCAAACGGCCATATTACAGACCGAGCAAGGCCGACTGCTTTGGATCGCCGGCGCCGATGGCAAAGCCACGATGCGGCCCGTGCAAACCGCCGGCTTGATCGGCAGCGACTGGATAGTGACGAGCGGCCTGCAGGAGGGAGATATGGTAATCGTCGACAACCTGATGAAGCTTCGTCCCGGCGCACCGATCCAGGCGAAGCCGCCAGGCGAGCCCGGCCTGAAGGCCAATTCCGCGCCCGACGCTTCGGCAGGCAAGAACGACCGAAGCCCGCCACTTGCACCCGCTGCGCGCTGAGATCACCCATGGGAAACCTATCGCGTTTCTTCATTGAGCGTCCCATCTTCGCCAGCGTGCTCGCCATCATTATCATACTCGCAGGCTTGGTCGCTTTCACCGTCTTGCCCGTTTCCCAATACCCCGAGATAGCGCCGCCTACCGTCACCATCAGCGCCAGCTACCCCGGAGCCAGCGCGGAAACCATCGCCAGCACTGTCGCTGCACCGATCGAAGAGCAGCTCTCAGGTGCAGAAGGCATGATTTATTTCAATTCAAGCGCATCGTCCGACGGCACGCTGACCGTTACGGCGACCTTTGAAGTTGGGACCGACGTGGACCGAGCCACGTTCCAGTTGAACAACCGTGTGCAGATCGCCCTCGCGCGTCTTCCAGAGGAGGTGCGCCGCAACGGTGTCCTCGTGCAGAAGCGCTCCAACGATATCCTGTTGGTGATCGCGCTCTCATCGCCTGGCAGAAGCCGGGAAACCACGTTCCTCGCTGACTTCGCCATGGTGAGCGTCGTGGACGAGCTGAAACGCATCAAGGGCGTCGGCGACGTCATTATCTTTGGATCCGGCTATTCCATGCGAGTGTGGCTCCATCCGGACCGGATGGCTCGTCTCGGGGTAACGCCGACCGATGTCGCAAACGCAATTCGCGGGCAGAATGCGCAATTCGCAGTCGGCAAAATTGGCGCCGAGCCGGCTCCACCTGGGCAGGCCATGACCTACACGGTGAAGGCGAGCGGGCGCCTGGTCAGCCCTGAACAGTTCGAGAACATCATCATCCGGGCGGAAGGCCCGAACGGCGTGCTGCGTCTCAAGGACATTGCCAGCGTCGACCTGGGCGCTCAGAGCTATGACACTTTCGCGACGGTCAACGGTAAGCCTTCGATCGGGATGGCGGTATTTCTGCAGACCGGCGCAAATGCATTGGACGTTTCTTCCGCGATCAAGGCGCGGATTGCCGAAATGAAGAGCGCATTTCCATCGGACATGGACTATCTGATCCCGTTCGATACCACGCTCGTGGTCAAGAAGTCGATCCACGAGGTGCAAGTGACGCTCGCAGAGGCGGCGGTGCTCGTCCTCCTGGTAGTCTTCGTGTTCCTCCAGCACTGGCGCGCCACGCTCATTCCGATGCTCGTGGTGCCCGTGTCGATCATCGGCACCTTCGCGGGCATCTATGCGTTCGGGCTCTCGATCAATACACTTACGTTGTTTGCGATGGTGCTGTCTGTCGGAATTGTGGTGGATGACGCGATCGTGGTGCTGGAAAACGTCGAACGTCTGATGCGCGAGGAGGGGATGGCAGCGAAAGACGCGGCCATCGAGGCGATGCATGAGGTGTCGGGGGCCGTGCTGGCTATCGTTCTTGTGCTTTGCGCTGTGTTCATTCCAGTGGCGTTCCTTGGCGGGATCGCCGGCCAGCTCTACAAGCAGTTTGCAGTCACGGTGGCCATTTCCGTGGTCATTTCAGGAGTCATGGCGTTGACGCTGACGCCCGCTCTGTGTGCACTTCTCTTGCACAAAGGTGAGAAAGAGTCTCGCCTGTTCCACCCATTCAATATCGGCTTCCAGAAGTTTACTGGAGGCTTTCTATGGGGTGTCAACCTGGCCCTGAAATACCGCCTCAGGGCGGGCGTGACGTTCGCTTTGGTTCTTGTCGCGTTGGCCGTGATGTTCATTCGGGTTCCGACAAGCTTCATTCCCTCCGAAGATCAGGGGTATCTGCTGAGCGCGATTCTGCTTCCGGACGGCGCCTCGCTGCAACGCACCGCGAAAACCGGCGCCCAATTCCAGCAGCTTCTCCAGAAGAACCCAGCGATCGAGCATGCCTTTGTCGTGCCTGGGCGAGACATCATTGGAGGATCGAACAAGACCAATGCGGGGACCTCATTCATCCTTCTCAAGGATTGGGATGATCGAGATAGTACCGCGTCGCAAATTGTCGGCGAGATATCCAAGCAGGGTTTCGGTTTTCTGACGGCATCGTGCTCGCCTTCAATCCACCGGCGATCCGCGGTCTCGGGACTGCGGGGGGCTTCGAGTTATACCTGCAGGCGCGCGCAAATGCCGATCCCACGGCTTTAGCCGGGGCTGTGCAAGGGTTGACGAAGGCGCTCTCTGAGAATCCCCTGTTGCAGGGGATCAACACCTTTTACAGACCCACCGTTCCGCAGCTCAAAGTCGAAGTGAATCGCGAGCAGGCGATTGCACTCGGCGTTCCCGTCTCCGAGGTGTTCGATGCCCTGCAAAGCACGATGGGAGCGTTCTACATGAATGACTTCAACATGTCGGGGCGCACCTACCGCGTCCAGCTTCAGGCTGACGCGCCCTATCGCTTGCAACCCGATCAGATCGGCGGTGTGTTCGTCCGGTCCAACAAAACGGGCGAAATGATTCCGCTCAAAGCACTGATTCGCGTGACGGATGTCGTGGGGCCGGAACAGGTCGAGCGGTTCAACGGCTTTCTCGCGGGCAAGGTCATCGGCGGCGGCAAGCCCGGGATTAGCTCCGGGCAGGCGATCGAGGCCGTCGAGCGGGTAGCGGCCGAAGTCCTGCCGACGGGTTACGCGATCGCCTGGACCGGGCAGGCCTTCCAGGAAAAGCGCACCGGCAACGCTTCTTTCTTTGCGTTCGGTCTCGCAATCGTCATGGTCTATCTGATCCTCGCCGCACTCTACGAGCGCTGGCGCCTTCCAGCGGCTGTGGTCCTCGCCGTGCCGTTTGCGATTTTCGGGGCGCTTGCACTGGTCTGGATGCGGTCGATGGAAAACGACATCTACTTCCAGATCGGCCTGGTCGTGCTGATCGGACTTGCGGCAAAGAACGCCATCCTCATCGTGGAATTCGCCCAGCAGGGCCTGCTGGCGGGGATGTCCGCGAAAGATGCAGCGCTGAAGGCCGCCCGGTTGCGTATCCGTCCGATCGTGATGACGTCCCTCGCCTTCGTGTTCGGCGTACTTCCCCTCGCGCTGGCGAGCGGCGCAGGCGCCGCTGCGCGCCGATCGATGGGCACCGGCGTCGTGGGCGGAATGCTGGTCGCCACCTTTATTGCCACCATCTTCGTGCCGCTGTTCTTTACGCTGTTCGCTCGGCGCCAAAAGATGGGGGAGCATGAGGCTGACAATGGTGTAACCCAAAAGGATCCGTCATGAAATCCCACGCGTTCTTGGCGCTTTTCTTTGCGGCGCTCAGCGGGTGTGCGATGGTGGGTCCCGACTACGAACGACCGCAAGTCGGAATTCCCGGACAGTATCACGAGTCCGCGCCGGAAGGCGCGGCGCTTCCCGCAATGCCTGAGCAATGGTGGCGCCTTTACGGTGACCCTGTCCTGGATCGGCTGGTGTCTTCCGGCCTTGAGCACAATGCCGATACCCGCATCGCGGCCGCCCGCCTTGAAGAAGCGGAGGCCGCGCTTCGCGAGGCGCGGGCTACATATGGTTTTCCTCTCGTCGAGTTGAATACCGGCGCCTCGCGCGCTAAGTCCATTAACCGCGCCAGCTCGGCCGCCGGTTCGGGCGGCAGCAGTGTCCGCAATGATTTTCAGTTCGGCGCTTCGACATCGTTCGAGATCGATTTCTGGGGGCGGTTGCGCCGAGCGAATCTGGCGGCGCGAGAACAGTACTTTGCCAGCCGGTATGGCCGAGACGTGGTGACGCTCACGCTGATCGCTGTGATCGCCCAATCCTATTTCGCCGTGCGCTCCGTCGATGCGCAGCTCCTCACTTCGGCTGAAGCATTGCAGGCCGCCGACGAGTCGCTCGTATTGGTGCAAAAGCGTGCGCAGGCCGGGCTCGTGTCCGATCTCGATGTCTACCAGACGAACTCGTTGCGCGCGCAAACGGCCGCCCAGGTCAAGGAGCTTAGACGCCAGCGCGCCGTCAACTTGCATCAGTTGGGACAACTTTCCGGCATACCTGATCTTGATCTAGTGGCAGGAGACTTGCGCAATGTGCCGACGCCTCCTCTTCCCCCGGCCGGATTGCCTTCCTCATTGATCGAGAGGCGACCGGACGTGCGGGAGGCCGAGGCGAAGCTCGCCGCCGCGACGCATCTCATAGGCGTGGAAAAGGCTGCGCAGTTCCCCACCGTACGGCTCACCGGCGCGTTCGGCGGGCAAAGTGATGAACTGAATAAACTGTTTTCGGCGGATTCGGGAGTTTGGTCGATAGGCTTGGGACTCGTTGCTCCCATTTTCGATGCGGGCCGCTTTGCTGCTCGGACGGATCAAGCGGCTGCTCGAGCTCGACAAGCGGCCGCAGCCTACGACAAAGTCGTGGAAAACGCGTTTAGGGAAGTATCCGATTCGCTGTCCAATGTGAGACTTGCGGCCGACACCGAACAGGACTTGGCGGAGCGCGTCGATCAAGCACGCAAGACTTTGCGCCTTGCGCAACTGCGCTACCAGTCGGGCTACTCGGCATATCTTGAAGTGCTGGATGCCCAACGTAACCACAATGACGCGCAGTTGGCGTATGTGCGGAATCGTCAGCAATACCTTGGGTACACAGTGGATTTGATGAGATCCCTTGGTGGAGGGTGGACGGATTTAACCGGAAAGTAGAGAAGGGGTCGTTGACAGGGCGACGCAGGTAGGCGCGTTGTTCCCGAGATTGAGCCCGGCGAAGTAAGAAACATATAGCGGATACAGGTGCACATATGGAAATTCGAATAGATGATTTGCGCGGCCCGGAAATAGCGCAGCTTTTGCGGGAGCATCTACAGGGAATGGCGCAGCTTTCTCCGCCTGAGAGCGTGCACGCCCTGGATATACAGGCGCTGCGCCAACCCGACATCACATTCTGGAGCGTATGGCAGGATGAAGCGTTGCTAGGCTGTGGCGCTTTGAAAGAGCTGGATTCCCTGCACGGCGAAATCAAATCAATGCGTACGGCCTCTGCGCATCTGCGCAAAGGAGTCGCGGCAAAGTTGTTAGCACACATCTTAGAAGAAGCTGCCCGGCGCGCATATCGGCGGCTAAGCCTGGAGACCGGCTCTGTGGAAGCTTTTGCGCCTGCCCGCAATCTATACGCTCGTCATGGGTTCCAGTTATGCGGACCGTTTGGAAGCTATGCAGAAGACCCATACAGTGTTTTCATGACCAGGGAGCTTTGAGTTAGATTTCCATGACCATTGCAGCCCGCCGTAGTCTCAATGCTCTCGCGCTGACTATTGTTGCATTGACAGTCGCCGCGCTTTTAAGCGAGAGCGTGCGCAGTTTCGCAGCTTTTGTGTGGGTGAAGTTTCGCGGTGGTTACACGGTCAGCGAACGGCTTGGTTTGCACGGTCAAGTGGTTGAATCCCGGCTTCGAGATCAATTCGCCGCAGTCGGCCTGACTTATCCGCCCGCCGAGCTCGCCTACGTATCGTTCAAAGACACTCGCAAGCTAGAGGTTTATGGCCGCCCGTCGCCTGAGCATCCTTGGCGCTTCGTCAAAGAGTACCCTGTTCTCGGTTTGAGCGGAGGCTTGGGCCCCAAACTTGCAGATGGCGACAACCAGGTGCCGGAAGGTGTCTACCGCGCCGAATTCTTGAATCCGAATAGTCGCTTCCACTTATCCATTCGTCTGAACTATCCCAACGACTTCGACCGGCGCATGGCGCAAGCAGACGGAAGAAACCGTCTCGGGGGTGACATCATGATTCATGGAAGCTCAGCTTCTATAGGCTGCCTTGCGATGGGCGACCAAGCGGCAGAAGATCTGTTTATTCTTGCAGCGCTGGTTACCAAAGAGCGCTTGCTCATTGTCATCAGCCCCACCGATTTTCGCGCCCCCTCTGCATTTCTAAGCGCAGCAGAACCCGTTTGGGTGAACGGACTTTATGGTTCTTTACGCACCGAACTTCAACAGTTTCGCAAGGGAATCTGATCCAGTAACCGCAACGCCTTGTCTAGCGAGACCACGCTTGTCTAGCGCCTTCTCAGAAGAGATAAGATCAGGCTCGCGAGAAGCGCGCCCAGAATCGGCCAATTACCCGCCGCCACATAAGGCGTGATTCCGGAGCGCCCTTGCACTTGGGCGTTTAGCGTCTCGGTCTTGAACTGCGCCAGCCGCGCTACTGCCTGCCCGTGCTCGTCGATCACGCCGGTCACGCCGCTATTGGTGGCGCGCAGCATCCAGCGCGCGCTTTCCAGCGCGCGCATTTGCGAGATCTGAAAGTGTTGATCGGCGGCAAAGGATTCGCCGTACCAGGCGTCGTTGCTGGTGTTGACCAGCAATGTTGCGCCCGGCAACTGGCGAATGATTTCATCGCCGAAAACGTCTTCGTAGCAAATGTTTACGGCGATGCGTTGTCCGGCGACATCCAGCGCAACTTGATGGGGATTGCCGCGCGCAAAATCGGTGAGCGGTATTTTGAGCACCTCGAGAATCCAGCCGAAACCCGGGGGAATGAATTCGCCGAAAGGCACCAGATGCGACTTGCGATAAATTTGCAGTCGATTCGAGCCGATGCTGATCATGGCATTGAAGTATTCGAACTTGCCCTCAGCCCTGGTGCGCTCTACCGAGCCCAACAAAATATCGCCGCCGCGTTGTTGCGCATGTTGCGTCAATTCTTGCAGATACGCAGCGGGAATCTGGTCGAAGAACAAGGGCAAGGCAGTTTCAGGAAACACGATGAGTCGCGCATCGCTGGCGAGCGCCATGGTGCGATATTTTTCGAGGGTGGCGGCGCGCACCTCCTCGCGCCATTTCTGCTCTTGCGGCACGTTGCCTTGCAACAGCGCCACCGCTAGCGGTGCGCCTTGCGGTTCAGACCAGCTCACTTGCTTAAGTAACAGTCCGCCGCCCCAAATGGCGAGCAGCATGGCGAACACCGCAGTTTTCACCTGCCACCCGGCAGCGCGGCGCAATACCCAGGCAAGCGCAATCAGGCCGCCTGAAACAGCAAGCAGCCACGAAACACCAAACACGCCTATGAGCGCCGCGTAGCCGGCCAGCGCGCTGTGCGGCGCTTGCGAGTAGCCCAACGTGGCCCAGGGGAAACCGCTAAACAGCCAGCTTCTGATCCATTCGAACAAAACGAATGCAGACGGCCCGGCAAGCACCAGTTTGAACAGCGTGCTGCTTGCGCTGTAATGCACCAGCCAGCCTGCGACTGCGGGGAAGAGCGCCAGATAAGCGCAAAACAGAAAAGTAGCGAGCGCGGCCAGCACTGCCGGCATTTCGCCATAGACATGCATGCTCACGTACACCCAGCTTACAGAGGCGAGAAATAATCCCAGTCCAAAGGAGAAGCCCGTCATCAGCGCCGCGCTGCGTGAGCGGCAGTGCGCCCACAGGCCGAACAGAATGGCGTACGCGAGCAAGGGAACCAGAAACCAGCCAATCGGCGCAAAGCCCAGGGCGCACGAGGCGCCGCAGGCCAGCGGAAGCGCGCCGTGGCGTAGCCAGGAAAAGTCGCTGGTGTTAACAGCGAGGTGGGGCTGTGGCTTCATTCGCTAGTTCAAAGAGCCGATTACTCAGGCTGCGGCACAACGACAGCAAGCTTTTCGACCATCAGCGAGTGAACCTTGCGGCTGTCGGCGCGCAGCACCTGAAAAGAAAAACCTTCAAGCGCCACCGATTCGCCGCGCTTGGGAACGCGCCCGAAGCGGTTCACCACCAAGCCTCCGACGGTATCGAATTCTTCATCGCTGAAATTGGCAGAGAAGGCTTTGTTGAAATCGGCGATTTCAGTCACCGCCTTGACGCGGAAGCGCCCGCTTTTGTCAGGAAGAATATTGTCTTCGGTTTCGTCAAAGTCAAATTCGTCTTCTATCTCGCCGACGATTTGCTCAAGCACGTCCTCGATGGTCACCAGACCGGCTACGCCGCCATACTCGTCCACCACAATGGCGATGTGGTTACGGTTGGCGCGAAACTCTTTGAGCAGAACATTGAGGCGTTTCGATTCGGGAATGAATACCGCCGGACGCAGCATGTCGCGCACGTTGAAATCTTCACCTGCGTAAAAGCGCAACAAGTCCTTGGCCAGCAACACACCAATGACGTTGTCTTTGTTGTCCTCAAAAACCGGAAAACGCGAGTGTGCGGTTTCGATGACAAAGGGGATGAAGGTTGCTGGGCTTTCCGCTACATCTATCATGTCCATCTGCGAGCGTGGAATCATCACATCACGCACCTGCATTTCGGATACCTGCAACACCCCTTCGATCATGGCAAGCGCGTCGCCGTCAAGGAGCTGCCGCTCGAAAGCGGAGTGCAACAGTGCTACCAGTTGGTCGCGGTCTTCCGGCTGACGCAGAAGCAGCGTGGACAAGCGTTCGAAAAAAGTGGGTTTGGGCGATTCGTCCATACAGACGTGAGTGAAAAACGATGCGACACTTTATCACATTGACGCTTTGGACTTAGCCGCCAGCTATGCGCCGGTGCAATCCTGGCTGACATAGAACTGTAGGAGCGGGCTTGCCCGCGATGAATTGGCGCGGTATTCGCGTGCAAGCCCTGTGGTGTCACACAAGAAAAAAAGCGACTCGCGCAAAGACGCAAAGACGCCAAGAAAAGCAAAATAATGAATTGTTTTTTTACTTTGCGTCTTTGCGCGAGATTGTCTTTTTTTAGAATTATTGATGCTTTAACGAAAATCGGAATTTCCACACCTCGGTTTGAATCGCACCGCTGTGCGCACTACCCATAAGGATCGGGGATCATAAGTTTGGCGAGGATGGCAGTCTCTAGCGCTTCCATTTCTTTCGCTTCCGTCTCGTCATCATGGTTGTAGCCTGCGAGATGGAGCAGGCCGTGCAGCGTCAGATGCGCATAGTGGTGGGCGAGTATTTTTTTCTGTTGGCGCGCCTCGCGCGCCACGACGGGAGCGCACAAAACGATATCACCTTGCAGCGTGCTGCTGCCGGTATTGTGATAAACAAAAGTGAGCACGTTGGTGGCATAGTCCTTGTCGCGAAATGCGCTGTTGAGATTGCGTCCCTCAGCGCCATTGACGATGCGCAGTGTGATCTCGGCTGGGCTGTTCAGCGCGGCGCGCACCCAGCGTTTGAAATCTGTCGCGCTGGGAATGCCGGGCAAGCGGCTGGCAAATTGCACCGCAAGCGAAATATCCGCTTTACTGGACCTAGTTTTTTTCCGCTCAATCATGTGCCTAGTTGCGCGGCCTGCGACCATGCTGTTCATAGGCATTGACGATGGATTGCACCAGAGGGTGGCGCACCACGTCTTCGGACTGGAACACCGTGAACGCAATGCCACGTACTCCGTGCAGCACGTTACGCGCGTCGATCAGGCCGCTCAACTGGTTCTTGCCCAGATCGATCTGCGTCACATCGCCGGTGATGACTGCCTTGGTGCCAAAGCCGATGCGCGTGAGAAACATTTTCATCTGCTCGGGCTTGGTGTTTTGCGCTTCGTCGAGAATGATGAACGAATGGTTAAGCGTGCGACCGCGCATGAAGGCGAGCGGCGCCACTTCAATCTGATTGCGCTCGAACATGCGGTTGACCTTCTCAAACCCCATCAAATCGTAGAGCGCGTCATACAGCGGGCGCAGATAGGGATCAACCTTTTGCGCCAGGTCGCCGGGCAAAAAGCCGAGGCGCTCGCCTGCTTCGACGGCAGGGCGTGTGAGCAGGATGCGCTTGACGAGATCGCGCTCTATGGCATCGACGGCGCAGGCAACGGCGAGGTAGGTTTTGCCGGTTCCCGCCGGCCCGACGCCAAAGGTGATGTCGTGCGTTTGCATCTGCTTGATGTACTGCACCTGGCGTGCGGTGCGTCCGCGCAGATCGGCGCGCCGCGTCAGTAAGGCGGGCAGCTCTGCGGTTTCACTCGACGCACGATTGGGCCGCAGCACTTCGATGAGCGCAAGCTGGATGTCTTCACGGCTCAAGTTGTCTTTACTTTCGCGGTAAAAGCGCTCCAAAGTTTTTGCCGCAACCTCCACCTGCTCTGGTGCGCCGGAAATGTTGAAGCGCTCTCCACGACGCGCAATGGCTACGTCGAGCGCGGCTTCGATCTGTCTGAGATTTTCATCGAGCGCCCCGCATAATACGGCAAGTCGATGGTTATCGACCGGGGTGAAACTGACTTCCTGAGAATGCGCTTTCAAATTGCGGCAACTTCCGCAGTCGCGATTTCGCCGCGCAAGGAGTGCGGCAAAGCCTGGGTGATATTGATGTCGATAAAATGGCCGATGAGCTGTGATGGATTTTCCAACCCGGAATCGAAGTTGACCACGCGGTTGTTGTCGGTGCGCCCGGACAACTCGTGCGCATTTTTTTTGGCGAAAGCATCGACCAGCACGCGCTGCCGCGTACCTTGCATGGATTGCGAAACCGCCTGCGCCTGGTCTTCAAGGCGTTTTTGCAGACGTTGCAGGCGCTGCAACTTCACTTCATGTGGCGTCTCGTCGTGCAAACTGGCGGCCGGTGTGCCGGGGCGGCGGCT
>JAYWAM010000245.1:0-12079 GCA_043782425.1 Betaproteobacteria bacterium
AAAAGTGTTTGTGAATGCGCGCAACGCCGCTGCCGGTTCATTGCGCCAGCTTGATCCCAAATTAACGGCGCAACGTCCGCTGAGTTTTTTTGCCTACGCTATCGGAGCGGTTGAGGGAGTGGTTATGCCACCTACCCATGCTGCGCTGATGGATCTGCTTGCAAAGTGGCGTTTGCCGGTAACCCGAGAGCGCCGCGTGGTGCGCGGTGTGGCGGGTCTGCTAGAGTTCTACCAGGACATAGGCGCAAGGCGCGCGCAATTGCCGTTCGAAATCGATGGCGTGGTGTACAAGGTGAATCGTTTTGACTGGCAGGAACAATTGGGCTTTGTATCACGCGCGCCGCGTTTTGCGCTGGCGCACAAGTTCCCCGCCGAAGAAGCCGAAACGCTGTTGCTCGACATCGAGGTGCAAGTGGGACGTACCGGAACCATCACCCCGGTGGCGCGCCTGCAACCGGTGTTTGTCGGCGGCACCACGGTATCGAACGCGACGCTGCACAATGAAGAGGAAATCCGCCGCAAGGATCTGAAAATCGGCGACACGGTGGTGGTGCGCCGCGCAGGCGATGTCATTCCCGAAGTAGCGGCCGTCATTTACGCAAAACGTCCCGCCGATGCGCGCGATTTTGTCATGCCGACGCATTGCCCGATCTGCGCATCCGCTGTGGTTCGGCTTGAAGGCGAAGCCGCTGCGCGTTGTACCGGCGGCTTATATTGTCCGGCGCAGCGCAAGCAGGCGCTGCTGCATTTCGCGCAGCGCCGCGCTCTGGATGTTGAGGGCCTGGGCGACAAGCTGGTCGAACAATTGGTCGATCAGGCGCTGGTGCGCACGCCAGCGGATATTTATCGCCTGGGTGTTGCGGCGCTGGCGAATCTGGAGCGCATGGCGGAAAAATCGGCGGGCAATCTGTTGTCCGCTATTGAGAAAAGTAAACACACCACGCTGGCGCGTTTCCTGTTTGCTCTGGGCATCCGCCATGTCGGCGAAGCGACGGCGCGCGATCTGGCGCAGCACTTCGGCAACCTCGACGCCATCATGCAAGCCGACGAAGCTGCGCTGCTTCAGGTACACGATGTCGGCCCGGTGGTGGCGCAATCCATCGCACGCTTTTTCGCCGAGCCGCATAACCGCGAAGTGGTGGAGCAACTGCGCGCCTGCGGCGTCACCTGGAAAGATGTCGTGCCAGAGAGCAAACCCGCGAGCACGTTTTTTGCCGGCAAAAATGTGGTGCTGACCGGGACGCTTGCGGCGCTGTCGCGCGATGCGGCTAAAGCCAAGATCGAAGCCCTGGGCGGCAAGGTAACCGGCAGCGTATCGAAGAAAACCGCGCTGGTGATCGCAGGCATCGATTCCGGCAGCAAGCTCGACAAGGCGCGCGAGCTGGGGGTGGCCGTTTGGGACGAAGCCGAATTTCTGCGACACTTGGAAGGATTTCATGAAGCGTGAAGCGTAAAATTGATTTACCACAAAGCTCACAAAGGACACCAAGAAAGCTGCTCGCCAGAAAAACACGTAGGGCGGACTTGTCCGCCGCATCATGCAAGACGGCGCTGATGGTTTGGCGGACAAGTCCGCCCTACGCCCGGGCTCATGGCTTCATGCGTGTTGCAATGTGTGTTGCATTAGCGCGCTCCCGCACCGGTTTGTATTGCACCTCTTGCGAGCAGTATTCTTAGTGTTCTTGGTGAACTTTGTGGTAAATATTTTTCTTAATATTCCAAAAATCCAAAAATGAAAAAAGTCACTAAAGCCATTTTTCCCGTTGCCGGCCTGGGCACGCGCTTTCTTCCTGCCACCAAGGCGAGCCCGAAGGAAATGCTGCCTATCGTCGATAAGCCGCTGATCCAATATGCGGTCGAGGAGGCCGCCGCCGCCGGCATCACCAATATGATTTTCGTTACCGGGCGCGGCAAGCGCACTATCGAAGATCATTTCGACAAGGCCTATGAGCTTGAGGCCGAGCTTCTCGCCAAAGGCAAAGCCCGGCTATTGCGCGAAGTGCGCGAGATGCTTCCTTCCGGCGTGTCCTATGTTTACGTGCGTCAATCCGAAGCGCTGGGGCTGGGACACGCGGTGTTGTGTGCGCGTCATCTGGTGGGCGATGAACCTTTTGCCGTCATCCTGGCCGACGACCTCATCGATGCCAAAGTTCCGGTGATGCGGCAGATGATGAAACAGTACGAAAAGCGCAAGTCGTCGATTATCGGTGTATTCGATGTGGCGCCTGCCGAAACGCCGCAATACGGCATCATCGCCAGCAAACCCGCAGGCGAACGCACGCACAGACTTTCAGGCATTGTGGAAAAACCCAGGCCCGAAGCGGCGCCCTCGACGCTTGGCGTGGTGGGGCGCTATATTCTGTCGCCGCGTATTTTCAATCATCTGGAAAACATCCAGGCAGGAGTGGGGAAAGAAATTCAGCTCACCGACGCCATCGCTGCGCTGCTGCGTGATGAGGCGGTTTTCGCCTATGAGTTTGAAGGCATGCGCTACGATTGCGGCAGCAAACTGGGCTATCTCAAAGCGAGTATTGCCTATGGCATGAAGCATGCTGAGGTAGGCAGCGCGTTTTCCACTTACCTCGCCGGGCTTGCGCTGCCCTTGCCAACCGCGACCCGCCCGAGGAAATAATTCATGTTCAGTGAGCAGGAAATGCAGGATATTTTGTTGCATGCTGAGTTGCTGGTCAGCGCCAAAAGCGCCGAGCAGGCAGTGCGCCGTGTTGCGCGCGATCTCAACGCCGCCTTTGCCAGCAAGCACCCGCTGGTGCTTTCGGTGATGGGGGGCGCGGTGGTGTTTACCGGGCGTATTCTGCCGATGCTCAGTTTTGCGCTCGATTTCGATATTATCCAGGTCACGCGTTACGGCGAGCACACTGCGGGACAAACGCTTTCCTGGCGCGTCGCGCCGCGCGACAACATCGCCGGACGCGATGTGTTGGTGCTTGACGACATTCTCGACGAAGGCATCACCCTGGCGGCGATTCGTGATCTGATTCTTAGTCAAGGCGCAGCATCGTGCAAAACCGCCGTGTTTTCCGACAAGGCGACCGGCAAAATCAAGCCGATCAAGGCTGACTATGTCGGCGTCACCCTGCCCAACCGTTTTGTATTCGGCTTCGGCATGGATGTTAAAGGCGCCTGGCGCAATCTTCCCGCTGTCTACGCAATCAAGGAAATTTAGTAACTTCTCAGCACCATCAAATACAATGGAACGCAGATGACGCAGATGAATATGATGAACGCAGATCATGATAAATACTCAGAAATAAAACATCCATCATGCTAGCTATCATCGGCGGTACCGGCCTTTCCAAACTTGCGAATCTTGAGATTACGCGCCGCGAAATCGTGCGCACGCCCTACGGCGAACCTTCGGGGCCGCTCACCTACGGGCGCATCGGCAAATGCGAAGTGGTTTTCCTCGCGCGCCACGGCTACGGGCATACGCTCGCGCCGCACGAAGTCAACTATCGCGCCAACGTCTGGGCGCTGCACGCCAACGGCATACGCCGCATCATCGCGGTGAACTCGGTCGGCGGTATTGCTGCGCAACTGGGGCCTGGCGTCATCGCGGTTCCCGACCAGATCATCGACTACACCTACGGTCGCGCGCATACTTTTTTTGAGGGAATGGATGTGGCGGTGCGGCATATCGATTTCACCTATCCCTATTGCAGCAAGGCGCGCGAGTTGTGTCTGGCCGCAGGGCGAGCGGCGGGCGCCAAGATTTTGTCCGGCGGCGTGTATGCCGCCACACAAGGGCCGCGCCTTGAGACCGTGGCGGAAATCAACCGTCTGGAGCGCGATGGCGCGAGCATGGTGGGCATGACCGGCATGCCCGAGGCGGCGCTCGCCAGGGAGCTCGATCTATCCTACGCGGCGCTGGTGCTTTCGGTGAACCATGCGGCTGGTCGCGGTTCGAGCGCAGAGGCCATCAGCATGCAAAATATTCAGACTGTTCTGGAAAGCGGCATGGGCGTGGTGCGCAAGATACTGGAACAGGCGGTTGCATTGCACGAGGATGCGCAATGGCGGTAAGAGCAATTATGAAAATGGGCGAGCCGGTGCTGTTCGAGCGCGCCAATCCGGTCGAAAAATTCGACACGCCCGAGTTGCACGCATTGCTCACCGACATGCGCGACACCATGACGGCGTTGAGCGGCGCGGGCATCGCCGCACCGCAGATCGGGGAAAGCCTGCAAGTGGTGATTTTTGAAGTGAAGAACAACCCGCGCTATCCCGATGCCGAAGCGATTCCCGAAACCGTGCTCATTAATCCGCTGCTCACGCCTTTAAGCGAACAACTGGAGGAGGGCTGGGAAGGCTGCCTGTCGGTTCCCGGCATGCGCGGTCTGGTGCCGCGCTACACGCGCTTGCGCTATTCCGGTTACGATCAATTCGGCAAAAAAATCGAACGCGAAGTCGCCGGTTTTCACGCGCGCGTGGTGCAGCACGAATGCGACCACCTCAATGGTATTCTTTACCCCATGCGCATTCGCGATATGCACAACTTCGGCTATACCGAGGTGCTGTTTCCCGGTTTGCACGACGGCGAAGATTAACCATTACCACAACCAGCGAGGTAAGTCATGAACGACGGCATCGAAGCAATACCTGAAACCTCGCCCAGCAAAAAAGAGATCGATCTCACGCATATCATTTACGCCTTGATGGCGATCTCGTTCGTCACCGGCGGTCTGGGATCGATCGCCGCGATCATCGTCAACTACGTCAAGATCGACGACATCAAAGGCACCTGGCTGGAATCGCATTTCCGCTGGCAGATGCGCACTTTCTGGTGGGGCCTGCTGTGGGGCGTGCTGAGCATGTTGCTGATGTTAGTGGTAATCGGCTTTTTTACCATGATTGCTCTGGTCATCTGGCTCATCTACCGCATCGCCAAGGGCTGGATACGTCTTAACGATGGCAAAGCAATGGGGGTCAAAGTATGAGCACGATACTCGACGTAAACCTGTCGGCACGGTGCGCGACCTCGCGCCGGATATCCGCATCGCGCACATCCTGTACATCCTGCACGCCCTGGCGCCATTCACCGCGTGGCTGCTTGGCATTGGCGACAGCTTGGTGCGGCTGTCGGTGGGCGTGGAAGATGTGGAGGATTTGATTGCTGATTTACAGCAGGCGTTGGCTTCTGAACTATGAGCAAGAGTTTTGCGATTTTCTTATTCTTGACTGTGATTGCCTTCTTAACGGCATGTGAGCCTAAGAAGGGGAAAGAGCTATATTCTGAAACGGTTGCCTCCAGCGGTCTGGAACTGAGAATTCGGGTGTTTAAAGAAGGGGAGGCACAGAACCTAGCCCAAGGACAACACTACCAAATTGAATGTAGATCGCTTGGCGGTGCTTATAGTGATTCACAGTGGCGACTATTTGATGTTGGCTACATGGTTAACGGATTTGATGGACACCCTTCCAAGTATCTAAAGGTTTTGAATTCGACTACAGCCTACAGCAACCTTTTTGGATTCGTGGCAACTTTCGATGGATGCAAATCGTACATTCGTTGGTCGAGGCCTCAAAAGATGTTTGAAGGGGAATTGGTTAATCCATTGATGCCTGATCTGATCAAAGAAGTGGAAATTAATGATCGCGCGGTACGACTGTTGTTTGATCCGGAGGCGTTTAGCAATCGGCAAAAGGTGATCGTTAGTTTGATTGAGGGGACCAACAATTGGCGGGTTACAGTTAATGGTGAGCATTTGACGGATGTGAAAGGACTTTGAATGTCGGCCCGCTTCAAATTTATTCTTACCGCATGACCCAACTCCCATAGATCGAAGAAGCGTATAGGCCCTTTATTGCTGCCCTTTGCGGATTCCCAGGTTGCGCGAACCCTGCGCACAGAGAACTTCGGCGATCTGCACGGCGTTGAGGGCAGCGCCCTTGCGCAGGTTGTCTGCGCTGACGAACAGTGCGAGCCCATGCTCGACAGTGGGGTCGCGCCGCACCCGACCGACGAAGACAGCATCGCGACCCGCGGCCATCAAGGGGTTCGGTACTTCTGACGACCACCCCCGGCGCAGCGTGCAACAGTTTGAGCGCGGTAGCCGCCGAAATGTCCCTTTCGAACTCGGCGTTGATCGACACTGAATGTCCCGTGAATACCGGTACGCGCACGCACGTACCCGAGACGCGCAGTTCAGGGATTCCCAGTATCTTGCGGCTCTCGTCGCGTAGCTTGATCTCCTCGTCGGTGTAGCCATCTTCGACGACCCGATAGTTGAGCGGCACGACATTGAATGCAATCGGAACGGGCCACTTCTTCGGCTGCGGGAAGTCAACACCGGCGCCGTCGCGCACCAGTTTGGCGGAGTCGACGCCTGCTTTTAGTATCTGACCTTGCAGTTCCTGCACGCCGACAATGCCTGCGCCCGACACGGCCTGGTAGGTGCTAACGACCAGCCGTCGCAATCCTGCGGCTTCATGCAGCGGCTTGAGCACCGGCATCGCCGCCATGGTCGTGCAGTTGGGGTTCGCCACGATTCCCTTCGGAATTTCTTTGAGTACTGACGGGTTGACTTCGGCGACCACCAGCGGGACATCAGGATCCATGCGCCACGCAGACGAGTTGTCAATGACGATCGCACCTGCGGCAGCGACCACCGGCGCCAGGCTGCGCGAAGTTTCCGCCCCCGCCGAGAAGAAGACTACGTCGAGGCCGGAATAGTCAGCCGTCGCCGCATCCTCGACGATGATCTGCGCATCCTTCCACGCAAGAGATTTTCCAGCCGAACGTTCTGAGGCAAACAAACGGATAGAACGAACGGGAAAATTACGCTCGGCGAGCGAAATACGCATGAACTCGCCAACCAACCCTGTTGCGCCCACAATCCCCACATTCATACCCGCCGCGTAAACGCGCGATGCTGTATTCATTTCACTGATCCCATTAAAAAAGAAAAAGCCCGCAACTGCGGGCCTTTTTAAAATCGCGCTAAAAACGCAATCTACTCGGGCCGCGCTTTTTCAACCAGCTTGGTCACTTTCCACGCCTTGGTCTTTGAGATGGGGCGGGTTTCTTCTATGGTCACTTTGTCACCGGCTTTGAATTCATTGTTCTCGGTGTGGCAGTGATATTTCTTTGAGCGGCGCACCACTTTGCCTAGCACGGGGTGCATCACGCGGCGCTCGACGAGGACGGTAACCGTCTTGTTCATTTTGTCGCTCACAACACGCCCGGTGAGGGTGCGCTTGAGTTTGGCTTTGCTTTCAACAGCAGTCACTGTCTGGGTCATAGTCATTGGGCAGCCTTCTCGTTCAGAATGGTCTTGACGCGCGCAATGTCACGCTTCACCTTGGGGATTTCGCTGGTGTTGGTCAGTTGCTGTGTCGCCTGCCGCATACGCAGACTGAATTGCGCTTTACGCAACGACAACAGTTCTTTGTTGAGATCATCTGCGGATTTGGTGCGAAGTTCTTTGTTGTTCATCAACGTTCTCCTTAACCGAGCAGGCGATGCACGAAAGTGGTCTTGATCGGCAGCTTGGCGGCGGCGAGTTTGAATGCTTCGCGCGCCAGCGATTCTTCCACGCCGTCCATTTCGTACAACACTTTGCCGGGCTGAATTTCGGCGACGAAATATTCGGGCGAACCTTTACCGTTACCCATGCGTACCTCGGCAGGCTTCTTGGAAATGGGCTTGTCGGGGAAAATGCGTATCCAGATACGGCCACCGCGCTTGATGTGGCGCGTCATGGCGCGGCGCGCGGCTTCGATTTGGCGCGCGGTGAGACGGCCACGGCCGATGGCCTTGAGACCAAACTCGCCGAACGACACCTTGGCGCCGACGGTCGCAACGCCTTTGTTGCGGCCCTTCTGCTCCTTGCGGTATTTTCTTCTAGCTGGTTGCAGCATGTTTCACTCCTGGTTTTCTGGGCGCTTTGCGCGTCTCGACTTCAGGTACTTCGGCAACCGCTTGTTCGCCCTTGCCCAAGACTTCCCCTTTGAACACGAGCACCTTGACGCCAATAATGCCGTAGGTGGTGCGCGCTTCGGAGAAACCGTAGTCGATATCGGCACGCAGAGTGTGTAATGGAACGCGGCCTTCGCGATACCATTCGGTGCGCGCAATTTCGGCGCCGTTAAGGCGCCCTGAGCTGGTGATTTTGATGCCCTGCGCGCCGAGGCGCATGGCGTTTTGCATGGCGCGCTTCATGGCGCGGCGGAACATCACGCGTTTGGCAAGCTGGCCGGTAATGGAATCGGCGATCAATTTTGCGTCAACTTCGGGCTTGCGAATTTCCTCGATGTTTACGTGCACCGGAACGCCCATCAACTTTTGCAGGCTGACGCGCAGGTTCTCGATGTCCTCGCCTTTTTTGCCGATGACCACGCCAGGACGCGCCGAGTAAATGGTGATTTTGGCGTTTTTGGCGGGGCGTTCGATGATGACTTTGGCGACCGAAGCGTGCGCTAATTTCTTTTTCAGATATTCGCGCACCTTGATGTCTTCATTGAGCATGATCGGGAAGTGTTTGCTGTTGGCATACCACTTCGAGGTCCAGTTTTTGAGTACCGACAGGCGGAACCCGATTGGATTTATTTTCTGACCCATTGCCGCTCCTTATTTCTTGCCGTCACCGACAGTCACGAACACGTGACAGGTCGGTTTGATGATGCGATTGCCGCGGCCTTTGGCGCGCGCGGTGAAGCGCTTGAGCACAGGGCCTTTCTCGACCATGATGGTGGCGACTTTAAGCTCGTCGATATCCGCGCCATTGTTGTGCTCGGCGTTGGCGATGGCCGACTCGAGCACCTTCTTGATGATGGTGGCGCCCTTCTTGGGGCTGAAGGCGAGAATATTCAACGCCTGGTCCACCTTCTTGCCGCGGATTTGATCTGCGACCAAACGGCCTTTCTGGGCTGAGAGGCGAACACCAAAAAGGTTGGCTGTAACTTGCATGCTCTGGTCTCCTTACTTCTTGGCCGGCGCTGCGGACTTTTTGTCGGCAGGGTGGTTCTTGAAGGTACGCGTCAATGCGAATTCGCCCAGCTTGTGACCGACCATGTTCTCGCTGATATACACCGGAATGTGTTGCTTGCCGTTGTGTATCGCGACGGTCAGGCCGACAAAGTCAGGCAGGACGGTAGAGCGGCGCGACCAGGTCTTAATAGGACGCTTGTCCTTCGTGGCCTGCGCGGCTTCGATTTTTTGCATCAGATGCCCGTCTACAAACGGGCCTTTTTTAATTGAGCGTGCCATACCTGTTCACCCTTATGCTTTGTGACGGCTGCGCACGATCATGCTCTGCGTGCGCTTGTTGGTGCGAGTCTTCTTGCCTTTGGCGGCCTGGCCCCACGGCGATACCGGATGTCCGCCGCCGTTGGAACGCCCGCCGTGCGGATGGTCGACCGGGTTCATACAAATACCGCGCACCGTCGGGCGGATACCGCGCCAACGATTGGCGCCCGCCTTGCCGATTGAGCGCAAACCGTGTTCTTCGTTGCCCACCTCGCCTATGGTGGCGCGGCAGTTGATGTGCACTTTACGGATTTCACCGGAACGCAAACGCAGTTGCGCGTACTCGCCTTCACGCGCCAGCAGTTGCGCCGAGGCGCCTGCGGAGCGCGCCAGTTGTGCGCCCTTGCCGGGCAGCATTTCGATGGCGTGTATCGTGGTGCCGACCGGAATGTTGCGCAGCGGAAGCGCATTGCCTACCTTGATCGGCGCTTCGGGACCGCTGACCACCTGGTGGCCCGCAGCAACACCCTTGGGCGCCAGCATATAACGGCGCTCACCATCGACATAACACACCAGCGCGATATTGGCGCTGCGGTTGGGATCGTGCTCGATACGTTCCACCTTGCCGACGATGCCGTCCTTGTCGCGACGAAAATCGATAATGCGGTAGTGCTGCTTGTGTCCGCCGCCTTGGTGGCGCGTGGTGATATGACCGTGATGATTGCGCCCGGCATGTCTGGATTGCGCTTCCACCAGCGAGGCCAGCGGCGCGCCTTTGTGCAGGGTTTTATTGACGACACGCACCACGGCACGTTGGCCGGGTGACGTTGGTTTCATTTTTATCAGAGCCATTACGCCACTCCTTCAACAAAGTTAAGGTCGGCGCTGTCGGCCTTGAGGCACACATAGGCCTTCTTTACATGATTGCGGCGTCCGACAAAGCGGCCGTGGCGTTTTTCCTTGCCTTGCTGATTCAGGACATTGACGCTCGCCACTTCGACCTTCTGGTCTTTGAACAGCAACTCGACGGCAGCCTTGATTTCTGCCTTGGTTGCATCGCGCGCAACCTCGAAAATAATCTGTTTTCTCTTGTCTGCCACCATCGTCGCCTTTTCGGAAATGATGGGTCGCAGAACAATAGACATCAGGCGTTCCTGGTTATAGGTTGCGCTCATGCCAGCACCTCTTCAAACTGTTTGACAGCGCCCTTGGTGAGCAACACTTTAGAGAAGCGCACAAGATTGACCGGATCGGCGTATTTCGCTTCCATCACCATCACGTTGGGCAGATTGCGTGACGACAACAACAGGTTGTCGTCCAGCTTGTCGGTGATGATGAGCACCTGCTCGAGGCCCATGCCCTTGAGCCTGGACGCCAGAAGCTTGGTCTTTGGCCCATCGAGATTCATGTCATCAACCACCGAAAGACGATCTTCGCGCACCAACTGCGAAAGAATCGCAGCGATGCCGGCGCGGAACATTTTGCGGTTTACTTTTTGCGTGAAGTTCTCGTCGGGAGAATTGGGGAAAATGCGCCCGCCGCCACGCCACAGCGGCGAAGACACCATACCGGCGCGAGCACGGCCTGTGCCCTTTTGACGCCACGGCTTCTTGGTCGAGTGCTTGACGTCGCCGCGATCTTTCTGGCCGCGATTGGCGGAACGCGCATTGGCCTGGAACGCGGTAACAACCTGATGCACCAGCGATTCGTTGTAATCGCGCCCGAACAGTTCCTGGGAAGCATCGACGGTGCCGCTTGCTGCGCCCGCAGCATTGATGACTCTGAGTTCCATTATTTGGCTCCCTTGGCTGCGGCTGCCTTAGCAGGGGCCTGAGCGGCTGCCTTATCGCTTACCTTACCGGGCGCCTTAGTAGACGCCTTAACACTAGGAAGCACGATGACGCTAGCGTTTTTAGCGCCGGGCACTGCGCCCTTCACCAGCAGAAGCTGACGCGCCGTATCAATACGCGCGACTTCGAGCAGTTGCACAGTCTTGGTCACGTCGCCCAGATGTCCCGGCATACGCTTACCGGGAAAAACGCGGCCCGGGTCTTGCGCCATGCCGATAGAACCCGGCACGTTATGCGAACGCGAGTTGCCGTGGCTGGCGCGGTTGGAGCTGAAATTGTGGCGTTTGATCACACCCGAGAAACCCTTGCCCTTGGAGCGTCCGGTCACATCGACCATTTGCCCCACCTGGAAAATTTCCACGGAAATGGCGCTGCCGATCGTAAGATCGCCCAGCGCAGCGGGTGTGACGGTGAATTCTTTCAGGACTGACCCGGCCTCGACAGCAGCTTTGGCATAGTGACCAGCTTGCGCTTTGGTGACGCGCGATGCACGGCGCTTACCGAAGGCCACTTGTACGGCGCTATAGCCGTCGTTTGCGGGGGTCTTGATTTGGGTGATGCGATTATCTGACATATCGAGCACAGTTACCGGGACGGCGCTACCGTCGTCAGCAAAAATGCGCGTCATGCCGACCTTACGGCCGACGAGACCAAGACTCATCTTCATTCCTTTCTAATTGGCCCGGATTTCTTCACCCAGGGCGCCAGCTTCAATTGGCTAGCGGCTTTTACTAAATTTCAGCTTCGTGTTACTTGCTTCGCGAAAGGGCGCGATTATGGCACGCCATGACGGAATTTTCAAGCCCTTAGGAAAACCAGGGTGCGATTCAATTTGTCATTCCCGCGAAAGCGGGAATCCATTTTCTACTAGCAAAAAATGGTTCCCCGCTTTCGCGGGGATGACAGACTTTCTAAAGCTTGATTTCCACGTCCACGCCGGCCGGTAGATCGAGTTTCATCAAGGCATCTACTGTCTTGTCGGTGGGGTCGATAATATCCATCAGCCGCAGGTGAGTGCGAATCT
>JAYWAM010000246.1:0-12078 GCA_043782425.1 Betaproteobacteria bacterium
GTCGGCAAGAGCTGCCGGGTCTTCTCCGCCAGGTAGAGCAGGATCGCGCCGGACTCGAACAGGCTGCTGCCGTTTTCTTGGTCCTCAATGGCCGGCACGGTCGCATTCGGACTGATGGCGAGGTAGCTATTCGGAAATTTTCCATCCTCACCTTTCTCCACATGCTGGATGCTATAGGGCAAGCCGGTTTCGTGCAGCATGATAGAAACTCGACGGATGTTCGGGCTGGCGCTCTGCTTGGTGTATAAGACGATCATGGACTTGCTTCCATTGGTGGCGAATGGGCGGGTCAGAGAAAATCGATCACGACCTTGCCGAAGTGACCTGCCGCCTTCAGATGCTGATAAGCGGCGGGCGCTTCGTCAAAGCCAAACTTCCGGTCGATCACTGGGTGGATGCGGTGGGTCGCAAGGAAACGGTTGAGTCGCTCGAATTGTTCCACCGATCCTACGAGTATGCCGTGGATGCTGGCGTTCTTGACCGTGCCCGCACAGTCGGAGAGAGGAATCAGTCCCTCGCGGTTATTCTGTGTGTCTTGCAAGACCAACAGGTCGCGGTAATTCAGGCTGGCAGCGCCAACGCGCAGCAGCACCTGGCCGGGGCCAGGCGTGGGAACGGCACGTTCGTCACGGATAAAAGCGAATGAGGCGCCAGATTTTACGAGGCTATAGTTGCGGGAGTTCGAAGGCATATTCAATCCTAATTTGTAGTGGTCGATACATAATAAAGTGAACCGGACGCTGATGTCAATAAATTATGTAGCGCAGAGTACAATATTCACATGGAACACTCCGCCAAACGCACTGCCGGA
This sequence comes from Betaproteobacteria bacterium, assembly GCA_043782425.1. Classification (GTDB taxonomy): domain Bacteria; phylum Pseudomonadota; class Gammaproteobacteria; order Burkholderiales; family Usitatibacteraceae; genus JAYWAM01. The sequence continues at coordinate 812 of JAYWAM010000246.1, forward strand.
CGCCCGCGCGCTTTCGACCGGCAGAAAGCGCTCGGCATTGCCCTGGATTTATTCTGGCGGCACGGTTACGGCGGCGTCTCGATTAGCCAACTGACTGCGGCAATGGGAATCTCGCCGCCCAGCCTGTATGCCGCATTCGGCTCCAAGGAGATGCTCTACCGCGAGGCGGTGGCGCTCTATCTGGAACGCTACGGCGGCTTCATGGGCGGGCTGCTGGATGGGCAGCGCGCGGCGCGCGCGGCGGTCGAGAAGGCGCTGCTGGAAGTCGCCAAGCAGTTCGGCCATGCCGATCACGCGCCAGGCTGCATGGTGTCTTGCGCCGAATTGCAGGCTGCACCAGACAACGCAGCGCTGGTCGTCGAGATGGCCAAACTCCGTCAATCCGCGCAAAGCGCTCTGCATGGCAGGCTGGAAGCCGCGCGCAAGTCAGGGGAAATACCCTCCAAAACCGATACTGCGTCGCTCGCCGCCTACTACGCCATGGTGATCCAGGGGATGGCGGTGCAGGCGCGCGATGGCGCCAAGGCAGCGCTGCTCAAGCGCCTTGCAGTACTGGCGATGCAGGCATGGCCTAAATAGTGTCTGACCGAAAACCCTCAAACCCCAACAACGATGCGCACTCCACACGCTTCATTCAAACGAAGATTTTGTTAAGTGATCATTTTCAAGACGTTTTTCCACCAACGCAAGGGGCAAGGTAAGCAATTATGCAAAAATCTTCGCGCCTGTTTCCGCGCCAATAGTGACGCAAAAATAGTCGGCATCAATGCAGAAACAAGTGAACGTTTTCACTCTAAAACACCCTAAAAACAGTGCAATAAATCGTCATGTTTTGAGAGAGAGAAAACCCATGCGCGTCGTCCAAAATAAACAAATGAGCATCGGCGAAGTTGATGTCTCCAAGATAACCTTCGACGCCCGATCACGCGACGACATCCCGAAGATATTGCGTGGCTTGCAGCACATCTACACTGACACATCGCTGCGCACAGCGGTGTTTGAATTGCTGACAAAACAAATCGCACCCCTGGCCGACAAAAGCAACGGTCGCCCCGGCATGACCTTGTGGTCGATTCTGGTCTGCGGCGTGATTCGGCTGGACTTGAATATCGACTACGACCGCTTGCAAGAACTCGTCAATCACCATGACACCATTCGCGAGATGCTTGGCCACGGCGCGTTTGACACCGAGCAGTATCCTTTCCAAACGCTCAAAGACAACGTCATGCTGCTCACCCCCGAACAGTCCTATGAATGAAAGCCACATTTAGTTTAAGTGCCTCTATAAAGAACGGAAAGCTGGCGCCTACCTACCAGGGAATATTTTGCAATGCCGATAACACGTGTTGCCGAGACGGCTGAAATGAGAACGTCCGACACTAAACGTCTGACATTATGATGAACAACTTGCGTCGTCTCGAAGAACTGGCTCTCAACTCTTCCGCGCCGCCCGGACAGCTTGTTTACGATGGCTGGCTGCTGCGCCTGCTTCCCGGTCAGGCGAAGCGCGCGCGCTCAGTGAACGCTGTTTATCCTTCAACGCGCCCGCTAGAGGAAAAAATCGCTTATAGCGAGCGTGTTTATCGTGACCGCGGTTTACCGGCGATTTTTCGTATCACACCTTTTTCCGAGCCGAGCACACTCGATGCGCAACTTGAAACCCTGGGGTACCAACGCTTCGATACGACAGCGGTCGAGAGCGCTGTGCTCGATCCGGCGCAATTCAAAAACGCGGACGCCCAGGTGCTGGAGTTACCCGAATGGGTGGAAGCGGTGGGCGAGTTGCGCTCTACGCCGCAACACGAACGGGCTGCGCACCTCGCGCGTCTTGCCGGGCTACCGCTCAGAATCTGTGCGCTGGCAGTGAAACAGCGCGGCCAAGTTATCGCCGCAGGTCTCACCGTCATTGAGGATGGTTGCGCGGGATTGTTCGACATCGTCACGCATGCCGACACACGCCGCAAGGGCCACGCGCGGCTCGTTGTGGCCAGCCTGCTACAGGCGGCGTGGAAGCTGGGTGCGCGCAACGCCTATCTCCAGGTGAAAAGCGATAACAAGCCAGCGCGCGGCCTCTATAAACAATTTGGCTTCACTGAGCGCTATTTGTACTGGTATCGTGGTCGCCCCGGTGAACAGCATTGAGCGCTGAGCATGACTGACGAGATCGACAAGTTAAGCGCCGAGTTGGGCGCGGCTTTGAAAGCCCGCGGCTGGATGGCCGCCACGGCGGAATCCTGCACCGGCGGCGGCGTGGGTGAGGCGATTACGCGAACCGCCGGTAGCTCGGCGTGGTTTGATCGCGGCTTTATCACCTACACCAACGAGGCCAAGCAGGAATTGCTTGGCGTGCGCGCAGAAACGTTGCAAACCTTTGGCGCGGTGTCAGAGCAAACCGTGCTGGAAATGGCGCGCGGCGCATTGGCCGCCAGCCGCGCTGACATTGCCGTGGCGCTAAGCGGAATCGCCGGGCCGGGCGGCGCCATGCCAGGCAAGCCGGTGGGCATGGTGTGCTTTGCCTGGGTGTCGAAGCAAGGCTTTGAAAAGATTGAAACTTATTATTTTTCTGGCGAGCGCAGCGCGGTTCGCCACCAGGCCATCATCGCGGCTTTGCGCGGGATAATCGCGGCGCTTCAAGGCCATTAGTGGCGCTCATGTGTTCCGTCAGTCGTAATTACCAGGACTATCAGGCTCAGGGGCTGAAACCTCTTGGCGCGCCCGCTGGCGATGAAATGACAACGCCGTCGGTGAATCGGCGGTGATGGCTTGACCCATCCTACGAGTTCTGTTTCATCTGTGTTCTCTGTTGATTTTATTTTTCATCAGGTTCGTCTCATCAGACAAAAAATCCATGGGATCTCAATAGTTACGTTTATGACGCTGCATATTTGATCTGGCATAAAGTAATAAAAAGTATTATTATTACCCATGCGTTACCAGATTGAAATCATAAAGCGGGCGCAACGGGAACTGCTCAAGCTGCCCATACAGACCCAGGAGCGCATCGCGGAGAGCATTGGATTATTAAGCGGGAACCCCGATAATCCAGGGCTTGATATAAAACAACTCAAGAATGACCCGCAAGCCCGTTACCGTTTACGTGTTGGTAACTACCGTGTGAAATTCAACCGGCAAGACGTAATCAGGATAATCGAGATTGTTAAAATTGGACACCGAAAGGACATCTACAAATGACCACTACTAAAGCCCAAGTTATTTTTGATAACGGCAAGCCCCGGTTCGTGGTTTTGCCTTACGCCGATTATGTTGCCCTGACCGGCAACGACGCCAAACCACTGCCAGATGACAATGAATTTGTGCCGTTCGTATTAAGCGACTACATCAAGAACCCGATCCGGGTGATGCGCATTGAAGCCGGGATCAATCAGGAACAACTGGCGAAACGCTTGGACGTTACACAGGGTTACATCAGCAGGATTGAAGGTCGCAATTTTCAAGTGTCCGCCAAATTGCTGGAAAGAGCCAACCAGGCCCTGGCGCCGCTCAAATCAAAGCGCAAACCGGCGAGGATATAAAAGCTCATCTCCCCCGCAAGCAAGAAAAGAGGCGCACCAGAGGTTACGGCGGCGGCGTGGAGAAAAATGCCCACTGTAGAGGCGGGCGTGGGTGAGGCGATAACGCGAACCTCAGGCAGCTCGACGTGGTTTGATCGTGGCTTCATCACTTACACCAACGAGGCCAAGCAGGAATTGCTTGGCGTGCGTGCAGAAACGCTACAAACCTTTGGCGCGGTGTCAGAGCAAACCGTGCTGGAAATGGCGCGCGGCGCATTGGCCGCCAGCCGCACTGACATTGCCGTGGCGCTGAGCGGCATCGCCGGACCGGGCGGCGCCATGCCGGGCAAGCCGGTGGGCATGGTGTGCTTTGCCTGGGTGTCGAAAGCGGGGACAACAACAGAAACTTGTTATTTTTCAGGCGAGCGCAGTGCGGTTCGCCACCAGGCCATAGTTACGGCTTTGCTGGGGATAGTCGCGGCGCTTCAAGTACGATAGAGGCTCACGCACGGAAAAATCGTAAGGAAGCTCTTAGCCGAATAACTCGCTGTGAGAGCCAAGCCGCGCCAGTCGCAAGGTTTCCTTGTCTGGCTTCCTGTAGATCAGCAGCAAGTCGGGCTTGATGTGGCACTCACGATAGCCAACCCAATCGCCGCTCAATGCGTGGTCGCGGTTACTCTCCGGCAAGGCTAGATCGATCAGCAGCAACGCCACAATCGTAGATACAAGCAAGTCTATGTCCTTGCTGTGGCGCGGCGTTGTTTTCACGCGCTTGTAATCGCGTTTGAATGCGGATGAACGTTCAATCGTCCGCATTCAGGTCGGCCATCAGCGCATCAACGCTATTGAAGCGCTTGCCCTTGCCTGCCTCAAGCTCGGCAAGGGCTTTACGAGTGGTTGCGTTCGGCGCCTTCACTTCGAAAGGCAAACGGCGCTCATCTGCGATGCGTAGCATCAGCAAGCGGATGGCGTCTGAGATGGACAAGCCCATTGCTTCCAGTGCCTCAGCGGCGCGTTCTTTGGTGTCAGTATCAATGCGTGCGCGAACGTAGGTGTCAGCGGTGCTCATTTGATGGTTCTCCTTGCGGCGTTCGCCGGTTATGTTCAATATTCAATGTTAAATTGTAGTCTCGACATGACTACATTACAAGGAGGAGTAGGGGTATACCTCAATTGGACGCCAACCGCAAAAAAACGCTTGACAACAGAACATTCGTTCGGTAACTTAGCGAACAGTCGTTCTGAGAACATTCGTTTTGTCCCGCCTAAAGGGGTTTGCCGTCATGCGTACCGAATTGGAACAAGCCTATCTGGATAAACTCCAGGATTATTACGCCGAGCACAAGGTGATTCCTTCGTATTCGGTGCTGGCGTCGCTGTGGGGGCTTTCGGCAAAATCCTGGGTGGGCGAGTGCGTCACACGCATGAAGGACGCGGGCTATCTCGATGTGACGCCAGACAAACAGCTCAAACCCGGTGCGCGCTTTTTCGAGCGCCGCCTGGCCCACTCCAGCGTGCAGGCTGGCCTGCCCAATCCCGCGCTCGACGATGGCTATGATCTGGTGACCATAGACGACTATCTGGTGCGCCAGCCGTCGAAAACCACGCTGGTGCGCGTCAAGGGCGATTCCATGATAGACGCCGGCATTTTTGAGGGCGATCTCATTGTGGTGGAGCAGCAACCCAACGCCAATATCGGCGATATAGTCGTGGCCATCGTCGATAACGAGTTCACCGTGAAAACCCTTGATCGCGAAAAAGGCCAGTTCGTGCTCAAGCCCGCCAACAAGGCCTACCCCATCATCCGCCCGCGCGGGCAGATGGAGATTTTCGGGGTGATGGCCGGATTGGTACGCAAAACCCGTTGAGCCGTTCCGATTAACTTCACTTCTATGGGATAATTTATGGATACCGTCATACCTCTTCGCAGCAGCGCCAACTCTTCAGGAATAAAAATGGATGACAACAAATCAAAAGCCCTTTTAGCGGCGCTTTCGCAGATAGAAAAGCAGTTCGGCAAAGGCTCGATCATGAAAATGGGCGACGCGGATATCGTCAAGGATATCGAAGTCGTTTCAACCGGGTCGCTGGGGCTGGACATCGCCCTGGGCGTGGGTGGCCTGCCGCGCGGCCGCGTGGTTGAAATCTACGGCCCGGAATCATCCGGCAAGACCACGCTTACGTTGCAGGTGATCGCCGAAATGCAGAAATTGGGCGGCACCGCAGCCTTCATCGACGCCGAACACGCGCTCGATCCACAATACGCGCAAAAACTCGGCGTGAACGTCAATGAGCTGCTGGTATCGCAGCCCGACAACGGCGAGCAAGCGCTGGAAATCGCTGACATGCTGGTGCGCTCAGGCTCGGTCGACGTGGTGGTAGTGGATTCTGTGGCGGCGCTCACCCCCAAGGCGGAAATTGAGGGCGAGATGGGCGATTCGCACATGGGCTTGCAAGCGCGCCTCATGTCGCAGGCGTTGCGCAAGCTCACCGCCAATATCAAGCGTTCCAACACGCTGGTAATATTCATTAATCAGATCCGCATGAAAATCGGCGTCATGTTCGGCAATCCCGAAACCACCACCGGCGGCAACGCGCTTAAGTTCTACGCCTCGGTACGGCTCGATATTCGCCGCACCGGTTCCATCAAATCCGGCGAGGAAGTGGTCGGCAACGAAACCAAGGTGAAGGTGGTCAAAAACAAGGTGGCGCCACCGTTCAAGACGGCGGAATTTGATATTCTTTACGGCGAAGGCATTTCACGCGAGGGCGAGATTGTTGAACTGGGCGTCATCCATAAAATTGTTGAGAAATCCGGCGCCTGGTACGCCTATAAAGGCGACAAGATCGGCCAGGGCAAGGACAATGCGCGCCAGTATCTCAAGGACAACCCCGAGATCGCGCGTGAAATCGAAGCCAGGATCCGCGCCGCCTCCGGCGTTCCGGGTGTTGCCGCCGCGGCGCAAGAAGCCGCCTGATAGCGTTCGATGGTTGGACAGCGCCTGAGCCTGCGAGCACGGGCGCTGTCTTTTTTAGCGCGCCGCGAACATTCTCGCGCCGAGCTTGCCGCAAAACTCCATTCCCACTCTGAAGATTCCGACGAGATAAAGCTTCTGCTGGATGACTTCGAGCAGCGCGGCTGGCTCTCCGAAGCGCGCTTCGTCGAGCAGACCGTCCATCGCCTGGCGCAAAAATTTGGCGCGCGGCATATCATTCAAACGCTGCGCGACAAAGGGGTTGCGGATGAATCCATTTTAGCCAAGCTGCCGTATTTGAAGGATAATGCGCTGGCAACTGCGCTCGGCGTCCTGAAACGTAAGTTTCCCTCCGCCCCTACGACCAAGGAGGAACGCGCGCGGCAAATGCGTTTTTTGCAAGGCCGTGGATTCGAGTACGATGTGATCCGACGGGCATTTGACACAGACAACGAAGATACCGGGTAATACTGAATGGCAAAATTTCTTCCCCGCGCCGCCGACTTTCTCGGCGCCCACCAGCCCGATAGCGGGCTCAAGGAAGTGCTGGTTTTGTTCGCCTTGGGTAAGGACTGGGACGAGTTTGAATATTTCCATCCGCGTTATCGCGAACGTTACACGTTTTACTTTGAAGGCTTCGACCTTTTTAGTTTTCCCAGCAACGCCAAGCTGATGACTTTCAATATTCTTGGTTTTGTTGATCGTATGGTGGCGAAATACGGCGGACGAATAGGCGCCGTGGTTTCCAACAACGAGCAATTCGGTGCTTTGGCTGCCAGCCTCATCGCGCAGCGTTTAGGCCTGCCCGGCCTCGATCCACAGGCGCTACTGTTGTCGCAGCATAAGTTTTACATGCGCGAGCAGTTGAGTAAACATATCCCCGAGGCCATGCCGCAGTATTGCGTGTTTCCTTATACTTTCAAGACGCCTGCTGAAATTCCCATGGCGTTCCCGTTTTTTGTCAAACCCATCAAGGCGGCGTATTCCGTTCTTGCGCGCCGCGTCGATAATTATGCTGAACTCAAGCAGCATCTGACTTTCCGTCCCTGGGAAAAGCACATCATCAAGCGTCTGGTCAAACCATTCAATGATGCATGCCAGGCGCATACCGATTTCACCATCGACGCGCACTGGCTCATCGGCGAGTCGCTGTTACGCGGCGAGCAAATCAGTGTCGATGGTCTGGTGATGAATGGGCAGATTCATGTGCTCGGCATTATCGACGCTGTGATGTATCCCGGCACGCAGGCCTTCATGCGCTGGGAATACCCCAGTAGACTGCCCGCTTTGTGGCTGGAGCGCGTGACGCTGCTGGCGCGCAAGTCGCTTGCGGCGCTCAAATACAACCACGGTTTTTTCAATATCGAAATGACCGTGGAGCGCGCAACGGGTGAGATAAAAATCATCGAAATCAACCCGCGCATGGCCTCGCAGTTTTCCGATCTTTATGCCAAGGTCGATGGCATAAATTTGCACAATATGGGCTTAGACATGGCCTTCGGTCGCATGCCCGATGTGGAAAAAAAGCCCATGCCTTGCCGCTACGCCACGAGTTTTGTGTTCCGCAAATTCGATCTTGAGAATCTGCCCCTAGAGCCGACACGCGAACAGCTCGATCTGCTAAAGCGACTTGATCCTGATGCGCTATTTTCCACTTCCATCAAAAAACGCAGCCAGCTTCACCGCGAAATGAAATGGCTAGGGAGCTACCGCTACGCCGTGCTCAACATGGGGGCGGAAAGCATTGAGGCGCTGATGAGAAAATTTGAAATGGCCAAGCGCTGCGTTGGTTTTGAAGCAGAGAGAAGCAGTGCTTTTTCAAGCGCAAATCCAAGGCCGTTTGCGTTAACCCCGGATTCGTAAGAAAATCCTATGATTTCCCCTGCGGCGCAACCTTCGCTGTTGCGCCGTTTTATTTTCAGGAACCGCTTGAGTCATGAACGCTGCCCAAACCCGCAAAAAGTTTCTCGATTTTTTCGCCTCCAAGGGGCACACCATCGTTCCGTCAGGCTCGCTGGTGCCGGGCGATGATCCGACGTTGCTGTTCACCAACGCCGGGATGAACCAGTTCAAGGACGTTTTCACCGGGCAGGACAAGCGCCCTTACGTGCGCGCCGCTACCTCGCAGCGCTGCGTACGCGCCGGCGGCAAGCATAATGATCTGGATAATGTCGGCTACACGGCGCGGCACCATACCTTTTTTGAGATGCTAGGCAACTTCAGCTTTGGCGATTACTTCAAGCGCGATGCGATCAAGTTCGCCTGGGAGCTGGTGACCGTGGTGTACTGCATGCCCAAGGAAAAACTTTGGACCACGGTGTATCACGATGACGACGAAGCCTTCGATATCTGGACCAAGGAAATCGGCATTCCCCCGGAGCGTTGTGTGCGTATCGGTGATGCGCCTGGCGGCAAGCAATACGAAAGCGATAACTTCTGGACCATGGGCGATACCGGCCCCTGCGGGCCATGCTCGGAAATTTTCTACGACCACGGCCCCGGCGTGGCAGGCGGCCCGCCCGGATCACCGGATGCCGATGGTGATCGCTATATCGAAATCTGGAATCTGGTGTTCATGCAATTCAACCGCGATGAAGCCGGTGTGTTGCACCCGCTGCCCAAGCCTTCGGTCGATACCGGCATGGGTCTGGAACGTCTTTCCGCCGTGCTACAGCATGTGCACAGCAATTACGAAATTGACTTGTTTCAAGCGCTCATCAAAGCCGCCGCGCGCTACACCGGCGCGCAGGATCTCGCTGCGCCGTCGTTGCGCGTCATCGCCGATCACATCCGCGCCTGCTCGTTCCTCATTTGCGATGGAGTGATCCCCGCCAGCGAAGGGCGCGGCTACGTACTGCGGCGCATCGCGCGGCGCGCCATGCGCCACGGCTACAAGCTCGGGCAAAAGCAGCCGTTCTTCTACAAATTGGTCGCCGATCTTGACAAGGAAATGGGTGACGCCTATCCCGAACTGCGCGCCGCAAAGCAACGCATCACCGCCACTCTCAAGCAGGAAGAAGAACGCTTCGGCGAGACGCTGGAAAACGGCATGCAAATTCTCGACGCCGCGCTGGGTAAGGACGGCAAGAATCTCGATGGCGAAACGGCATTCAAGCTGTATGACACCTATGGTTTTCCCATTGACCTCACCGCCGATATTGGGCGCGAGCGAAATTTTTCCATCGACATGGCGGGCTTCGAAGCGGCCATGAGCGCGCAGCAGGTGCGCTCGCGCGCGGCGAGCAAATTCAAGGCAGGCGCGGCGCTCGAATACAGCGGCGCCAAGACACAATTTCTCGGCTACGACACGCTGGCCGGGGAAGGGCGCATCGTGGCGCTGTATCGCGATGGCGCCAAGGTGGACAGCCTCACTTTGGGCGAACGCGGCGTGGTGGTGCTAGATCAGACGCCGTTCTACGCCGAATCCGGCGGACAGGTGGGGGATCGCGGCGAGCTCACCAAGGGCGGAGTGTGCCTGACGTTGTTTGAAGTGCAAGACACACAGAAAATTCAGGCCGACGTATTCGGCCACTACGGCGTGGTGACAACCGGTGAGCTGGCGCTTGGTGATAGTGTCGCGGCGCAAGTCAATATGGAATTGCGTAACCGCACCGTGCGCCACCATTCTGTGACGCACCTGATGCACAAGGCGTTGCGCGAAGTGCTGGGCGAACATGTGCAGCAAAAGGGATCACTGGTGGACGAAGGCAAGACACGTTTTGACTTCAGTCACAACGCCCCCATGACAGCCGATCAAATGCGCCGTGTTGAGGGCATTGTCAATGCCGAAATACTGCGCAATCAGGCCACGCAAGCGCGCGTCATGCCCATAGACGCGGCGCAAAAAGTCGGCGCCATGATGCTGTTCGGTGAGAAGTACGGCGACGAAGTGCGCGTGCTCGACATTGGCTCGTCGCGCGAGCTATGCGGCGGCACACACGTAAAAGCCACCGGCGACATCGGCTTGTTCAAGATTGTGTCTGAAGGCGGGGTGGCCGCAGGCATACGCCGCGTTGAGGCCATCGCCGGCAGTGTCGCCGTGGACTATGTGCAGCAACTCGATGGCAAGCTCACGGCGGCGGCAAGCCTGCTCAAAGCGCAGCCGCAGGAACTTGAAGCGCGTATCGCGCAGATGCTTGAAAACGTCAAGTCTTTGGAAAAGCAAATGGCGCAACTGAAGGCCAAGATGGCGGCGTCGCAAGGCGACGATCTCGCCGATCAAGCGCTTGAGGTAAAGGGCGTGAAAGTGCTTGCTGCGAAACTGGAAGGTGTCGATGCCAAGGCGTTACGCGATACGCTCGACCAGCTCAAGAACAAGCTCAAATCCGCCGTGATTATTCTCGCCGTGGTGGAGGGCGACAAAGTGAGTCTTGCCGCCGGCGTCAGCGCCGATCTCACCGCGCGGCTCAAAGCGGGTGAGTTGCTCAATCATGTTGCAACACAAATTGGCGGCAAAGGCGGCGGACGCGCCGACATGGCGCAAGGCGGCGGAACCCAGCCTGCTGCCTTGCCCGCTGCGCTGGCGTCGGTGCGCAAGTGGGTGGAAGAACGCGCATAAATGTAGGCGAAATTTCGAGCGCGAAAAATTCATGAGCATCGAGATTTTTAACTTCTGCCCGCGCTGCGCCAAACCCCTGGCCGACATCGCCATGCGCGACGATAGTGGTGAAATGGTACAGCGCCGCGCTTGCGCCGATGCGCACTGCGGCTATGTGCAATGGGGCAATCCAACACCTGCGGTAGGCGCGTTGGTTGAGCACGAAGGCGACATTATCCTGGC
>JAYWAM010000247.1:0-31239 GCA_043782425.1 Betaproteobacteria bacterium
ATTATTGTTTCAAAGTGATATTGATGGGACTGGGTCCCAGCCTCCGCTGGGACGACACCTTTTCCCCATCAATCAGCCGCCCTGCGCCAGCAACGCCGCTGGCACTTCATACTCTTTGCCGGAGACGGTGATTAGCGTTACCGAAGTCGAAGGCTTGCCCGGTGTTGCGGCCAGGCGAATCTTTTCGACCTGTTCCCCTTGCGCATATTGCGACATGGCATTGCCCACGCTTGCGGTGACGGTGTAGGTGAGCGTTGCCGAGAGCGTGCTTGCGCCTTGCGGCAGAGTGACGCTGGCGCTGGCAGTGGCTAACGCGGTGCTGCCGACGAGCGCGTCGCTGACAGCCGACGTGGTGGCGCCGTAGGCGGGAGTGACCGTTACCTTGATGCTGTTGCCGACTGGCACAGCGGTTGTCTCCAAGGTGACCGCTACCGGGTTCGTTTGTGTCGCGGGCAGGGCAATATCGGCCACCCCGGTCGGGCTGGCTGGCACGACCGCTCCGGCAACGGTCTTGATTTTGAGTGAAGGAAGACCGGCGATGAAAACGGTGCTCGGCGCGGCAAAGACGTGAACGGGAGTGCTGGCCGCTGTACGCGAAAATATCTCGGCTTCAAGACGAATCCGTCCAGCACCGCCTACGCCACCCGCAAAGGGGCAGGGAAGCGCTGCGGTGTAATTGCACCCTGTGTTTGTACTCGCGCCTGCCGCCCCTCCCAGAGCCGAAATGGATCCATTGCCGCTGATGGTTGTGGCGACAATACGCACCGCGCCGCCACTCCCGCCACCGCCGGTCGCGCCGCTGCCTTGTCCGGCCGAAGCGCCGGAAGCGCCGCCATTGGCAAGAACTGATCCGCTAATGCTCACTGTGCCGCTGGCGGCAAGCAGCAAGGCGCCGCCTCCGCCGCCTCCGCCGGATCCGGCAAAGGACGCCCCGCCTGCTGCGCCCCCGCCCCCGGATCCGCCCACCAGCGGCAGTAAAGCGGATGAACCATAGACGCTGCCCCCCAATCCAGGATACGGACTGGTGCTCCCCCAAGAGGACGCGCCGATAACTCCAAAGCCCGCACCGCCGCCGCCAACGGCATAGTTTGAATAGTAGTCACCCGGCTGGCCGGCGCCGGGGCCAAGACCGGTTCCGCCAATGGTATTGCTGGCCCCTGGCTTGCCACCGCGCCCGCCATCGTATCCCCCTGGTGCGCCTTCACCGGGCAGGCCATCGTCGCCGATATTGCCATCGCCGGCCGCGCCGACGTTTTTGCTCGCGTTGCCGGAGACATTCAATGTTCCGGCAATGGTGGCGTCGCCACTCACGAGCAAGATAACTGGAGTGTTGGTCGTGTTCTTCGTGAACGTGACCGTCACGCCCACGGGTATGTTTACCGTGGTGTAGTTCAAAATCCCCGATGCAGGGAGTTGGACTTGCGTGTTGACGGTGGGACTGAGCGCGCCGTCGATGCCGGTGCTGCCGCTGTTGAACGCGGCATGGGAAAGCGTTCCCAGTGAAGCCAGGAACGCCAAGGCGCCTGCTGTAAATATGCGATGTGTTTTCATGGTGCGCTCCTTCTTCAATGTTAAATCTGCGGAAATCATTTGCGTTGTCATTTGCGTTGTCATTTGCGTGCTCATTTGTGTGGCTAGCATTTCAATCCCTCCTGATTATTACGGCGGGTAAATGGTGAAGGTATTGGCGGGGGCCGCCGTGGTGGTGGTCTGTCCGCCGAGCGTAGTTACGCGCACTACACGCCCGCCTAATGCGGCGCTGGGGTCGATGTGCATTTTCAGATCGATCTGGGTGCTGTCGGCGCTTACGATGGGTGTGCTATCGAAGACGATGCCGGTCGGCGGCTCGATGCTCACTGCAACGAGGTCGTTGAACGTAGCGCCACGGATGGTCAGCGCAATGGTCTCGCCCTGGCGCGCGAGAATGGGGGAGATAGAAGAAATCGTCGGGGCGCCAGGGCTGATGGTAATCGTCGAGCTCGCTGCCGGGGTGAAGGTGATTGGCCCGGACACTGAGCTGAGCAGCACTGCGCGCACGCCCAGTGCTGCATCAATGGCTACTGTAAGCGGGACGCTGAGTGATGATCCGTCCGCGCTTACCGCTACCGCTCCCAACGTCACTCCGGTGGCGGGATTGACTGCGACCGTGGCGCCAGCCGGGAACGCCAGGCCGGATACGATGAGGGTTGAACTCGCGCCGCGCACATAGCCTTGCGGTGCAACGCCGGTGGCGGTCGAACCCACGGCAATGCCGACATGAGCGCTGTTGAGGCCGTAGCTGCTTGTCACCGGCACGCTTGTCTCAGCGACGCTGATGCCCACTAGCGGTGCAACCAGTGTTGCCGGGAAGCTAGACCCGGTCGCGGCATCGCCCACTTGCACCCCCACCAGATCTGAGAATATCGGGCTGTAGGTGACGGTGCTCACTGAGACAAGCGTGATGGTGTTGGCCGGTGAGGACGCGCTGGCGGATTCGCCTGCGGGCGTAACGATGGATACAACCCGGGCCCCGGTTGCGGCAGTGGCAGCGATGTCGATGGCGACAGTGACGGTGTCGCCTGTGGCGTTGACCTGCGCTATACCAACCGTTATGCCTTCAGGCGGCGTCACTTTCACTTGCTGGACGTTCTGGAAATTGCGCCCACGCAGGGTAAAGGCGAGCGCTGGCGATCCCACCGGCACGGTGATCGGCTCGACGGACTGTAACACCGGCACGGGCGCAGTCACCAGGAACTGCGACGATTTCGCATTGGCAAAGGCCAGCGCTGCGCCGCCGGACGTGGCCTGGATGGCGCGCACGCTTAAGGGCGCATCGCTTGCAATTGAGAGCGGCAGCGTGATGGACGTACCATCCGCACTCACAGCCACCGTACCGAGTGTCAGGCCGGTGCTGGGCGAGAGCGTCACGCTGGCCGGGGCGGCAAATCCCTGGCCCGTCAGGGTTAAAGTCAGGCTCTGGCCCTGTGCTCCTGTAGCAGGTGACACTGCCTTGATTGCCTTACCCAAAATCACGCCAACCTGGTCTGAGGTCAGGCCATAGGTTTGCGTTGTGCCTCCCGCAACATCGCCGAGTACGACACCAACGAGCGGTGAGATTATCGGATCGTAAATCGCCGTGAACTCATTCACCACGTTGAAGGTATTCGCCGGGGACAGCGTTGCATCCGATTCGCCCGCTGTGGTTTGTACGGTGACGGCTCGCGGCCCCACTTGCGCCACGGGAGAAATTGCAATACCGGTGGTCAACGCTGTACCGGCGGCATTGACTGTTGGCGATGACCCTGCCGTGATTCCTCCACCGGCAAACAACACGGCGCTGGCTCCGCCGAGATTGCGTCCATAGACCGCAAAGTTGCCCAGCGTGCTTCCCGGCGTGCCATGGATCGGGCTGATGGCAGTGATTTCCGGCAGTGGCGTAACGACGAGTACGCGATCCGCTTCAGCGCTGGCAGATGGCACAGACTGTCCTGCCGAGGTGACGACAAGGCGTCGCAGTGTGGTCGCGGCATTTGCCGCTACGGTGATGGAGAAACTAATCTGAGTGCCGTCGGGCGAAACGCTGGGTGTGCCTAGCGTTAATCCGTCCGGCGGCTGCATCGCTAGCGTCGAGTTTGACGCAAAGCCCGCACCGGAAATTATCAGGTTCGCAGTGGCGCCAACCTGCACGCGATTGGGTGAGATGCCAAGCAAGTAGGAGCCGAGCGTCACGCCTACGCTGGAGCTGGCGAGCGTGCCACTAAAGCTGATGGGAGTTGTTGTCTGCCCCACCAGAACGCCCACATTGGGCGCATAGGTGGTGTTAATGCCTTGAAACTCGGCGGTGACAAACACGGGAATCGCCGTGCCCGCCAAAGTCGTCGAGGTGAACGACATCACGGCCTGGCCACCCGACTTGCCGGTGACTTGCAGTATTTTCGTGGTTTCACCGGCGGCAAAGGTGATCGATGCGGGAGAAACCGTCGCAATGTTGGTTTGATCGACGGCAATAGAAACCGTGTGAGCGATAACGTCTGCCTCACTCAGAGCAAGCGTGAAGTTGCGCGCCACATTGTCAGGCGGCACGGCCAGCGGCGCGGGCACTGCGTTTAAGGTCGGCAGGCGCGGTTGAATGGTGAGGTTGGCGTCCGCAATAGCCTGACCGTTGGATAGCGAGAGTTTGGCAGCGCCTAGCGGCACGGTATCGGCCACTGCCAGCGAGAGCGTGACCTGGGTCGCCGCTGTGATGACATTCGACAGCGTCATACCGGCGTGCGATGCGCTGACGGTGACGTTGTTAAGATTGGCGCCACTGATAGTGATCGGTTTGGTTTCACCGCGCCGGAGAGTATCTGGCACAACTGACGTTACCTGCGGATTTTGCTGGCTCTGAGAATTGGTCAGTGTGACGCTGAGGATATTGCCGACCGGATCGTACACGTACTCGGTGATCTTGCCTTGAGGATCGGTGTAACGCACCAGACGCCCAAGCGCATCGTAGCCATAGGTCTCGCGAGCGGCGTGCGCAGGAATGGAAAGCGCCGCAAAAAGCGTCACGACGATCAGTGCGCACAATGCGCAGACTCGGTGAAAGCGTGTCACAAAACTCCCTATGCGTAGATTTTTTCGCTTGACCGTGCACCCCATGACGGCCTGCATTGCGCATCTTTACAGTGAATCGTTTACAACTTCGTGACAACTACATTTTCGTGAAAACAATTGTTAATTCTTTTTTACGTTAACATGATATTGATGAAAACTTCAAGCGCTATTTGTTCTAACAACCGACGCTCCTATACCTGTGCTCAACTCGCGCTGCTTACGGCGACTATCCTCTTCGCCACAACGGGCGCCGCCTTAGCCGATGATTCGTTATGGTTCAGTTACGCTAAGAAGCCCGACGTTTCGCTCGCCCCCGCCCCGGCATTTAATACGAAAAAGAACGCTCTGTCCCTACCTGAGCAGGTAGGATCGGCTACACGTTTACCTGATCGTTGGACGCAGGCGACGCTCGACCTTATCATCAAGTATCAGTTAAACCCGCTGCGCGCCGCGCGCGTGCTGGCCTATGTGCATGCTGCTATGGACGATGCCATGACCCTTGCCGTGCGCAATGGGCTCGCAGAAGAGGCGGTTGTCATCGGGCTACACCGCGCAGCTTCGACCACGCTTGGCTACTTTTTCCCCCAGGAGGCGCAGGATAAGATCGAAGCGATGGGGTTTGCGGAAATCACTCAATTGAAAGTTCACGCCGCCATTAGCGACGCGCAAGCGCAGAAGGCCTGGCTGACCGGTAATCAGGTGGCGGCCGCAGCCATCGGACGCGCGCGCGACGATGGCGCCGATGCCACATGGAACCCCAACAATCGGCCCAAGGCGGCGCCCCACATCTGGCGCGCGACCCCGCCGCTACTCATCTATAACCCCGCCGAACCGATGGCGGGCACGTGGCAAACGTGGAATCTTCGGGATAGCGCCGAGATTCAACCTCCACCGCCGCTTGAATATGGCAGCAAGGAATTTTGGAAAGAAGTAGAACAGGTAAAAACCGTCACAGACAAGCTCACCGCAGAGCAAAAGCGCATCGCCGAGGAATGGAATCTGGATCTTGGCACCGTCTCACCGGGGGGCGTCTGGAATAAGGTCGCGCTCAAGATTGCGCAGGAAGAAAAACTTAACCTTCGAGAACGGCTGCGGCTCTTTGCGGCGCTGGATACTGCGCTGGCCGATGCTTTTATTGCTTGTTGGAAAGCAAAATACACTTGGTGGAGCGTCAGGCCGATCTCGGTCATCCAGGAAAAACTCGATCCCAAGTTCGCCCCTCACATCCTGACGCCGGCGTTTCCGTCTTATCCTTCAGGCCACGCAACTATTTCCGGCGCCGCTTCGACGGTGATCGGACATTTTGTTCCGTCCAGAAAATCCGAAGTGGATCGGATGGCGGAACAGGCCGCCCTCTCCAGGCTTTACGGTGGCATTCATTTTACGAGCGATAACGACCAAGGCTTGGAACTCGGGCGGCGCATCGGCAATCGGGCAATTGAGCGCCGACTCTCGAAAAGATAAGTAGGTTGGGTAAGGCGCGGGCTGTGCCGTAACCCAACAAAAAACAATTCTCGCCGGTATCGATATGTGCTGCCCATGCGTCGGTGCTGAGGCTTGTACCTGTTGGGTTACGCAATAAAACCACTAACCCAACCTACCTGATTAGGGCGGACTTGTCCGCCAAGGTGTTGAAAATGGATTCCCGTTGCCACGGGAATGACAAGCTATAACAGGCGTGTAGAGCAAACACGCAAGGCTCAGTAATACGCGAATGCCGGTGCGCTCAAGGCTTTGCCGCAGACTGATCGCGCTACCGCAACTAAAGGAAAGTCTTTGACACCCGCCATTTCGTATGTCGTCAAGGACGTGCGTGTCCTCGCCATTTCTTTCCAATCGCTTACCCGGAATAGCGCTATCTCGACGGTATCGCTTGTTGAAGTTTTGGACCAGGCAATTTTTCCAGGCGCTTGTTGAGTAAAACTAGTCGGCGGTAAGCACGCGAGTCCGGTATCGATGTAGAAGCGCATATTTGTCGTCTGAGTCTGGCTGGATTTTTCAGCAGTAACACACGGCACGCTCAAAGCAACCTTCACATTCGCCCGATAGCTGGTCAACTCTTGTGGAACCTTGATCGAATTTCCCACAGATTCGGTATCGATGCGCTGTACCAATTCACGTTCCGGTATTCGGGCTTCAAGGACAATGTGAGAGCGCTGTTGCGTTGCGGTTTGCCACACCACCAATGGACGAGTCTCAGAAATAACCTGGGAGTGCTCTGGCACCAGCAATGTAGTACCCACACATTCGACACTGCCCGTTTGGGCATTGAGTCCATGCCAAATAAAAAACAGGCCAACGCCAAGCAATCCGTTCCTAAACGATTTCATCTTTGTCGAGCTTGCCGTAGCGCCGTAACCAACGCTTGCTCTCAGGCGCGAGAGGCTTTACCGCGTATGGTGACGTTGGTCAAAAACACGTAATCCCACAAGCCGCTCGATACACCGAAATTGCCCATTACATCGTAGTGATGGTGCACGGCGTGGCGGCGCTGGAGACGGGAGAATAAGCTGCCAGACTTGGCGCTCCAATGGTGGGTGCCGTAGTGTACTGCTACATACCACAAGTAGCCGAGCATAAACCCTGCTGTAAAGCCGCTGCCAAGCGCCAGATTGGTTAACAGGGTTGCGGGAAGCAGCACAGAAGCCAGAGTCAGCGTAAGGCTCAGCCAGGTCGGCGTACCTATCAGCTCCTTGTGGCTGTTGTGATGCGCTTCGTGCTGTTCCTTAATCCATGGAACGCGGTGTAATACAAAGCGGTGCAACAGGTACTCGACTAGAGTCCAAACGCTAGCTCCGATCAAAACCGCAATACAGCTTGCCGACCATTGGCTGGGAGCGGCCGCATAGGCTACTCCGACGAGGGCTGCGGCAAGCGTGGGATAAATGTAGAAATCAGCAAAAAAACTTACGCGGCTAAGGCGCATATATCCCTCCTTTGTAGCATTCAAAAACAGCAGCACCGCCGCAGCATTCCTTGACTTAAAGGAGCGCAGCTTAACCCGGCTGGTGACAGCGCGCAAAGCGTAGTTTAACGGATTGCGCCCTTTCCTACCTGCGCAGGCAGTTTTTTATAGAAAAAGTCATGCCTATTTAGCAGCCATGCCTGCATTCAACTCAACAATCCTTGTGCAGGCTAGTTGTTCACCATCGCGCTCTGCGGACTACGCACCATGGGCATGCGATGATGCGACCTTGCCGCTTGCGCCAAACACAAAGAACTCAGCACAAAGCTTACCGCCCAAACCAGTGTAATAAATGACCGCGCTCTGAACGCCCTTGAGAACAGTGACGGTCTCAAAGTGCAGGTCTGGACGAGCGGCAAGACCTTTGGACCAATACGCACGAGCAGCGGCCTTTCCAGTGAGTTTGCCACCTGACACAGGGCTGACCTTCGCCAGTACTGGTGAAGAGAATTCAAACGCTTCCTCGTAATGCGCCAGGATGCGCTCGATGTCATGGCTGTTCCAAGCTGCGATCCATTCTCTCGCAAACTCTTCGATGAATATTTCAGAGAGCACAGCACCTCCGTTGGGGGTTGAAAAAGGCTAACTATTGACAAGAGCGGGCGCACAACGACGCCGCCTGCCCTGATGGTGCGAGAGACCGCGCCGCGCCGTTGTGTGTCCGCTTGATTGAAGAATTGGAGCGCGGTCTAGGGAAGCAGTGACTCGGGGCGATCACGCTCGACGAGCTGTAGATATTCACCGAGCGTGCCCCCGCCCAAGGCCTTTACAAACACCCGAATGGTGCTGGTCAGATTGCCCGTTTGGACGCCAGTTCTGCGCCTTACCTCTGTGTATCCGAGCTTCTCCCAAAAGCGCTCCGCTTTCGCGTTGCCTACTACGGCGCCTAAACGGATCCACCGTGCGCCGTTCAGTTTCATCCAGTCCTGGAGGTGGCGATACATCTGGCCCGCTTTGCCTGTGCCGTGCATTGGCGTTTCGACTATGAATAGGCCGATGTGCCAGACGTGCTCTGCCAGGAAGTTGGACAGGACAGAGGCCATTCCGACAAGGCGTTCGCTATCGTCGGTGAAGCCGATGATCCATAGTTTCTCGAAGGGCATGCCTTGTGGAGGCCGGTCGTCAAACTTTCGTTGCGCCTCGTCCTCGCGCGGCGGCATGCCGCACACCGAGATGAAGAACTCAGGGTTTGCAGTGAAGAAGCTCTGGAGCGTGGCGACATCACTCGCATCGAGCTCATATGCGCGCAGTCCTTCAGTGCTGAAGAGGACGCGGTTCGATGGGTGCGAGATGTTCATGGGATCTAAATTAGGCCTCACAGGATGTCGATACATCCGACTGACCTTTAAGCTCAATAATGTTTCCGTCTGGGTCATTGAAGTAGAGGGATAAACCATCTCCCTCCGCGCCAAAGTTAACTGTTGCTGGGCCAAGCGGTCGAAGCCTGTGCAACGCCAAGTGTTGGATAATATCTTGCTCGTTGAATGGATCTATACGCAGGCACAAGTGATCAACATTCCTGGCCTCGGCTCCTGGGGCAGCACCGCCGCCAATCCCAAGAAGACCATCGACGGCGACGAGATCAATCATGGATGCACCAGCACGAATGTGAATTAGGCCAAGATCATCTCGTCGTTTGACGACGTTGCACCCGAGTACTTCACCGTAGAAAGCGACTGATCTCCCAAGGTCTCGTACTCGCAGCACGAGATGGTCTATTCGTTGAACAGTGTATGGAATCAAATTACAACTCAACGGCGGTGTGGGGTTTTGTAGCGGTCGGCATAGACATGGACGAGTTGATGTGGCCTAACAATCGCCATAATCGGCGTGCAAAGGCAGAGAGAAGCGGCGCTTTTGCATCTTCGGGTTGATGTCGTTATCCATTGAGTGGCAAGTGCTGAGACCAACCTCGGGACATGGCTGCGGCCACTTTGGCAAAGTCCGTATTTCTGCTCTTTTCGTTTCTTGCCATACAGAATTTTTCATCCCGATTGAACAATGATGCAGCAAAATCTCGCGCAGCCACAATGATTCCGAGTGTTTTTGCGAAGCGAATCTCAGTGAATTTTACAAAAGCTTGCTGTAAATCGTGCGGGTTGTCGTTTAGTATGCTTGCAAGGTGCCACGCATCTTCCAGGGCCTGGCAGGCGCCTTGGCCGGATGTAGGCAAAGGGGCATGGGCGGCGTCGCCGATTACAATCAGGTTGTTTTTGTGCCACGTCTGGATGGGATCGTGGTCATGCACGTAAATCTTATTGATCTGTTCGACAGGCGTGTGATCAATCATCATTTGAAGCGGTTGCGGCCAGCCTGAGAAAATAGAACCCAGCTCCGCTTTATATTCAGCCTGATTTCTTGGGCCGATGTCGGCGCAGGCGACGCCACCGGCCCAATAGGCTTTGTGTTTCGTCACTGGAACAATCCCGAACCGTTCGCCGACGCCCCAGTAATCCGCCACTGCGGTTTCGTCCAGAGATTCTTCTTCGGATTCATAGACGCCAATCCAGTTTATAAAGCCTTGATAGACGGGCGCGTTGTCACCATACACATAGCGACGAGCGTAAGAAGCCATGCGTCCATCTGCTCCGATAACTACGTCGGCAGTGATCTTCGCTCCATTTTGGAAATGGACTTCCGCTTGGCCTGGATTCTTGGTTTCTATGTTGGTCACTGCATGCGCGTACTGGATGACAACCCCCAAGGACTCAAGCTTTGATATCAGGACGTTCTGAAAATCGCTCCTGAGAATAGAAAAGCTGGGATACCCCATATGATTGTTGATCTTTTCAATATCAATCGCACCCAAATTTTCGTTGGTGCTCGATAGTCTACACATTCTTGTCGGATGCCCGGATACGGCTTCAATTTCGTTCAGTACTCCGAGCTGTTCAAGCACATATGCCGCATTCGGCCACACAACAATGCCGGCGCCAACATTCGATGCGGACTCGTGCCTTTCGTAGATACTGACGTCGAAGCCTTTCTGCTTGAGTGCAATGGCGCTGCTGACTCCGGCAACGCCTCCACCGAGTATGGCTATTTTCATGTCCGGGAGTTTCCTGCTCCATTAAACTGTGTTGTTTCGCGCATCTTATCGGTCTTTACCGCGCCACATGTACCCTCAGTCTTGCGCGTGAGCAATGCCTGTTCCACAGCGGTGGAACAAACGATGAATGCAGAAATTTCATCCACTGCGCGCATCAGAACATGGCTCGTTGCTCCCACCTCGAGTTGTCATTTGCGCACGTACCCGGCTTCTCGTTGACTACGAATGGCCAACACGAATACGCTATCGATTGCGGCGACATAGCGATAAAGCGCCACATAGCCGTGCGCTTGGCGGCCAATGACCAGCTCGTTCATATTGCCTGGCACCGGCCTGCCGATCATCGGATTGTGTTCAAGCACATTGATCGCCTGAATGATTTCGCCGATGCGCCCAGCGCGATCCTCGACTTCGTATTGGGCGAGATAATCGAGAATGCGATCAAAATCATCCGCAACCTCCGGCGCCAGCTCGATTCGCGACATTAAACGGCCTAGCGCGCCAACTTCTTCGCAACTGGACTGGCTGCTTTCTTTCCTGCAACCCTGTCTTTCAGGTAGCGCTGCATGTCTACCCAGGGAATAGTTCGACCAGATGCGACGATAGCCGCGTAGCGTGTCTCGGCAGCCGCCAGGAAATCGTTGTGTTGTTCTGCCAACTCGGCCTTCTCGGCGATAGCTTCCAGAATAAAATTGTGCGCCGTGGTTCCCGCACGCTTGGCGGCGCGCGCAATTTTAGCTTTGAGTTCATCGGAAAGTCGAATAGTGGTGGTAGTCATAACGCGCTCCTTGCTGATTGCAATGTAGCACATTCATGTTACAAATGCCCGGCCTGCGGTGGAAGCTATCACAACACTCTGCCTATCCCGACTCCTAAGAAATAGGAACACCATCCTGGCGATCCGGCGCCGTACCACTGCCTAACGCCCTATACAAATCAGCAATGGCGGCGCGCAAGGCGCGCTCGGCTTCGATGCGGTTGTGTTCGGCGGCGATCAGCCCGCGTTCGTTGTCGATCACGTCGAGCAGGCTGGAAAGTCCGTTGCTGTAGCGTAGTTTAGCCAGCCCGTAAGCTTGCGTGAGCGTGGCGACGCGGCGCGTTTCCACCTCGAATACTTCGCGCGCACTGACCTGGGCCGCCACGGCATCCTGCACTTCGCGGAAAGCGTTGGCGATGGCGCCGCGATACTGCGCAACGGCGATGCGTTGACGCGCTTCCGCCAGATCTTCCTCACGCATGAGGCGGCCCGATCCCCACAGCGCCTGGGTGATGTTGCCGGCGAAATTCCAGGTGCGTGCCGGGCCGCTGAACAGGTCTGTCAGCGCCGCACTTTCGCTACCGAGCGAACCGGTGAGCGTGATGGAAGGAAAGTACGCGGCGCGCGCCACGCCGATGCGCGCGTTGGCGGCGATGAGGCGTTGCTCAGCCTCACGCAGGTCGGGGCGCGACAGCAGCAGATCAGATGGCAGCCCGGCGGGGGCCGTCAGCGGCAGCGTGGAAGCATTGGCGCGCGCGCCGCCGCGCGCAATGGTCTCTTCGATCACGGCGCGTGGACTACGGCCCAATAACACTGCCAGCGCACGTTCCTGCGCAGAGCGGCGCACTTCCAGCGGCGGCAATTGTGCTAACACGGCATCGACCTCGGCGCTGCGTTGTTGCAGATCAAACTGCGAGATCATGCCGGCCTCGAAACGCTGGGTAAGCAGACTCAACGCCTCTTTACCACGCGCTATGGTGCGTTGCGTGGCGGTGACGCGCGCATCGAGTGCGAGAAGGTTGTAGTAGCCCTGCGCCACCTGTGCGGCGAGCGTAACGCGCAGCGTAGCGCGCGCGGCGCCGGTGGCCAGCAATTCCGCCTTGGCGGCTTCGCTTGCGTGGCGATACTTGCCCCAGAAATCCAGCTCATAAGAAATATTCAGCGCGGCGCGGTTGTTGGTCGTGGTGAGCGGCATGTTGTCCTGGAACTGGCTGCTGCGCTCCGACATGCGGCTGCGGCTGCGCCCCCCGTCAGCGTAGATAGTGGGTATCAGATCACTGCGCGCCAGCCCATACTGCGCTTCGGCTTCGGCGACGCGCGCGGCGGCAATGGCGATGTCTACGTTGTGGGCGAAGGCTTCTTCCATCAATTGATCGAGCGTGGCATCAGCGTAAATCTTCCACCACTGCGCCGCAGCACTCACTGCCTGGAGCGCGCCAGCCGGGGCGGCGCCCCACGCTTGCGGCAGGTCTTGCGCGGGACGTTGATAGTCAGGCCCAACCGCGCAGGCTGAAAGCAGGGCGGACGCGACGATTACAAACAGGCGAGTTGTGCGCGGCTTAGGAGCTGAGAAATAATACTTAGTCATCTGCGCCTCCCTTTGCGGCGGGATTGTGATGCGGCGTATGCGCCGCCGCGTGGGTGTGCAAGATGCGACCGTGCTCGGCTTCTTTGCGTATCGCCTCTGCGGATTTATCCTCCTTCAATTTCCACTCGCTGATGACCTTGTAGAACAGCGGCACAAAAAAAATGGCGAGGAAGGTTGCCGCCAACATGCCGCCCATGACGCCGGTGCCCACTGAATGGCGCGCTCCGGCGCCAGCGCCGGAAGAAAACGCCAGCGGCGTCACGCCGAGAATAAACGCGAGCGAAGTCATCAGAATAGGGCGAAAGCGCAGGCGTGCGGCTTCCAGCGCGGCGGCAGAGGCGGACATGCCCTCCTGCGATTTGTACACCGCAAATTCCACAATCAGGATGGCGTTCTTGGCGGCGAGACCGAGCAATGTCACCAGGCCAATCTGAAAGTAAACGTCATTGGTGAGCCGCGCGATCCACACCGCAACCAGCGCGCCGAACACACCGAACGGCATGGCAAGCAGCACCGATAATGGCAGCGACCATTTCTCATACTGCGCCGCCAGGATCAGAAACGCCATCAACGCCGCCAGCAGCAACGCGACGCTTGAGGTTCCCGATGAGCGCTTTTCCTGGAACGACGAACCAGTCCAGTCGTAACTCATGTCGGCGGGCAGCACTTGCGCGGCGATTTTTTCCATTTCTGCAATGGCTTCGCCCGACGAATGCCCAGGTGCCGCTTGCCCCAGCAACTTTACCGCCGGCAGGTTGTTATAGCGTTCCAGCGTGTCCGGGCCGGCGGAATATTCCACCTTGGCGAAAGCAGACACCGGCACCATCGCGCCGCGCTCGCTCCTGACAAATATTCGCCCGATGTCGTCTGGTCGCTTGCGGTATTGGCTGTCTGCGGACATCAACACCTGCCAGGCGCGACCGTATTTGTTGAAGTCATTCACGTAGTAAGTGCCCAGCGTGGCGGCCAGCGTATTAAAGGCGGCATCGAGCGGTACGCCGAGCGCCTTGGCCTTCTCACGATCAACATTGACATTGAGTTGCGGCGATGCGGGCTTCCACAATGTCTGCACGCCCGCCAGCACTTTGCTTTGACTGGCAGCCCCCATGATGCCGTACATCGTCTGCGCTAATTTGGCTGCGCCGCCTTCGCCCTTGTTCTGCAGATAAACCTCGAAGCCTGCGGTGTTGCCCAGCCCAAAGATAGGCGGCGGCGCGAAGGCGAGCACCAGCGCTTCCTTGATGCCGCCGGTTTTCATGAAGAACTCACCCACTAGTTGCTGCACGCCGACCTTGCGCTCATCCCAGTGTTTCTGGGTGACAAAGATCGTGGCGGCGCTGTTCTTGTAGCCTCCGCCCAGGAAATCGAATCCGGTAAAGGCAATCACATATTCGTTGGCCGAATTGGAGCGGATGGCGGCCACAACTTCGGTCGTCACCTTGTCGGTACGTTGCAGCGAAGAACCCTCGGGCAGAAAAACAGCGGCAATGTAGTAGCCCTGATCTTCATCGGGCACCAGCGAGCCGGGGGTGATTTTCCACAGCCCGGCGGTGATGGCAACCATGCCGAGAAAAAGCGCCACGCCCAGGGCGCCGCGCTTAATCATCCACAGTACGCCTGCGGTATAGCGCTGCGTGACGCGCGCAAACCAGCCATTGAACCAGGCAAAAAAACGTCCCGGTGCGCGCGCCTGGCCTTGCAGCACCACCACGCACAACGCAGGCGTCATGGTGAGCGCGATCAGGCCGGAGATGATGACGGCGATGGAAATGGTCACCGCGAACTGGCGATAGAGTTCACCGGTCAGACCGCCGAGGAAGGCGATGGGAACGAACACCGAAACCAGCACCAGCACGATGGCGATGACCGGGCCGGTCACTTCCTGCATCGCCTTGATGGCCGCTTCGCGCGAGGAAAGACCCTCCTCGTGCATGATGCGCTCGACGTTTTCCAGTACGACAATAGCGTCGTCCACCACGATACCAATGGAGAGCACCATGCCGAACAGCGTGAGCGTATTGATCGAATAGCCCAGCGCCATGAGTCCGGCAAAGGTGCCGATCAATGAAACCGGCACGGCAGCGAAGGGGATCAGCGTGGCGCGCCAGTTTTGCAGGAACAGGAACACCACGAGGAACACCAGCGCCATCGCCTCGGCCAGCGTTTTCGCCACTTCGCGTATGGATACCTTGACGAAGCGCGTGGTGTCGTAAGGCACGGAGTAATTCAGGCCCTCTGGAAAGCGCGCCTTGAGTTTGGTGAGCGTGGCGTGTACCTCGTCGGCGACGCTGAGCGCATTGGCGCCCGGCTGCAAAAAAATGCCGACCAGGGTGGCGGGTTTGCCGTTAACGCGGCCGATGAAGTCATAGTCCTTTGCGCCCAGTTCCACGCGCGCGATGTCTTTCAGGCGCAGCGTGCTGCCATCGGGATTGGCGCGCACGATCACCTGCTCAAATTCTTCCGGCGTGGTAAGGCGGCCGCGCGTGGTGATGGTATAGACCATCTCCTGTCCGACGACAGTGGGCGTCTGGCCGATCTTGCCGGCGGCGAACTGCGCGTTCTGCTCATTCAGGGCGCGCGCAATATCGTCCACGGCGACACGCAATTGTGTCATGCGGTCCGGCTTCAGCCAGATGCGCATGGCGTAGTCCTTGGCGCCAAAAATCTGCACGCTGGTGGTGCCGGGAATGCGCTTGATGTTGTCGAGCACATTCAGCGTGACGTAGTTCGATATATACAGATCGCCGAAGTGGCCGTCTGGCGAAAAGAACGCCAGTACTTGCAGAAAAGCCGACGAGCCCTTTTCGACAATCACGCCCTGGCGGCGCACTTCCTGCGGTAGCTTGGCCTCAACTTGCTTGACGCGATTGTTGATGTTTTGCGCTGCCCTGTCGGGGTCGGTGCCGATCTCGAAA
This sequence comes from Betaproteobacteria bacterium, assembly GCA_043782425.1. GTDB lineage: Bacteria > Pseudomonadota > Gammaproteobacteria > Burkholderiales > Usitatibacteraceae > JAYWAM01. Next base: position 15,853 of record JAYWAM010000247.1, read on the forward strand.
GTGACCTGTATGGTGACGGTGCCGTTGGAGGTGGATGTCGAGGCCATGTACATCAGCCCTTCGATGCCGGTGAGCGCATTCTCAATGGGGGCCGCGACGGTTTGTTCGATCACCTCAGCCGATGCGCCGGGGTAAACGGCGATGACTTGCACCACCGGCGGCGAGATTTCCGGGTACTGCGCAATGGGCAGCGAGCGTATTGATGCGAGACCCGCGATCACGATAAATATCGAGATCACGAAAGCGAAGATGGGCCGGTCTATGAAGAAGCGCGAGAACATGGTTGAGCTTTCTATTTACTGTTCGTTCTTATAGAGAATTTTTAAATTCACGACAGCTCAGCGCGTGGGCACAAAAAGGTGCGCACCCTACCCGGCTTCGCAGGCACAGCATGAGCGGCGCATTCACTGCGCGTCATTTCTTGTCAGGCTCAGCAGATTTTTCGGCAGGCTGCTGCGCCGCTTTTGCCGCCTCTTCCGGTGTCATGGGCGCCAGAGGCTGCCCCGGCGCGAATATTCGCGCCATGCCGTCGATCACAACGGGATCTCCCGCCTTCAAGCCTTCACGGATAATCCAGGCATTTTTTTCCTTGCCATCCAGCGCGACCCACTCACCCGGTACGACGGGACGCGGCTCGGCTGCGGGTTTTCCATCTTTGCCCTTGCCAACGACATACACAAACTTACCCATCGGGCCATCGAGCACCGCGCGCTGCGGAACAGCAATGGCGCCAGGACGTGTCGCCCCAGTCAACACCACACGCACGAATTGCCCAGGGTGCAGGGCATTTTCACCATTGGCGAAAGTGGCGCGCGCGGCATAGGCGCCGGTGTTGGCATCGGCTTTGTAGTCAGAGAAATCGAGCTTACCAAGCGGCTTCAGCCACTGGCCTTCCGCACTTTTCAGTTTGACCACATAACCTGTCTTGGGCAGCTTCAAGGCGCCCGCGGCAATTTCATTTTGTAGATTAGTTTTTTCATTCTCAGCAATGGCAAAGTTGACGTGCATCGGGTTGGTCTGCGCCATGGTGGCCAGGAGGCTGTCGCCACCGCTGGCATTGGCGAGCGCGCCCTCCACTTTCAATGCGCGGCCGATCACGCCGGTGATGGGCGCTGTGATGTTGGTGTAACCCAAATCCACCCGCGCCGTCACCAGACGCGCCTGCGCTTCTTTGTGTTGCGCGCGCGCGATGTCCAGGCCCGAGAGGGTTTGATCCCATTCCTTTTGGCTGATGGCTTTGACTTCGATGAGCGGTTGCATGCGTGCGTGCTCGCGCTCGGCCAATTTCAAGTTGGCATCCGCGCTGGCCAGTGCGGCTTCGGCCTGCGCTGCGACCGCCGCATAGGCGGCAGCGTCCAGCTTGAACAAAGGTTGCCCGGCTTTCACCACCGTACCTTCTTCGTACAGACGTTTTTCCACGATGCCATTGACGCGCGCGCGAATTTCCACTTCTCGCGAACCGGCCGTCTGGCCGACATATTCATAGTCCACCGTCACATCGCGCAAGGCGATCACTTCAACCGTGACCGCTGCGGGCGGCATGCCTTGAAACCCGCCAGGCGGCCCCTGCCCGCAGGCGGCGAGCAGCATAGCTAACGTTGCGGCCATCTCTGCCCTGCGCGCAAACGCTCTGAAAAGAAAGGATGTTGAGGGGAGCGAAGACGAAGCCATGGTGTATTACCTTTCTAAATCCCTGAAATCAGCGCAAAAGATGGGCTGGCAGGTGCAAAACCTACCGTACGAACTTACTTGCTAGATAGCGCCGCGAACTGCATATTAGCTTTTATCGCGCTTGCGGCAAGCGTCAATCTGGCGCATGATACATACACGCACGAATGTATGTCAAGCAAAGGAACGGAAATGGTAAGACGCACCAAGGAAGAGGCGCAGGAAACTCGCCATCTGCTGCTCGATGCGGCGGAACATGTGTTTAATGAAAAGGGGGTGTCGCGCACCTCGCTGTCGGAGATTGCACAAGCGGCAGGTGTGACACGCGGCGCCATCTACTGGCACTTCAAAAACAAAAGCGATCTGTTTGATGCGATGATGGAGCGCGTTACGCTGCCGCTGGAAAACATGGTGCAGAAGTCAGGGGATGCTGCCCTTGAAGACCCGATGTTTCATCTGCGCGCGACTGCCGTTAACGTCCTGAAACGCACCGCCACGGATGCGCAGATGCGCCGCGTGTTCGACATTGTGTGTCACAAGTGCGAATACGTCGATGACATGCTGCCGCTGAAGGAACGCCACCTCAAAAGCCGCGCGCAATGCCTGGCTCAGGTTGAGCTGGGCATCAAGAACGCGATCAAACGTGGCCACCTGCCTGCGCGCACCAACGCGCGGCGCGCCGCCATCGGCATGCATGCGCTGATCGACGGTCTGATCGCCAACTGGTTGCTGGATCCAGAATACTTTGATCTCGCCCGGGAAGCCGGACATATGATCGACATTTACCTGAACGGGCTTGACGCCAAGCCGACTGGTCTGGCTGCACCGAAGCGGAAATTGCGCAAGGTCAGCACACCACCTTAGACGCAACTTTTGATCTTTTCCTATTTCACGACAGTTTCTTGATTCCACGACCCCCTCACCCCGACCCTCTCCCCCGTTCCGGTGGAGAGGGAGAAAACCCCCTCTCACGCTTGGGCGGGAGAGGGCGGGGGTGAGGGTGGGGCTGTCACCAATTAGGAAACGCTCAATAGATTAGAATCCAAGCTCGATCAACGTGCGCGCTTTTCCTCATACATCAGTTGATCAGCCGCTTCCCAGGCGCCCTTGAGTCCTAACGCAGGGTTGCGCATAGCGAGGCCAACTGAGGCCTTGACGTCCGCTTCGATCAGCGTCGCCCTGACACGCTTGAGCAGCGCTTCTCCACCAGCTCTATCACACTCAGCGCTTAAAATGCCAAATTCGTCACCCCCTAAGCGAGCAACAATGTCGAGTGACCGTGCTGCCTGGCGTAGCGCCGCACCGGTACGTACGATGAGCGCGTCACCTGCGGCATGCCCCTTTACATCATTGACAAGTTTTAGCTCATCTATATCGACGATCAAGATTGCTGCAGGATGACCGTAGCGGCGACAGCGATCCTCCTCAGCCGCCAAAAGACCATCCCAGCCGCGCCGGTTATACAGGTGTGTCAGTGCGTCGCTCAGCGCTTCCGCTTGCAACTTCTCAGAGCGCCGAGCTTCCTTTGTCATTCTAAGTTCGGCCTGAAGAATCGCACTCAACATGGCTGCGAGCAGTTCCAAGAGTTCTTGCTCCTCGACTATAGACCTAGGTTGGGACGAGGGATGAATTGCGCATAACGTGCCAAACAGGCTGCCATCTTCGAGGACGAGGGGAACGCCGACATACGCCTTGATCTCGACTTGGCGCCCTATCGGCGCTGCGGCGTATGCCGGGATTTCCTCCGCAAGCGGCGCAATGCGCGGGCCATTGCCTTTCACCATCTGGGAGCAGAATGAATCGGCCCAACGAAAAACCGTACCTGGAGCCACGTCGTAACCATGATCTACGCTCTGAAGCACGATCCAATCTTCGCCCTCAGTGCGAGTGACCACCCAAAGATCGAAACCCATGCGTCTGTGTAGAAACGCAAGCACCGCGCGCCCGGATGTTTCAAAATCGCTAAAAGCCTTTGGCCCGTCTTTACGAGCAACACTCGCCGTCGCCATTTTCATCTCTCAATTCTGAGTAGGAATAATCTTATACCACCCTAATTCGCGACGGAGTATATTTACTTATGGCTGGTTTCCGGGATGCAGCCTTATGTGCTGTATCGCACAGACCGGGAATCGTCGTGCGAATAAAGTTTTTATTCGAGTTCCGGCGCGGCTTGTCGGCATTCGAGGAGCAGCGTCAAATGCGCGTAACGCAAAAGGTCCAGAGCATGTGCCTGGGCCTATATCAAGGAGAAAGACCATCATGAAATTTCGTAAATCACTGCTTGCTGTATTGATCGCCACATCGCTGGGAAGCATATCCGTCCCGACGCTGGCACGCGCCGATGTGGGGGTCTACTTCAACGCGCCGCCGCCGGCCGTGCGTCATGAAGTCGTTCCCGCAGCGCGCCGCGGCTACCTTTGGGTACCGGGCTATTGGGACCATCGCGGCAAAAAACATGTATGGCGCACCGGCCATTGGGAGCGCCAGCGCGTTGGCCATCATTATGTTGAGCCGCGCTGGGTTGAACGCGACAATCGCTGGTTCCTCGAACGCGGTCGCTGGAACCGTGGTGATCGCGACGGCGACGGAGTACCCAACTATCGCGATAGACAACCGGACAATCCGCGCCGCCAGTAACGCTCTTTAAATCGGGCCGCGCCTGAAAGGGTGTGGCCTTCTTTAGCACGGCCACATCAGGTTTCTTATTCAGCGCAAGTTTTCTTGAACTGGCGATCTGACGATATCCATCGTCTTAAGGCTCGCATTTTATGGAACAATGGCGGCTAGAAGACTATATATGCCGGTTCATATGCTGACTCACGTCACCCGACTTTTAATACGAGTTCTTAGCACGATTCTTACGCTTAGCGTGATATTGCCTATTTGTGCCTTGGCGCAGCAAAATAATCCTGACGCGCCAACTGGTCTGATTCCCATTAATATCGGATATCCTCAAACGAACTACTGGCCGTTGTTTCTGGCGCGTGACCTTAAATTGTTTGAGCAAGTCGGGCTGGCGCCAAACTTTGCACCGTTTACGACTGGCGCACCGCTCATTGCGGGTATGAATAGTGGCAACGTGGATATCGCGTGGACCGGATTGGCGACACTATTCATGCTGGGTAAAGCGATTCCATTGAAGTATGTGCTGGTGACGATGGATCATTCCAGTCAGATGAGCATGGTGGTGAATCCTCGCTCTGGAATTAGAAGTTACAGGGATATCAAAAAATCCATCGCCATCGGCGCACCCAGCGGTACCTGCGCCGAAGTCTCAGTAGTGCTTGCGGCCAAGCGGGCGCAGATACCCATCTCCACGCTCAAGGTCTCCAATCTCGCGCCCAATTTGCTGCTGGGGGCTATGCAGAACAATCAGATTGATACCGCTTTTATATGGGGGCCTTGGGACCTGCAATTGCGCGAGGCTGGCTTCAAGATTGCCAGTACTGACAGCGACTATGTACAAGGTGGCGGTCCTTGCGGGGTAACTGTAGCGATTCGGCCTAAATTTCTGGAACAGCATCCTTCCGTGGGGTGCAAGATGGTGAAGGTACATGCGCTGGCGCTGGAAGCAGCACGCAAAGACCCTGAAATGGTAATACGTATGCTTCAAAAGGAATTGCGGCTTAGTCATGATCTGGCCAGGGAGTCCTACGCCACGCTGGTCATTCCATCGATCAAATCTCAACTGGATCCCGCTTCGCCCTGGTCACTTACCAATGAAAATGGCGGACTATCCAAAAAACTGATGATTGCTTCAACGGCGCTGTATGAAGCTAAATCATTTTCTCAGCCTCTGACAAAAGAAACAGTCTGGCATTCCATAGACGCCAGCTACATCAAACAGTATCTTGAAAGCGACTGTAAATAATATCGGCTCGACAAACGGCGCCCTCTTGAGAAAGTAGGATGAATAGAAAATGCTAGGGAGTTACGATTTCATCCTTGTCACGCTATCAATCGTTATAGCGGTCATTGCGTCATTTGTCGCGCTTGATCTCGCGTCACGCGTTTCTGCGACGCGCGCGGGCAAGAGCGCGCCATATTGGCTTGCCGGTGGCGCAGTTTCATTGGGAACGGGGATCTGGGCCATGCATTTCATCGGCATGCTGGCTTTTTCGCTACCGATCTCAATCTCATATGATGTCCCCCTAACCTTGCTTTCGCTGCTGGTAGCCATGCTCGCTTCCGCATGGGCGCTTTACACGGTAAGTCTGGACCGCTTGAGTAAACGCCGGCTGGCCATTGCAGGCGTATTTATGGGGGTTGGTATCGTAGGCATGCACTATATCGGGATGGAAGCAATGCGTATGCAGCCACGCATTACCTACCAACCTCTGTATTTTTCTTTGTCTATTTTGATTGCCATCCTCGCTTCCACTGCTGCCCTGTGGATCTCTTTTCAGTTACGCCTGGAAACAATTAGAACGGCTTTCGGAAAAAAAATACTGGGCGCCCTGACAATGGGCGCTGCAATCACTGGCATGCATTACACCGGCATGGTGGCTGCCAATTTTGCGGAAGGCAGTATTTGTATGGCGACCCCGCAGTCGCTTGACCGCACCTGGATGGCGGAGGCAATAGCCGGATTTGCCTTGTTGTTTCTGATAACGACTCTATTGATCTCGATATTTGTGGCGATGCGGCCCACCATTCGTTCGCGTTTGTTTTTTCTGGTACTGGGTTCCATGTTGCCGATATCACTGATGGCGGGGGGTGGCGTCTTCTATAACTATCATCAGGAAAAGGCGCAACAGACAAACAGTTTAATTTCCACGGCGCGTTTGCTGGCGGCAACAATGGACAAGGATCTGTCCAGTGTTGAATCCGGATTGCGCGTACTGGCGACCTCGCGCCTTCTGCAACAAAATAATTACTCTGGTTTTTACGACCAGGCGCAGGAGGCGTTGCGCGAATTGAACGCAAATGCGATTACGCTGAGCGACGCCAGCGGCCAGCAATTGATTGATACGCGTAGGCCGTATGGCGAGTCTCTTCCTTTGTACGATAATCCGCTTCAGGCTCAGCATATATTCGATACTGGGCGCCCGGTCATTTCTGATTTTTACTTAGGCAGCCTCAATAGCGAGCCTTTGATTTCAATTGGTGTTCCGGTACGGCGCGGTGATGTCATTGCTTACCAGGTCAGTGCTACTCTCTTATCGGATCGTTTGTCGAATCTGCTGGCCCAGCAAAAGCTCCCGCAGGACTGGATTATTGCCATCTATGACAGCAGCGGGACCATTGTTGCCAGAAGCCATGATAATTCGCGCTTCATCGGCAAGAAAGGCGCGCCCGGCGTACTCAAGCGCCTGGCCGAGATCAACGAAGGCTCGGTTGAAACCAAGACTCTTGAGGGGATTTCAGTCATTTCTGCTTTCAGCCGCTCACCTGTTTCCCATTGGGCTGTGGCTATGGGTATCCCCGCCGCGAGTTTCACCCGTGATTTATGGATCTCACTCTGGTGGTTAGTACTCGGGTTAACGGTACTGTTAGTCGCCAGCCTTAGTCTGGCAAGGATGATTAGCGGCTCCATTGCCAAATCGATACACGCTTTGACTGAGCCCGCGTTAGCGCTCGGCGCGGGAGAGATAGTAAAGGTTCCTCCACTGGGTTTGATCGAGGCGGATGAAGTGGGCAGGGCGTTGATCATTGCTTCAGAGATTCTTGCCAGCGCCCAGCACGACGCGCAACATGATGTACTAACCGGGCTTGCAAATCGTGCGTTGTTTAGCCTATTTACCCAACAACAGTTGAAAGTTTCAAAAAGAATCAACGGTAATCTGGCGGTCTTGTATATCGATCTCGATGGTTTTAAAGCGGTTAACGATACCTATGGACATGAAATTGGCGATGCATTGTTGAAAGCTGTTGCGGCCCGTATTCAAATCAGCATACGTGAATGTGACCTTGCTGCACGCATGGGTGGCGACGAATTTGCGGTCATATTGATACAGCCCGGGAAGGAAGGTCCCGCTTTTGTCGCCGCTAAATTGGTGGAAAGTCTTTCGATCCCCTTCCCTATCGGATCGCTCTCACTCAACATATCGGCAAGTATTGGGGTTGCACTTTTCCCCGAGACGGCAACTAGCAGCGACGCGCTAATGAGGTTCGCGGACGAAGCGATGTACCAAGCCAAAAAAGCAGGCAAACGGCGTTTTTCAATAGCATCGAAATAGGAATTCCCTCGAGGATCGTGGCTAGACACGGCGCGAAGTGCAGGCGCTGGCGGGGTATTCGCTCGCAGAAACATGGATTCCCACTTCCGTGGGAATGACAAATTATTTGAGGTGCCCTTGCTAAGAAATTCGACACCGCCCAATTTTTTGCCAATAGTGCCCAGTTCTAATTTCCGCAATCCACATCCCTGCTTCTGCCGCACGCGGGGGGCGGAGAAACTCAGCCGTTCCTAAAATAATCCACCGCCTGCTCTACCCGATCCACGGCGGTGATCTCGATCCCGGCTATAGCTTGCTTGGGCTTGTTGGCTTTGGGGATGATGGCATGGGTGAAGCCGAGTTTGGCGGCTTCGCGCAGGCGCTCTTGTCCGCGCTGCACGGGGCGAACTTCACCGGCTAAGCCGATCTCTCCAAACACGACATGCTTGGCTGGCAGTGGTTTGTTTTTCAGGCTGGAAACGATGGCGAGCAGCACAGCGAGGTCGGCGCCGGGCTCGTCGATTTTTACGCCGCCTACGGCGTTGATGAATACGTCTTGATCGAAACACGCGATAGCGGCGTGGCGGTGCAGCACCGCGAGCAGCATGGCGAGGCGGTTCTGCTCCAGCCCGACGCTGAGGCGACGGGGATTGCCATGCGACTCATCGACCAGGGCCTGGATTTCCACCAGCAGCGGGCGTGTACCTTCCTGCGTGACCATGACGCAACTGCCGGGAACATCATTGCTGTGCTGCGAAAGAAAAATAGCGGAAGGGTTAGTGACTTCGCGCAATCCTTTTTCGCTCATGGCGAAAACACCGATCTCGTTTACTGCACCGAAGCGGTTTTTTACCGCGCGTATGAGGCGAAACGAGGAATGCGTATCGCCCTCGAAATAAAGCACCGTATCGACCATGTGTTCGAGCACGCGCGGCCCGGCAAGCGCGCCTTCTTTAGTCACATGGCCGACGAAAATAACCGTGGTGCCGCTGTGTTTGGCGAAGCGCGTCAACTGCGCGGCGCACTCGCGCACCTGGGCGACCGAGCCCGGCGCGGAAGTGAGCGCGCTGGAGTACATGGTCTGAATCGAATCGATGACCACGATCTCTGGTTTTTCACTGGCGATGGTGGCCTGGATTTTTTCCAGCTCTATTTCGGTGAGCAGTTTTACGTCGTGGCTATCCAGGGCCAGCCGTCTGGCGCGCAGCGCGATTTGCTGCGCCGATTCTTCGCCGCTGATGTAGAGCACCGAGCTTGCGCCGCTCATGGCGCACAGCGCTTGTAACATCAAAGTGGATTTGCCGATGCCCGGATCGCCGCCAATTAGCACCACGGCGCCATGCACCAGCCCGCCGCCGAGCACGCGGTCGAATTCGGCCATGCCGGTGAGCTTGCGCGGCACGTCTACCGCCTTGACGGCAGAGAGCCGTTGCACCACGCCGCGCTCGCCCGCGCCCGTGGCCATCGCAGAAAAGCGGTGCGCCGCGCTGCCGCTGGCCTCGACAATGGTTTCGATCAGCGTGTTCCATTCCTGGCAATGCGGGCATTGGCCCTGCCATTTTGGCGCCTGGCCGCCACACTCGGTGCAGGTGTAAAGAGTTTTTTGTTTGGCCATGTTTATTTCATTCGACCTCTACCAGCAACACGCGCGGCGCGACTGTACACATCAGCTCATACCCCACGGTGCCCGCTCCCTGCGCCACCTCATCGATGGGAATCAACGCGCCCCATAGCTCGACGGGCGAGCCCACGGCTGCGCTGGGGATGTTGGTGATTTCGGCGCACAGCATATCCATGGAAACGCGGCCTAGCGTGCGCGTGCGTACGCCTTCGACGGCAATCGGCGTGCCGCTCCTGGCGATGCGCGGATAGCCGTCGGCATAGCCGCAGGCGACAATGCCGACGCGCCGCGGGCGGTCGGCGCGAAACGTGGCGCCGTAACCCACTGCATCTCCCGGCTTGAGGTCTTGCACGGCAATGATTTCCGATTTGAGACGCATCGCGGGTTGCAGGCCTAGTGCTTGCGCTGAACGCGCGGCGAACGGCGACGCGCCGTAAAGCATGATGCCGGGGCGCACCCAGTCGCCGTGCGCTTCCTTGTAGTCAATGAGGGCGGCGGAATTGCACAGACTGGTGGGATAGGCGAGTTCAGCGCAATGTTCACGAAAGCATTTTAACGGCACGGCGACACCGTCTTTTTCATCGGCGCTGCTAAAGTGCGTCATCAGCGTGATGTGCGCCACTTGCGTAAGCGCGGCGAGGCGTTCGACTGCGGCGCGGAAAGCTTGGGGCGCGAAGCCCAGCCGGTTCATGCCGCTGTTCATTTTCACGAACACGCCCAAGGGTCGCGCGAGCTGCGCGCGCGCCAGTACTTCGATCTGAGCGGCGTTATGCACCACTGTCCATAGCTGGTGTTGCGCAAACACTTCCAGCTCGTCGGGCGAAAAAAAACCTTGCAGCATGAGGATGGGTTGGGTGACGCCGAGTTGGCGCAAACGCAGCGCGCTTTCGATCTCAACGGTAGCGAAGCCGTCGGCGGCGCTGAGCGCTTTTGCCGCAATGTCGATGCCGTGCCCATAGGCGTTGGCCTTCACCACGGCGAAGGCCTTGGCGGTGGGGGCACACTGCTTGGCGATCTGATAGTTGTGGCGCAGCGCTACGCGGGAGATTTCGGCGTACAGGGGGCGGGCGGGCTTTATCGATTTTGAAATCACCATGTATGCAACTGCCCCTCACCCCTGCCCCTCTCCCCAAAAACGGGGAGAGGGGATTTGGTTTTACGCTATTGGAAATGGAATTTGAACCACACCTGCCGGACTTATATTCCTTTAGTACCCGCTCGGCCCGGCGTGATTCTCGAAGCGCGTATTGTGTCCGATGAAGGTCAGACGCACCGTGCCGATGGGGCCGTTACGCTGCTTGCCGATGATGATTTCGGCGGTGCCTTTATCGGCGCTTTCGGGGTTGTACACTTCATCGCGATAGACAAAAAGGATCACGTCGGCATCCTGCTCGATGGCGCCTGATTCCCTTAAATCCGACATGACAGGACGTTTGTTGGGGCGTTGCTCGAGCGAGCGGTTTAACTGTGAGAGCGCCATGACCGGCACCTTGAGTTCTTTAGCGAGAGCTTTCAGGCCGCGCGAAATTTCCGAGATTTCGGTGGCGCGGTTCTCGCCCGATCCGCCCGAGGCCGACATGAGTTGCAGATAATCCACGACGATTAAACCGAGGCCGCCGTACTGGCGGTGCATGCGTCGCGCACGCGCGCGCAATTCGAGCGAATTGAGTGCTGCGGTTTCATCGACTTGAATAGGCGCTTCGTTGAGCTTGGTGAGGGCGACGTTGAGTCGATCCCAGTCGCGCGCTTCGAGCCGCCCGGTGCGCAGGCGCTGTTGATCGACACGGCTGACGGAACTGAGAAAACGTCCCGCCACCTGGGTGCCACCCATTTCCATGGAGAACACCAGCACCGGCAGCTTGATGCTGAGGGCGACGTGCTCGGCGATGTTGAGCGAGATGGCGGTCTTGCCCATCGACGGCCGCCCGGCGACGATGATGAGATCACCGGGCTGCATGCCAGAGGTGCGTTCATCGAGATCCACAAAACCGGTGGCCACGCCGGTGACGGCGGAAGGATTCTTGGCAAGATCGTCGAGCCGTGTCATTACTTCGGCCAGCAGCGTGCTCATGGAAAGGAAACCCTGCGCGCCGCGCTGGCCAGCCTCGGCGATTTCAAACACGCGCGACTCGGCCTCATCGAGCAATTGGCGCGCGTTGCGCCCGGCGGGCTGATAGGCCGAATCGGCGATCTCGGTGCCCACCCACGCCAGACGGCGCATGATGGAACGCTCGCGCACGATCTCGGCGTAAAGGCGGATATTGGCTGCGCTGGGCGTGCTTTCGGCCAGCAGGTGCAGATATGGAATGCCGCCGGCGCCGGCCAGCTCGCCATTCATTTGCATCGATTCGGCTATGGTCAGCACGTCGGCGGGTTTGTTCTGCTCTATCAGCCGGGAAATATGCTGATAAATGAGGCGATGATCCTGGCGGTAGAAATCCTCGACGGCGATGATGTCGCCTATCTTGTCCCACGACTCGTTGGCGAGCATCAGGCCGCCGAGCACCGATTGCTCGGCTTCAAGCGAATGCGGCGGCATCCTGATCGCCTCGACCTGCGCGTCACTTGCTGTCTGGCTAAGATAGGAAACGCGTTGCGGTGCGGCGGGGACACTGGCCATAGATTTATTCCTTGCATCGAACGCGGCGTGTAAGCACGTCTGCGAATGTTCTTATTATGAGGGGAAATGCGCGTGCCCGGATTTTCCCACTTAAATTTATCAGCAACAATGCACAAGCTTGTTGATAACCCCGGAATAATCTGGGGACGATTTGCAAACTTCAATAAAAAACAAAGGGCTGCCGCAGCAGCCCTTAGTCTGGAACGCTTGCGAAAAAAAACTACGCGGCTTCGCCCAGCACCGACACGGTGATATGCGCATTCACGTCAGTATGCAGATGCAACGTGATCGGGTAGTCGCCGATAGCCTTCATGGGACCATTGGGCAGCAACACTTCGGCGCGTTTGATTTCAAAGCCTTGCGCCTTGAGCGCATCGGCGATGTCCGAATTTCCCACTGAACCGAACAGGCGTCCGTCCACTCCCGACTTGGCGCTGATTTGCACCATCAAGCCTTCGAGCTTCTCGGCGCGCGCCTGTGCGGCAGTATGCGTTTCAGCGGCTTTGGCTTCCAGGTCGGCGCGGCGTGTCTCAAACTCGGCCTTGTTACTGTCGGTAGCGCGCTTGGCCTTGCCTTGCGGAATGAGAAAGTTACGCGCGTAGCCGTCTTTGACTTTGACAACATCGCCCAAACCGCCCAGGTTAATGACTTTTTCCATCAGAATGATTTGCATGTTTTTCTCCTATTTCCCAATGCGGCGATCAATCAATGCAGATCGGTGTAGTGCAGCAAGGCCAAAAAGCGCGCGCGCTTGATGGCGATACCGAGCTGGCGCTGATAGCGCGCTTTGGTGCCGGTGATACGCGCCGGGATGATTTTGCCGTTCTCGTTGACGAATTCCTTGAGAATATCGATATCCTTGTAATCCACTTCCTTGATACCTTCAGCGGTGAAGCGGCAAAACTTCTTGCGGCGAAACAATCCACGATTCGGATTGCGCGGGTTTTTCTTGTCGTCTTTCTTGAAGCCACGACGCGGTGATGGGCGGGGCATAATTTACCTCTTTAGATTAACTTGAATTGCGTAATATGCAGAACCGGGTATTCACTGAAACGGTTCTTGCGGTTCATAAATCCTTTGACCGAAAGCGTCTGTCCGGCGCGGATGATCGATAAATCGATGGCGGTCGCGCCGAATGCCACTGCGCTGATTTCAAAATGCGCCGGGCTAGTCTTACCTGACTCTTCCTGCTGCGATTCGTGCTTGAGCTTTATGCTCATCACCGGCACACCGGCTGGCGTGTGGCGCAGGGCGTCAGCCTCGATCACTTCTCCGTCCAGTACAAACTGGTTGCGCGTCACACAGCCGCAGCCTCTTCTCTGCCGGGCGCGGGATCGCGCGGCACTTCCCTGGCCTCTTTCACGTCGTCGCTGCGCGCATCGGCAGACTTGGACTTGTCCTCTTTCATCATTACCGAAGGCGCGGTCACAGCCTGCGACATGGTGATTGTAAGGTGGCGCAGCACGGCATCGTTGAACTTGAACGCGTGTTCGAGTTCATCTAGGGTGGCATTGTTGATTTCGACGTTCATCAGCACATAATGTGCCTTGAACAATTTCTGGATGGGGTAGGCCATTTGGCGCCGGCCCCAGTCTTCGACGCGGTGGATTTTTCCGCCGCCGGTGGTGACCATCGCTTTGTAGCGCTCGATCATGGCGGGAACCTGCTCGCTTTGATCGGGATGGACAATAAAAACGATTTCGTAATGGCGCATGCAATTCTCCTTGTGGGTGTAGCAGCAAAGCTGCAATTAAGCCTCCCGCCATGCGCTAGACGGTGAAGCAAGGTTGACCTTCAGCGTTGGTCTCGTACCGCCGACCCGTAACGCCGCGAAATAGTACGGTGTTAAGAGGGAAAAGTCAAACAAAATGTCAAATAAAATCAGGCTACTTGCAGGGTAAATTTGTTCTCAAGGTTCGCGTGACCCGGAATCCGTAGGATGGGTGCAACCCATCACCCCGGTTCACCGACGGCGTTGTCACTTCATCGCCAACTGGCGCGCCCGGTGTTGTCATAGACTTATGAATATCATGCGGTGTATGAAAGGCTGATGGGTTACACCCATCTACGACGCTGGGTCGCCCGCCTTGCCATAGCGCAGCAGAAAACGATCAAGCTGATTGGCGAAGGCCTGACGGTCGGCGTGATTGAACGGCGGCGGCCCTCCGGTTTCCACTCCGCTGCTGCGTAGTTCATCCATGAAAGTGCGCATGGTGAGGCGCTCCTCGATGTTGTCCTGTGTATAAAACTCGCCGCGCGGATCGAGTGCGCGCCCGCCACGCTGTATCACCGATGCTGCCAGCGGTATATCGGCGGTAATGACCAGATCGCCCGGCTGCACGCGCGCGGCGATCTCATTGTCGGCCTCATCAAAACCACGTGATACCTGGAGCGTTTTGATATAGCGCGAAGCGGGGATGCGCAACGGCTGATTGGCGACCAGGGTCAGCATCAGTTCCAGTCTTTCGGCTGCTCGAAAAAGAATTTCCTTGATGACGCCGGGACAGGCGTCGGCGTCAACCCAGATGTGCATCGCTTAGAACGTGACGGTAATGGTCAGAGTGTCGCTATAGCTTCCAGCGCGCACGTCTTGCAGGGCATTGATACGGGAGAAAATATTGAACGTCAAAGTACCGCTGGTATTATTTGCCAGGGTAATGGTTTGGGTAACAGTATTGACGCCATTGGTATTGCCCCACACTGCGAGTCTTGAAGCGTCGCGATAAAGGTTATAACTGAGCAGATCACTTCCGCCTACCAGCTTTGCCAACCGGTTTGCAATACTGCCGGAATTCAAGCTCGGCCCCATTCCCACTGTCACCGGCGTGCTCGAAGGGCCACCATCGCGGCGGCAGGTAACGATAAACGTCCCGCTGGAATCAACACTGACCGCGCTATAACTCGGGTAGCTGCCGAGGTTCAGGCTGGCGCTGCTGCCATTGCAAGTTGTCACCTGCGCCAAGGCAGCATTAGAGCTAAAAGCCAGGAGCGAAAAAATTAGCAGATGTTTGAGCATGGGTTTAAGGCGCCACATCGCAAGTCAGGATTTCGTTAAGAACAATGAATGCATCGGCGCTGGCAGGAATCGTCAATGAAAAAACGCACGCGGTTTTGCCGATCTGAACCGAAGCAGCGTGGGTCCCAGCAGATAGGTTTTCAAGATAAAAGTCACCATTTTTACCAGTCGGGAAGGTCGTCTTGTTTCCGCCTACATCAAGCGCGATTAAATGATACTCCAGTGGCCGGAGCATGCCAGCGGAACGGTACTTCAACGCGCCGACGATGCTTTGCGTACGCGTAACCGAAAACTTGATTACCGA